>JAHJCJ010000057.1 GCA_018812825.1 Candidatus Omnitrophota bacterium
ATAACATAACCACAGTTAGTACAGTGCCATTTTATGCTCACCTTCTTTTTAAATACTTCGCTATTAGCAAAATTATTAATTAATTTTCGATAACGTGATTCGTGAAACTTTTCAACCTTAGCTACTTGTTCAAATGCACGCGCAATCTCGGTGAAGCCTTCATCTTTTGCAGTCTTGGAAAAATCAGCATAAAGCGTAGTCCATTCCATATTCTCACCGGCTGCTGCTGCTTCTAGATTGGTTTTTGTATCCTTGATTATGCCAGCAGGATAAACAGCAGTAATCTCTACATCTCCGCCTTCAAGATGCTTAAAAAAAATCTTGGCATGTTCTTTTTCATTCTCAGCAGTTTCCGTGAAGATATTAGCTATTTGCTCTAATCCTTCTTTTTTGGCAGTTGAGGCAAAATACGTGTAGCGGTTACGCGCCTGTGATTCACCGGCAAAAGATTTAAGTAAATTCTGCTCTGTTTTTGTACCTTTAACTGATTTGCTCATTGCATGTCTCCCCTTTGTTTATCCTTCAATTTTTTCCATTGGCTTGCCGCAACAAACTAATTCGCCTCCGCCAACCTTACTTACCGTAACTTCATTTCCGCAAACATTACACCTGTATTTCTCGCCTATTCTTTTTACCGCCATATGCGCCTCCTGTTTAAGCAGTAAACAAACTATTTTGCCTTACCCTGATTTGCCACTGCATCCATAGCCTTCTTTATTGCTTCTGGATCACCCAAGTAATAACTTTTAACTGGCTTTAAATTATCGTTTAACTCATAGACCAAGGGCATGCCTGTAGGTATATTTAAATTAACAATTTTATCTTCGGATATATTGTCAAGGTATTTGACCAGGGCACGCAAAGAATTACCATGCGCGGCAATGATTACGCGCTTGTTGTTTTTTACAGCCGGAGCAATAGTTTTATGCCAATAGGGCAAAAAACGCTCCACCGTATCTTTTAAGCATTCTGTAAGAGGTAATTCTCTGGTCTTAAGGTCATTGTAGCGGCTGTCATTACCAGGATAACGTGGATCATTTTTATCCAAGGCCATAGGAGGCACATTATAGCTTCTTCTCCAGATTAAAACCTGCTCCTCGCCGTATTTAACAGCAGTTTCGGATTTATTTAATCCTTGCAGAGCCCCGTAATGCTTTTCATTAAGCCGCCAGGAGTTATAAACCGGTATCCACATTAAATCCATTTCATCTAGTGTCAACCAAAGGGTGCGAATAGCCCTCTTTAATACAGAAGTAAAAGCTATATCAAAAACAAAACCTTCATTTTTAAGTATCTCACCGGCCTTCCTTGCCTCTTGTATGCCTTGATCGGATAAATCAACATCAGTCCAGCCAGTAAAGCGGTTCTCTCTATTCCAGGTGCTTTCTCCGTGGCGCAGTAGGACTAATTTCTTCATCAAAGCCTCCGTTAATTTTTCAATCGCCTTTATTTTAACGCTTAAATCTATTTTTAGCAAGCTTAAAAATCTTGCATTATCAGATTGCCTTCTTAAATAATTTGAGAAAAAATATAGTATGGATAAAATAGGTTTAGTTACTATATGCGGACTACGGTGTTAAAAACATTTTAGGCGTTTACGGGGATTAATGATCACTAAGTTTCTTAGGATAATTAAGGTAGCATCTAAAAAATGTGCCTTAATTTTTATACTACTATCAGTAAACGGACTTGTTTTTAGAGAAATTTCTCCCAATTATCAGAAGAACTACTAAATAACTAACCAGGCCTAAAAATAAACCGACAATCAAATATCCAATAATAACCGGTAAAAGCAGATCTAAAAAAGAAAGTTTAGAGAAGCTTGTCCAGTGGAAATCACGGATTAGATCTTGTGCCTTATGGTAGGCTTCCTGCCAATGCCTGCCAAGTACCGTAGACCCAACTTTTATTGCTAAAATAAAGGTTACTATGCTTAACCAGCTATTGGTAAGTATGCTTCCTAATAAAGCAGCAGCCCGGTTAGCCCGGAAAACAAAAGCCAAAAATAATGCCGCAACCGGTCCTGTCCCGGGGATAAGCCCTGAAAATACCCCCAAACCAACACCCAAAGCGATCTTCTGCACAGAGTCGTTAATCTTAAATAACTTAGCAAAGATAAAATTAATAATTTTCTTAAAAATTGATTCTTTGAGCATATTTAAATAGGTTTAATATTTACTCCCGCAAAACGCTCTGAACCATATGACTCCTGGATCCAACCGTTAAGCAAATTACAACCTTCCAATATTTTCTTAGCTTCTTCGTATTCATCATTATTCAGACGACGGCTGATTTCAGAGTAACCAGAAGCTTTATAATAAGGCAGATACTGGCTCATTAAACTAATATAAGCATTCTCATAAATATCCCTAGCAATAAACTGCATAATTTTATGCGTACCAGAGGCCTGGTTTGGTAATACCAGATGCCTTATAATTAAACCTCTTCTGATTAACCCATCTTTATTAAACTCTGTCAGGCTAACCTGCCTATGCATTTCTTTTACCGCCTCTTGATTGTATCGCGGATAATTCGGGGCAAATGAAAACCTCTGTGAAATTAGGCTATCTGCGTAACGCATATCCGTAAGGTATATATCAACTATCCCATCAAGTAATCTTAAGGTTTGGGCTAATTCATATCCGCTGGTATTATAAACCAACGGTATTTTTAGTCCCTGCGCAATAGCTATCTCCAAAGCTTTAAGTATCTGTGGCAAAACATGCGTTGGCGTAACCAGATTGATATTATGGCAACCTGATTTCTGAAGAGTTAACATTATTTGCGCCAACTCTTTAAATTCATACTCCCTGCCCTTGCCTAATTGGCTGAATTCATAGTTTTGGCAATATACGCAGCCCATATTGCAATGGCTAAAGAATATTGTACCACTGCCTTTAGTACCTGAAACAGGCGGCTCTTCTCCGTGATGGCACATAAAACTGTAAACCTTGGGTAATCGAGCGGTCTTACAAAAACCAACTTTACTATCTAGGCGGTTGACCTTGCAGCGCCGGGGACAGATATCGCATGATTTAAGGCTGCTAAAAAGCTGGTTAGTTACTTCTTTTAATTTACCACTTTTACTTGCTTTAAGATATGCCGGATAGTCTAACATATAATTACGGAGTTAAAACAGAGATCTCTCCTTCCGCCTGTTTGATACGCTCATCTATAGGAGGATGGGAACTTAAGAATACTAAAGTGGGGCCTGAGTTTTTACTTTCCTGTTTAAGTTTCTGAAAGAAAGTAACCATGCCACGCGGATTAAATCCAGCTGCTTTTGAATATTTTACTCCCAACCTATCAGCAAGAAACTCGTCTTTACGGCCGTAGCCCAAAACTACCACATTAAAAACCACATCCACCGCTTGAAAAACCTGCTTTTGTCCGCTAACTCCCAAGGCAATAGAACTAAGTAATTGATACCCCAGCACCGCCTGCAGGCGTTTTACGCTATGGCGCGCCGCGATATGGCCAACCTCATGGCCGACTACTGCAGCTAATTCATCATCATTAGCCGCTCCCATCAGTCCGCTGTTGATATAAACGCTGCCTCCTGGTATAGCAAAGGCATTAAACTCTTTTTCATCAACAATATTAAAATTATATCTTAGATCCTGACGGTCGGAAACTACGGCTATCCTCTTAGCGACCTTATCCAAGCGTTCCTGCATCTTGGGATCATTGATAATCTTTTTCTCACGGCTAATCTGCTTAGCCATATCCGAACCCAAACTGACTTCAGCCTTTGTGTCAATAAACAAGGTTTCCCGCTGTCCGGTAGCAGAATTATAAATAGTCGCGCAACCGCTCAAAATAATCAAACCGCATATTAAGATTGGGCACCGTTCAAGTATCCACCTCGGCTTTAGTCTGGCGGGCTTTATGTTATGACGCATAGAGTTTCCTGACTTTATTAAAGATATCGATATATCCTTGACTGCGATAATCCGGGTAGGTCCAATCATTAGAAACAAAAGAATTACCCCGATAGCTTAGTGTTATCTCTGCAAAAATACCTTTACGTAAATATATCCTATGTGCGTAATCTTTGGTTGAGGCAAGTACTAGTTTTGCTAAATCCACATACCCCGGATCAATATTCACTTGGCGCTCTCCGGAGTTTAAAAATTTTGCCTCGAGCCTATTGGTATAAAGCTTGATGCGGTATAAATCCTGAATAGGAATTAACTTGCCAAAACTGATAAACCTTCTTTTTAGGCCAACACCTATCTCTTTTGCATAATAAGCGGTGTAATTAAAATCAAGTGCATCAGACTGAAAATCAATCCTGCCGAGTTTTCTTTTTAACCTATCCCTGGATTTAATAAAAATAGCCTCATCCTTATAGATGAAGCCTATGATAAGCTTAACTCGTCGATTGTCTTTTCTAACTTTTCCCAAGTGGTTAGTAAAACCATGGTTTGGCTTCCGAACA
Organism: Candidatus Omnitrophota bacterium; assembly: GCA_018812825.1. Lineage (GTDB taxonomy): Bacteria > Omnitrophota > Gorgyraeia > Gygaellales > Profunditerraquicolaceae > UBA6249. Next base: position 4,442 of record JAHJCJ010000057.1, read on the forward strand.
GCCAAGGCCATAAGTTAGCAAAACTAATGATTAATGCAAGAACTGGCTTATATACGCAGCGATTTTTTTACGTTCTCCATCGCGCATTTGGTTAAAGAATATAGCAATGTTAAATCCACCCCTAGCCTCATCTTCGCTTCTTACAACTACACCCTTGCATTCAACGATAGTATTCCTAGCTGCCCGGGCTTTATGGGGGAGGCTAAGTTTTATGGAAATCTTAGTAAAAGGAGGTATATACTTATCTAGATGGCAATAAGCTCCTACACAGCTTATATTATGTGTAGTGGTAGAAAAATCATAACCGTTTACTGCAACATTAAACGGCAGTTTATGTTCTAAGCGCGGATGAATCCTGCGTTCTTTAACCCTTTTCATTATTTCTTCCCTGCCCCACTCTCTGCCTTAGATTTATCAATAAAAGCACGCCAACATTTCTTGCTGCAATAGAATTTACCATTGCGATAATATTTTTTTAGCTTCTTGATTAGTTTATTACAAGCCAAACAATTAGTTTGTTTTTCTGCTTTTGGTTTGGTTTCTGCCTGCATTTCTTTAGCTACTTCTGTTACCATTTATAATTTTCCTTTCATTAGTTCAAGCTTCTCCTAGTTGCATGTTTACAAAGTCTCTAAGATAATTCCTTTCCGGTGCGTTAAACTCCATAAATTCCACACCCGTCTGATTACGGTCAGAATGCGCCACAGGAGCTGACCAGGCTATTTTGCCAATAGGTCTTAGCACGCGGTTTAAAACATTGATTTCAAGCATTACCAAGGTAGAAGTAGGAATAAACCTTTCGCTGGTGAACCTTACGCCACCGCAGCTAATATCATTGCTGAGAACGTTATCGAAATCAGGCTTTCCCCTAAGTTGATAACGTATTTGTGAATGAAAACCTACCCGGGGGAAACAACGATTTTCTTTTGATCTTCCTAAAATAACCATTAGTGCCTTCTGTCTTTGAGGCAGCCGTGGCTATTCTCTTACCTCTAATGAAAAAATATAGCATATATTTATAAATATGTCAATACTTTACAAATTTTGCATTACTGCTATAATAACCGGGAGGTGAGTAATGTACTGCCAATTTTACGGGTTAAAAGAAAGGCCTTTCAATGTTACCAGCGATCCTGCCTTTTTTTTCTCCAGTAAAAAACATAAAGAAGCTATCTCTCACCTGATTTATGGAGTTTCCCAAAGGAAGGGGATCATTGTCTTAACCGGAGAAATAGGCACTGGTAAGACAACCATCTGCCGTTTCTTATTAAACCACCTAGGTAAAAATGTAAAAACAGCTTTTATTTTGAATCCTGCCTTTTCTGAAAGCCAACTCTTAGAATCAATCATTAAGGATTTCGGAATTGCCCCCAAGACTAAATTAGATATGGTTTGGGAATTAAATAATTTTCTACTACGAGAGTCAAATGCGGGAAATAATCTGGTGCTTATTGTTGATGAGGCGCAAAACTTAAAACCAAACTTGCTTGAACAGATACGCCTGCTTTCAAACCTAGAAACAGAAAAAGACAAGCTGCTGCAGGTAATTTTAGTGGGCCAGCCGGAATTAAACAACCGGATTAATTTATATGATTTAAGGCAACTGCGCCAAAGGATTATGGTTAGATACCACATTGGCCCGCTTGATAATGACGAAATAAAGGCTTATATAAACCATCGCCTAGAGGTTGCTGGCGCCCAAGATAGGCCGCAGGGCCATAGCTTGGCTTCCGACTGCCAAAGTAAAAAAATTGAATTCAGTAATGAAGCCATTGATGCAATAAGCTGTTTCTCCGGCGGGACTCCCAGGTTGATTAATATGATCTGCGACCGCGCGCTCTTAGCTGGTTTTGTCACCGAAACTAACCACATAGATTTTAATATTATAAAAAGATGTATCGGGGAATTAGGCAGCTATTCTGTTAAGGCAGGATGATTTATGAGTATAATTAATGAGGCGCTAAAGAAAACTGAAGAGTCTATCCAAAGAAACTCTCTTAAAGAAATATCCGAGCCGGATAAAAAAGTAAAACTTAAACCTTACCTATTTTATATTTTAATATTTGTTGTCGGATTATTGTTGAGCAACATTATATTTACAATTATTAACCGTAAGATTGAGTCGCCCCATGTACCTGAGCCCCCTAAAGTACCTCCGATCTCAGACAGGGAATCGCAAGTTAGCCAAACACCGCCAGCTGTTATGCCAACCCCCCTGCTTGAGAAACAGGAACAAGCAAAAAAAAACTTTATTTTAAGCGGAATATTTTTCTCCGATCATGACGGTTATGCCTTAGTGAATAATCAGATTATAAGGGAAAACGACTTAGTTGACAGGGCAAAAGTAGAAAAGATTACTGTAAATACCGTAGAGTTAAATAGCGAAGGGGAGACCATTATTCTCTCTACTAGCAGATAGGCTTAAGCGATTTTCCTAACCGCCTCTTTTATCAAATCCAGCGCGACATTTCGTACAAGCATGGGCTTAGCAATCCCGCGAATCAAAACTAGTTTATTTTGTTTGCCGACAAATTTCTTATCGTGATAGTAGGCATCAATGATCTTATTTATGGATACGCCCTTTAGTCTTATAGGCAGGCCATAAAGTTTAATTAAATTCTCAATACGCAGGGCTAATTTGTTATCAATTAACCCAAGCTTACAGCTTAGAACTGAAGCCGCAATCATTCCTAAACCTACTGCCTCACCGTGATTATAACCCTTGTAACCGCAGGCAGACTCAATCGCATGGCCAATCGTATGTCCAAAGTTTAAAATTGTCCTTAAACCTAATCTCTCTTTTTCATCACGGCTGGCTATTGATGCTTTAATCTTGCTGCAAGAACTGATTATCTTTTCTAATACCGTAGGACAAGATTCAAACACATCTTTGTGCCTATTTTCCAGGTAACAAAATAAATTATTATCTTTGATAATAGCGTATTTGATAACCTCTGCCATTCCTGAAGCAACCTGGCGCTTATCCAGAGTCTTTAAGAAATCAATCTCGCTAAAAACAAGCCGGGGCTGATAAAAGGCGCCGATCAGGTTTTTGCCTAAATCCAGGTCAACTGCAGTCTTGCCGCCGATAGCCGAATCTACCTGAGCCAATAGAGTGGTGGGAATCTGTATATAACCGACGCCTCGCTTATACACTGAAGCAACAAAACCTGCCAAGTCCCCTACTACTCCGCCACCAAAAGCAATAATAAAAACTCTTCTTTTCTGATCAAACTTAGCGAGATCCTTAATTACGCATCCGGCACTTTCCAAGGATTTACTTCTTTCGCTGTCCGAAACAGTCTTAAAGCGACAACTAAAATTGGCTTTTAATAAAACTTTGGATAGGATTACGCCGTATCTATTCTTTAATAGCGCATTGGTAATAATATAGGCGTCAGAGCCGATATTTAATTTACGCAAATATACGCCTAATTTTTTAAGAATTAGCTTACCAATAATTATGTCATATGAACGGCTTCCTAATTTAACTTTTACTTTACGCATTTAATAACCTACCCCCATAAATTTAATCACTAATGCCACCATTGGCCAAAGCAGACGGTCAAATAGACCCAGCCAAATAAACGCAAAAAGAATAATAAAACCATAGCGTTCAAGGCTGATATACTGCTGCGATAACCGTTCAGGCAGTAATCCCATCAAAACACGCGAGCCATCTAATGGCGGAATGGGGATCAAGTTGAATAAAGCTAAAACAACATTAATTAAAAGCAAATTTAAAAGAAGATAATCAAAGATACCTGACAGCGGGACAAATTTCAATACTTGAGCAATAATAAAAGCGAGAATAAGATTGGCCAACGGCCCGCTTAGGCCGATCCAGATTATGTCTTTTTTGGGATTTTTCAACGCCCGGTAATTTATAGGCACTGGTTTGGCAGCGCCAAAGACAAAATGCCCGGAGCTGGATAAAAAAAGCACAAGCGGCAGGAGTATAGTCCAGAAAGGATCAATATGCGCCAGTGGGTTTAAGGTAAGCCTACCGGAAAATCTAGCCGTAGAATCACCTAACCTATAAGCAGCCAGGCCATGCGCGAACTCATGCACAGTCATAGCGATCAATAAAAGCGCGAATGAGATAGCAAATGAGATAATTAATTGCGGAAGGCTCAATTCAATACCTCTATAATAGCTACCTCAATAATCGGATACCTGCTATTCTTTGGGTTGATTAATTTACCAGTAACTTTAACCTTACAGTAATTAAGGCTATCCAAACCTTTTCGATTGCCTTTTAAGAAATATATCTTTTTACTGTTGGTAACTAACTTATGGGTTGCCTTGCGCCATAAGACCACTCCATACGGGCTGATCGTGCCTTCAACAACCAAATCAAGCGGCTGGGAAATCTGCTGGTTAGCAGTGGTTTGGCCTCCAGTTGCCAAAGCCACCTGCTGGTTAGCAGTGGTTTGCTTCCCCTCTTCCTTAAAAACAATGATATTTTTATCGATAAACTTTCTATTTACCCAACCATAGCTTTGGTATATTGGTTCAATCTTATACCAGCTGTCTTCATCATGGATAATGTTTACTACCGTTAACTTATCAGCCTTTCCAATAATCCACGATGATTTACTGGGTTCAAGCCGAATGTTCACCCTATCCCTGGTTACCTTGGCATTAAAACATTTTGCCGAATTATTATTAATACATTCTACCAGGTCCTTTTTTATATAAGAAGGCGCTGCCTTGGGAAGGCGGATCTTATACCAGTCATAAACTTCAGAAACCACTTCTACCAGTTGCCCTTTAGAAATAGTACAAACAACCGTTGAGTTTACCGTAGCATCAACGCGTACATTTATATTATCTGCGTTAATCTGTCCTGTAAATGCAGTAAAATCAGCCGCAAATACAGCTCCTGCAAAAATAGAGCTAAACAGAAACACAAATAACATTATCTTGTACCTGAATTTTTGCTGCATTTAATTCCTCCTAGACTTTAGTCCAGGGGTTTTATTTTTTCTCTTGTGCTTTAGGTGCAGTTTTAGCTGCGTCCTTTGCTCCTGGTGCGGCTGCCGCTGCTACGCCTTCAACAGTGGAAGTCTCGGTTTTAACTGCCTTCTCTTTTTTGATCTTGATCCTTAAGGTCTTGATTTTCGGCAAACCATAAACCGAATCTCCTTCTTTCCACTTGCCCTTTTCCTGCATCTGCCTGATGCGCTCTGTGCGCTTTAATACTGAACGGGCCATTTTGTCTTTTTCCGAAATAATTAACGACGGATGTATTGACATGATTTTATAACCTCCTTATGCGGCAACCAGCGTAGGTTTTCTGCAGTTGAGTCAGCAAAGGTTGCGCGCGCTCTTGATTAGAAAATTTGCCTACGCACAAAATAATATAATTCCCTTTCGCAAAAGCTAACGGAGCCAGCCCTTTTTTTGCTAATAGCTGAGCCTGGTGCAAAGCAAGATTTCTGTTTTTAAAAGCCCCCACCTGAATAGTATAACTTGCTGGCTCAATATTATTATTTGAGGTTAAAACAACGCGTTTGCCTTTTTCTACCCCCAAAGAAAAAGAAATGACGCTTAATAAAACCAAACCCATGATTAAAAGCAATATTTTTTCATAGCCCCGGATACGCGTAAAAAACTGATTGCCGTAGGTACGCGGCTTATATTGGCCGCTATTCTGAGACTGCGTAAAAAGTTCACTTTGTAAATAATCCTGTTTTTCTGCCACAGCGCAATATTATAACCGAAGGTTATCCTGTTTTAAATAAATTCTTTTATTGAATTTTTTAATTACTCTCAAGAAAGCCTCTACTATCTTAGGGTCAAATTGGGTCCCGCTTTTTTTCTTTATTTCCCTAATAGCCGAATTAATATCCATCCTCTGCCGGTATGGTCGGCCGTAAACCATTGCCTCAAAAGCATCTGCCACAGACATGATCCGCGCACATAAGGGGATCTGTCCGCCTTTAAGGTGCGATGGATAACCAGTGCCATTATATTTTTCATGATGATGCATAATAATCGGAATAACCGGACGCAAAATCTGCAAAGGCCTTAAGATCTGTGCCCCCTTTACAGGATGCTTTTTAATAATATCGTATTC
>JAHJCJ010000058.1 GCA_018812825.1 Candidatus Omnitrophota bacterium
ATACCCTTTAGACTTAGCAATAATTTCATTTAAGGGTGAATACTTTTCTGTTCTTAACAGGCTGAGGCTAATAGAGTCTAATTTCAGCCTCTTAGCGAAAGGGGTAATCGCCAGCATCTCTAATTCGCTTTCTCCTATGCAGCCAACAATAAAATAACCGTGAATATAAAAATTTACCTTGTGAATCTCAGCAAAAGACTTTTTAGCTAAAGCAGTATCAAAACCCTTGTCCATCGCCTTTAATGTTTTATCCTGAGCTGACTCAATTCCGATTGATAATATCTTAAAGCCAGCCGCAAACATTTTCTTTAAAACCTGTGGATATTTATAAATATCGAGCCTTAAGGCGACCGCAAAGGTCTTTTTTATCCCTTCAACAATGATCAAATCACAAATCTCCTCTACCCTTTTCATATCTACGGCGAAGTTATCGTCTACAACAAAGATAAAACCAGCATCAATGGTCTTTAATTCTTCGACAATAGAGCGCGCTGATCTCGCGCTCCAGCCCCTCTTCTGGCCTAAGGGATTATTAGTAAAACTACAAAATCTACAATTATACGGACAGCCCCTGGAAGTAGAAATAAAATCTATACCAAAACCAAGATCTATATTCTTATATAAAAGCCTGTAATTAACCCGCCGCAACTTTCTATCAGGATAAATTTTATCGTCTAATGAAATAAGGTCGCGAGACTTATTGTGAATGATAATATTATCTTTGCGGTAAGAAATCCCTAAGATACCCTGCAAAGGTAACCCTGAGGCTATATCCCGAATGCTCTCCTCGCCATCCCCTCTAACAATAATATCTATACTAGGAGCCGCGGCAAATAATTCTTCTACATAAGTCGTAGCATACCTCCCTCCTACAACAACTTTAATGTTAGAAGGAATCTGGGCAATAATATTTATGGCGGCATCCCGTTGATAATCCCAGCATACGGATAGACAAACCAAATCCACTGGGTTATTTTTAATGAATTTATCCAGATTCGGTTCAAACCTCATATCTATAAGAGTAATCTTTTCAACTAAACATTTTAGGGCAGCGGCAATATATTCTAGCCCAATAGGAGGGCAATATTTTTTCTCTGGCGCTCCCTTTTGATGAGGATAAACACACAATACGTTTCTATATAAGATTTTTTCTATGGCTAGCATTTAGGCTTCCAATGATTCTACCGAAAAAACTGAATTTTTCAAAAACAGATTAGCTTGAAAGGAATTATTGAAATAATTCGTTGATAAAATAAGCGCCTGTATCAAATTTAGCTTCCCATCGTAGACGAAGATTTGTATTCGGTACTTAAAAAAAACGGAGAGGCAGGGAAATAAACCTTGCCATTTCCAACACCATTATAATCAACAACTTACGTTAACGCAACTCACTTACTATACAAAAATCATCCAGTATTTTGATAAGATTACTTGATCGCGCTGGGGGAAATGCGCACGGTTTTACCGTTTTCCCATATCGAAAACGGACGACCTGTCTTCTTGTGCCGCTCCACCACACCCCGTACCGCTTTTTTTAATGCCGCTTCGGACTTATCCTGCAATGACATTCTTTTTTTCATTTATGACCTCGCAGTTCTCGAATCGTTGCGAATAGTTCATCACTGACAATCTCTCGATGACCATTCCTTCTTTTTGCAATTAATGCTGGTTTTGCTTTAGAATTATCAAACAACATCCAAGAATCAACTAACGGCTCATACAAGGTGAAAAAATAGCCAAGCCACGGGCAAACCGCCTACGAACATCTTCCGCAGGAATATGGTGTCCGCCTTCCGCCACCCTTTCTTTAATACGGGCTATTGCTAATTCCGTACTTCCCCCCTTCAGTGGACTAATTGTTAAAAAGCAGCACGCCTGTTTCTGCTGCTTAAAATGGCTCTTCTAGATTAGTGTTAAATGCATTTGCTGTTATAGATCTTTCAATATATTGAAAGATTGTCCGTTTAACTTACTCTCTGATGCAAAAGTTTTACTTCAATAAAAACATTCATCACAAAGATCTTACTGAATGTACCCTAAACTTTTTAGGCTTGATTTAGTTTCTTCATCAAGTATTGATTTAATATTAACATTTTTACATTTAGAAGACTTCGGGAAGTTATTCATTTTAAGCTTTAGAAAACTGAATTCATTTCCTTCTACTGAAGCTAAGTTATTAAGCTCAAGTGGATCTTTATTTATATCGTACATTTCATATCTACCGTTAACGTTAGAAAAAAGCCGTAAATTATCAATAATCAAAGAGTGTCTGTTATCATACTCTGAGAACAACTCTTCCTGTAAGCGTCTTTTACCAAAAACACTTTTCCCCTGGAATGTTCTTAATATGCGATCATTTTTATATCCCAGTAGCTCTACAACGGTTGGAAAGATATCCAACGAAACCACCGGATAACGATTAATCCCCCTTCCTAATTTCGGTAATTTAATAATTAAAGGGACCCTTAAAATACCATAATACAATTCATTGTGATCAAAAATATTATGTTCTCCTAAGCTCTCCCCGTGATCTGCAGTGATTATTATTATTGAATTCAATAATAAACCACTTTTCTCTAAATATTTAAATAATTCTTTCAAATTATCATCTAAAAATCTAATGTTCCCATCATATGCAGTAACTAATCTGGATACCTCTGTTTTAGAAAGATTTAATTTTTTTCCATTAATAGTATAAACACCTATTTCATCTTTCTCATATGCTAGTTTTTCTTGAGAGAACATTTTAATATA
>JAHJCJ010000059.1 GCA_018812825.1 Candidatus Omnitrophota bacterium
CTATCCAGGAAAAGAAGATGCTTGATACAATTCTACAGGCGCGCGACGCAAATCTTTACAGCGCGATTACGGATTGCGGCGCAGGAGGGTTATCTAGCGCAGTAGGCGAGATGGGCGCTGAGTTGGGGGCGAAAGTTTATTTGGAGCGTGTGCCTTTGAAATACTCCGGGCTCTCTTATATGGAGATCTGGATTTCTGAATCGCAGGAGAGGATGGTGCTATCCGTTCCTCCTAAGAATATTGATAAGTTAATTGAAGTTTTTGCCAGAGAAAACGTTGAAGCTACGGTAATCGGAGAATTTACCGATACTAAGAGATTAGAGCTTTATTACGAGGATAATCTGGTTTGTGATTTAGATATGCATTTCTTACATGAAGGCATACCGCAGGTTACTAAAAAAGCGGTATACACGCAGGCCAAACATAAAGAGCCGAGGATACTTCAGAAGAAAAACTTTACCGCAGATTTATTAAAGCTGCTCTCGCATTATGACATTTGTTCTAAGGAATGGGTGATCCGGCAGTATGACCATGAAGTGCAGGGGGGCTCAATTATTAAGCCCTTGGTCGGACTGGTTAACGATGGGCCTTCTGATGCCAGTGTTACCAAGCCATTGTTTGATTCAGGTAAAGGGATTATTATTTCCAACGGCATAAACTTTCATTTTGGTTTTATTGACCCTTACTGGATGGCGGCTTCTTGTATTGATGAGGCCTTGCGCCAGATTGTTGCGGTGGGAGGTTCTTTAAAAGAAGTAGCGATATTGGATAATTTTTGCTGGGGTAATCCGGATAAACCTGACCGCTTAGGCAGCCTGGTGCGCGCTGCTTATGGTTGTTATGATACTGCCAAGGCGTATGGTGTGCCGTTTATCTCCGGTAAAGACAGTCTTTATAATGAATTCAGCGTGCATGGAAAATCTACCGCTATCCCCGCAACTTTGCTCATTTCGGCAATCAGCGTGATGGAGGATGTAAATAAGGCAGTATCCATGTATGCAAAAGAGGCGGGTAATCTAATCTATGTCGTGGGAAAGACGCGCGATGAATTAGGCGGCTCGCATTATTATGATTTATATGGGGCAATAGGCAATCAGGTGCCTAAACTTAAGTATCAAGAGTCAAGAAAGATATTTGCGGCTTTAAGTAAGGCGGCAGAAAAAGGTTTGGTTCAGGCAATGCATGATTGTTCTGATGGGGGCTTGGGCGTGGCTTTGGCAGAGATGGTTTTTAGCGGCGGTTTAGGGGCAGAGATATTTTTATCAGAGGCCCCTTATGAATCAAAATCTCCGCGTAATGATTGGCTTCTTTTTTCAGAGTCTAACTCTCGCTTTGTGGTGGAGGTAGAGAAAAATAAACAGAAGGAGTTTGAGAAAATATTAAAGGGTGTTGATTTTGGCCTGGCAGGATGCGTAACCGGCGGCAATAATTTTAAAATATACGGCCTGGGGGGAAAGGTTTGTGTAGAAGCAGATGCGCGTAAATTAAAAGAAAGCTGGCAAAAACCTTTAAGTTGGTAGGGGGGGGAGATGGTTAAAATAAAATCGTGCGTCAAAAAAAGTGTGCTTGCAAGAGATGATTTTATCCAGGAGGATACCTGGCGGATATTCCGCATCATGTCGGAGTTTGTGGATGGTTTCGAAATACTTTCTAAAATAGGAAAAGCAGTTTCTATCTTTGGTTCGGCGCGCGCCAAGCCAGGCAGCAGGCATTATAAACAGGCCGAAGAGATAGCTTATTATATTGCCAAGGCAGGATACGCAATAATTACCGGTAGTGGGCCAGGGCTTATGGAGGCGGCTAACAAAGGCGCCCGGGCCGCAGAGGGTTATTCTATCGGTTTAAATATCCAGCTTCCACGCGAACAGAAGCCGAATAAATTTGTCGATACTGTTTTGAGTTTCCGTTACTTTTTTGTGCGCAAGGTTATGTTTGTAAAATACGCCAAGGCCTTTGTGATTATGCCCGGAGGATACGGCACATTGGATGAATTTTTTGAGGCAATTACCCTGATCCAGACCAACAGGATATCCAGGTTTCCGGTAATTCTTTTTGACAGTAAATATTGGAAGCCGTTATTAGAGTGGCTAAAGTCTACGGTTTATAGCCATGGCAATATTTGCAAGGAAGATATGGAGTTATTTGTTTTAGCTGATCAGCCCAAGCAGGTAGCGCAGGTGATAAAAAGATTTTATGATAAAACCTAAAGTTTGTATTTTAAGAAGCGCAGGCACCAACTGCGATAAAGAGACCGCCGCGGCGTTTAGGCTTGCCGGAGCAAGCCCGGAGCTTTTACATATCAACAGCTTGATTGACAGGCAAAGGATGCTTAATGATTTTCATATATTGGCTTTGCCCGGAGGATTCAGCTATGGCGATGATGTTGCCTCGGGAAAAATTCTCGCCAATGAGCTAAGGTTTAAGCTTGCGTCTTCGCTGCGTCAATTCATCGATGAAGGAAGGCTGATTATCGGCATCTGTAATGGTTTTCAGATTTTAGTCAAGAGCGGATTTTTACCCGGCTCTCTGGAGTTAAAACAAAGTACCAGTTTGATTATCAATGATTCCGGTAAATTTGAGGCGCGCTGGGTGTATTTGAAGCCTTCCGGAAAATGTATTTGGACAAAAGGCTTAAAAAAAATAATTTATCTTCCCGTGGCCCATGGTGAAGGTAAGTTTATAACGCAGGATAAGCCGGTATTAAACCGGCTTAAAAGAAATAGACAGATTGTTTTCCAGTATTGCGACGCTAAGGGGAAACTTTCCGCTTACCCTGACAACCCCAATGGTTCAATGGAGAACATTGCGGGAGTCTGTGATGAAACAGGCAGGGTGTTTGGGTTAATGCCCCATCCGGAAAGGCATATCTACTCAGCGAGCCATCCACGCAATTGGAATAAGCCAGCTGGAATATGCGGCGACGGTTTGCAGATTTTTAAAAACGGTGTGGACTATATCAAAGAGAATTTCTAAGCACTCGGCCTTAAATGATTTGGCCGGCACATTGTTTTATTTGATAAACAAGTGCGACGCTTCTGCGTCGTGTACCCTTTTTGGGTAAAGGAGAGAATTTAAATGAGCGGGATATTCGGGGTAGTTTCCAAGAAAAATTGTGCGCAGGATTTATTTTACGGCACGGATTACCATTCGCATTTAGGTACGCAGTTTGCCGGGCTTGCTGTTTATGGTAAAGAACTTACGCGTAAGATCCATGATATTAAAGGCAGCCAGTTTAAGGCTAAGTTATACGAAGACTATCTTAAGATGCCCGGAGATAAAGGGATAGGCGTAATCAGCGCCCGTGATGAACAGCCGATTGTGACCAACTCTAAGTTCGGGCCATTTGCCATTGTCACCAACGGTTATATTGATAACGCGGATAGTTTGGCCAAAGAGCTATTTAAGAAAGGCCGTTCTTTTGCCGAGGTAGCCGAAGGAAAGATTAATTTTACCGAGCTTTGCGCTAAAATGATCATTTCTGCTAAAAATATAATTGAAGGAGTGGAGGGGTTTTTTGCCAAGATCCAGGGTTCTTGTTCACTGCTTCTATTGAATAAAGAAGGAATTTATGCTTGTCGCGATAGGTTAGGCTTGACTCCTTTGGTCATTGGCAAGAAAGGCAATAGCTGGGCGGTTTCCACAGAGTCATCTGCATTTCTTAATTTAGGATATAAGCTGGTAAAATATCTTGAGCCAGGGGAGATAGTTTTAATTAGCCGCGCAGGATTATCAATAAAACGCAAAGGCGCAAAGACGAATCAGATTTGTTCATTTCTCTGGATTTACACCGGTTTTCCGGCTTCTAATTATGAAGCGCTTAATGTAGAGACCTCGCGTGAAAGGACTGGAGCGCAACTGGCCAAGGATGATAATATTAAAGCGGATATGGTTGCAGGCATACCGGATTCCGGGACTGCCCATGCTATTGGTTATAGCATGGAGTCAGGTGTCCCTTTGCGCCGGCCTTTAGTAAAATATACTCCGGGTTATGACCGCAGCTATACACCGGCAACCCAGGAGCGCAGGGATCTAGTTGCCAGGATGAAGCTCATTCCAATCCCTGAGATAATTAAGGGTAAGCGCATTGTGTTCTGCGATGATTCTATTGTGCGCGGTACGCAGCTTAAAAATTACACTATACAAAAATTAAAAAAACACGGGGCAAGAGAGATTCATCTGCGTATTGCCTGTCCTCCGTTGATGTTTCCCTGTAAATTTAATTATTCTACCCGCAGTATTAACGAGTTGGCTGCGCGCCGGGCAATCAAGGCGATTGAGGGCAAAGAGCCAAAGAGTTTAACAGAGTATCTGGATGAGAAATCAGCTAAACATAAGAAAATGGTTGATTGGATTAACCGGGATATCGGTTCAACCACTTTAAAATACCAGAAGCTTTACGATATGATAACGGCTATTGGATTGCCCAAAGAAAAACTTTGCTTATATTGCTGGACAGGAAAGGTGCCTAAAAACGGAGTAAAGAATGCTCATAAAAAAAGATAGCCTTGAGCCGAAAGAATATTGCGGTTTATTCGGTATAACCAATAATAAGCAAGCCAGTTGGCTTACCTATCTTGGCCTTTATGCCCAGCAGCACCGTGGACAGGAGGCCTGCGGTATTGTAGTCAATAATCAGGGCGCGCTTTCTATCCATAAAGATATGGGTTTAGTCAGCGATGTATTCAGCGAGCAGGTGCTTGGCCGCTTAAAAGGAAATATGGCGGTAGGCCACGTGCGGTATTCAACTACCGGCTCAAGCGTATTAAAGAATTCCCAGCCGCTTTTAATTGACTATGCCAATGGTTCAATCTGCATCGCGCATAATGGCAATCTGGTAAATTCACTTGATCTGCGCCAAAAGTTAGAGAAGAGAGGATCTATATTTCAGACTACTACAGATTCAGAGCTGGTCATTCATCTGATGGCGGCCAGTAATAAGCGCAGTTTAGAGGATAGCCTGGCCTATGCCTTAAAAAGGGTTAAAGGCGCGTATTCTTTAGTCTTGATGAATAGCAATTATTTGATTGGGGTAAGGGACGCGCATGGTTTTAGGCCGCTGGTTTTAGGCAAGCTCGGCGTATCATACTGCCTGGCTTCCGAAACATGCGCTTTTGATTTAATCGGCGCAAAATTTGTGCGTGAAATTGAGCCCGGTGAAATCGTGCTGATTAATAATCAGGGAGTTTTAAAATCAATTAGACCAAAAGAGTTAATTGTCAGCCACCATTCTTTTTGTGTTTTTGAGCATATTTATTTTTCCCGTCCGGATTCCAATGTCTTTGGCCAGACAGTGCATACTGTGCGCCGTAAACTGGGGGCGCAATTAGCCAAAGAGCACCCGGTGGATGCGGATTATGTGGTTCCGGTGCCGGATTCAGGGTATTCTGCTGCCCTTGGCTATTCGCAGGAATCGGGAATTGTTTTAGAGATGGGGATTATCCGCAACCATTATGTGGGCAGGACATTTATCCAGCCGGCGCAGGATTCCCGCGATATGGGGGTGCGCGTAAAGTTTAATATTTTAAAGGATATTTTAAAGGGTAAGCGTATAATCATTGTTGATGATTCTATTGTGCGCGGCACAACCTCAAAGATCCGCGTGCGCAATCTGCGCAAGGCAGGAGTAAAAGAGGTACATTTAAGGATCTCTTGTCCGGCACACCGTTTCCCGTGTTTTTACGGGATTGATTTTCACCGCGCCAGTGAGTTGATCGCCAATAAATATGATAACTTAGAGAAGATCGGTAAATATCTTGAAGTGGATAGCCTGGGTTATTTGAGCCTGGAAGGAATGTTGAGTTGTTTTAAGCATCCTAAAGATAGTTATTGCAGCTCCTGTTGGACGGGGAAATATCCGGTACGGCCGGAAAAGCGGCATAGTAAATTTTCTTTGGAGAGAAGCTGCTGCGGTCAAGGATAAATATAGGGACGGTTCTCAAACCAAAGGAAAACTGTCCCCTAAAAGAGGGACACTTTAGCTTTGAGTTGAGAACCGTCCCTGGAAAGCAAAGGAGATAAGTGGTGAAGAAAATAACCTATAAGAATTCTGGGGTGGATATAAAGAGCGCAAGCATCTTTAAATCAAAGATAAAAACTTTAGTCAGAAAATCCTTTCGTAAGGAGGTGCTTACGGATATTGGAGGCTTTGGCAGCTTCTTTAAGTTAGAGAAAAATCAGTATAGGAATCCGGTTCTGGTTTCGTCAAGCGACGGAGTAGGCACAAAGCTGGTGATTGCCAAGTTAGCCAACAAGCACGATACAGTGGGTATTGACGCAGTGGCAATGAATGTTAATGATATTCTTTGCGCCGGAGCCCAGCCGCTTTTCTTCCTGGATTATGTAGCTTTTAGTAAAGTAAAGAAAGATGTTTTAGTGGATGTAGTCAACGGCATAAATAAAGGTTGCATAGAAAGCAACTGTTCACTTATTGGCGGAGAGACCGCGCAGATGCCCGGGATGTATAAAGAGGGGGAATACGATATTGCGGGTTTTTGCGTAGGGGTCGTGGAAAAGGATAAGATTATTAATGGCTCCAAGATTAAAGCCGGGGATAAGCTAATCGGCATTGCCTCAAGCGGCCTGCATTCTAACGGCTATTCTTTGGTAAGAAAAGTCTTAAGCCCTGCAGAACTAAAAAGAATGAGCGCAGAACTGCTTAAGCCTACGCGTATTTATGTTAAGCCTGTCTTAGAAATATTGCGCCAGTACGGAGTATCCATCCATGGCATAAGCCATATTACCGGCGGCGCTTTTTACGATAAGATCAGCCGCATATTGCCGAAGAATATTGATGCGCGTATTGATAAGAATTCTTGGGAGGTGCCTGAAATCTTCTGGCTCATCCAGAACAAGGGCAATATTGACGATAAAGAGATGTATCATACTTTAAATATGGGCATTGGCCTGGTTTTAGTTGTCAACGCGCAGGAGGCTTCAGCAATAATCAGGAAGTTATCCGAATTAAAATTAAGGTCCTGGGTTATTGGCCAGGCAATAAAAGGAAATAAAAAAGTAGAGATAGTTTAAAAATATGCCCTTGTGGGCTAACACCCGGCCTTAATGGAATGGCCGGTGTACCCTTTGTGGGTAAGGAGGTAAAAATGAATCTGATTGGGCCAATTATTGCTGCGATTGTAGTGATTTTTTTCATGGGTATCAGGATTGTGCGTCCTACGCACAGGGGATTGGTGGAAAGGTTTGGTAAATACAACCGCTTTGCTAATCCCGGATTTAACTGGATTTTCCCTATAATTGAAGTTATTTATCAGGTTAACATAACTGAGCAGATGGTTGATGCTGAACCGCAGGAGATTATTACTAATGATAACCTTAATGCCAAAGTCGATGCCCAGGTTTATTTTAAAGTAAAAGGCGATGAGGCGGACGTAAAGAACTGCCAATATAGCGTAAATAACTACCAATGGCAAATTGTAAACTTAGCCCGCACAACCTTAAGGAATATCATCGGCACACTTACCTTAAAATCCGCTAACAGCGAAAGAGGCAAGATTAACGCTGAGTTGCATAAGACCCTTTGCGAAGAGACTGCCAGCTGGGGCTTAGAGATTGTCAGGACAGAGCTTAAAGAGATTGATCCTCCTAAAGATGTCCAGGAGACAATGAATAAAGTAGTGAAGGCGGAAAATGAAAAGATTGCCGCGGTGGATTATGCCACGGCTACTGAAACCGCAGCTGACGGACAAAAACGCGCAGAGATTAAGAAGGCCGAAGGCATAAAGCAGGCAAGGATCCTTGAGGCAGAAGGAGAGGCAGAGGCGATTAAGTTAGTTAATGAAGCAGCAGAGAGATATTTTGTGGGTAATGCGCAGGTTTTACGTAAACTTGAGGCAGTTGAAAAGGCATTAGTGAATAATGCTAAGATTGTTATTCCGGCAAATACAGAGTTGGTGAATGTGATTGGGGAAATGGCCGGCTTTTTACCGATCAAAAACAAAGAAGAAAAGAAATAAGCTTTTTTTGACAATTGTGGGTTTGTCGAGGCGTATTCTTCGCCGGGACGCTTGTTTGCCCCAGCGTGGCAAACTGCGCTCGGGTTTCGGCCTCGCTCCCCGCAAAACAATAGTGGTGGCGGGACCTTGCCCGCTCGGCCTGCAAACGCCCTGCTCAAAACATGCCTCGCCACCCACTAAAAGTATCATTATTTTTTTAGGTTAGATATTTTAGTTTTTAATAGGAGATAAATAAATGAGACTGTTAGGATTTTTAATGATCGGAAATGCATTTATCATAACATTTTATTGCCTGTTTAATGGAATTCAAAATAAAACATTGGTTATATCGAGTTGTATTCTGTTGATAGTTGTTGGAATTGCTTTTGTTTTCCAGGATCGAGCTATAGAAATTACATTTGGGAATATAGCTACCATAAAAACAGCTGCAAAACAGGCAGCTATAGATGCGAAGACTGTCTCGGATTTAAAAGAACGCGTTGAATCGCAGAGTGCGACTGTTGATCTTGTTGCAAAAAGTTCTAAAGAAACACGTGAAATAATGGAAGAAGTGGCTCAGAAAAATAAAATCCTTGGGGGTAAAGTAGAAGACCTTAATAATCTGACTTCCAAAGTTACAGATAAATTGAAGGAATTAGAAATGATAACAGAGTTTTCAAGAGTCGCAACAGAAGCGCAAAACGATAATCGCTATGCATTCGATAAGTTGGTATTATGGTATGATGATAAATCTTTCTCTACTATGCGGAAGCTGATTTCAAATATTGTTATAAAGATACGCACGGATTACGCAGGCGTCCTTGATCAGGGGTATCTAAAATTCGATTGGCCAAAGAATGTTGATTCAAATAAGATATCATTATCAGATTTTGAAGTAATATATCGTTCCTCCGCATCTTTATATCATGCCTACTTAGTCAATTTTATACAAAATAGAAATGATATAAGTAAAGAAAATAAAATGCGTTTTTTTATTACCGTTGTTGAAAAAGACGAAAGTCTCAATGCGACAAATTACGCAGGTAAATTCTTTGCACAAGCTGCTGGCATTAATTGGCTACCATTTAATATAGAACCACTTTTAAATTGGTGGAAACAAAATAAAGATAAAGCTGAAAATTCGAAAAAATAGAGCTTGGTAATATTTTTGACAAAAGAATCTGGTGACTCTTGAGTTAATGTAGATTTCTATGTAAATTAGCTCAAGAGAATAAATGGGATAGAATTATTTTAGTGTAGCGGATTCGATTCGATGCGAGGGGTGACGATGAAGAGGGGCATCCCCGTTCCGAGGGAAGATTTTCCCCGAAGGAATGGGGAAACTTCATCGGCAGGACCCCGAGTAACAGAGTAAAGTTCTTAGGAGGAAAGATGGAGAAGAAATTTGTTTATCTTGGATTAATCGTTTTATGTTCTTTAGGTCTTTCATTAAGTTATGCTAACGGGGCTGATCTGTCTTCAGAAGAAAAAGTTTCAGTAGAATTCAATATGGTTTGTGCCGGAGTGGGGCAATCAGATTGTAGAAGTTTAGGAATACAGGATAATTATGAAATATTATATGTGACCAGAAGCCCGTTTCTATCAACAAAAGATATTGTGGCTGCAAAAATTCAACAAGATTCCGGGGCATTTGATTTGCAATTCACTAAGGAAGGAACGCAGAAGTTTAACGAAATTACATCTAAGAACGCAGGAAGAAGGATGGCTATATTTGTTGATGGAAACCTGTTGGCTACGGCTAAAATTTATGACCCTGTTACATCAGGAAAAATTACAATAACCAGTAATCTTACAAGCGAAGAGGCCAAGGCTTTAGTAGATCGTATTAACAAGCCAACTCCTAAGAAATAATTTATTATTTTATTTTCCTTAAGCTAAAGGAATGATTGATGCGATGAATATTATCGGAGAAGCAGTAAATCTGGTTAGCTTGGTAGATTATCAGGATACTTCCGTTGTCAGTAAAGAGATTATCAAAAAAGAAAAAGGCACGGTTACGCTTTTTGCCTTTGATAAAGGGCAGGGTTTAAGTGAGCATACTGCGCCGTTTGATGCTTTAGTTTATGTTTTGGATGGGATGGTAGAGATTTATATTGCGGGCAAGACGCACTTATTAAAAGCAGGAGAGGTTATTATCATGCCGGCAAATAAGCCGCATGCTTTAAAGGCTATAGAGCGTTTCAAGATGCTTTTAGTAATGATTAAAGCTTGAAGGAGAAATAAATGCGTATATTAGTGGTGGGTTCTGGCGGAAGAGAGCATGCGCTGGTATGGAAGATTGCGCAATCAAGGCTTGTAGAGAAGGTTTTCTGCGCTCCGGGAAATGGCGGCATTGCGCATCTGGTAGAATGTATTGATATAAAAGCGGATGATGTTTTTGGTTTATTGGAATTTGCCCGCAAAGAAAAGATTGACTTGACTGTGGTTGGCCCGGAGATAGCTTTATCTTTAGGCATTGTGGATGAATTTATAAAAGCGGGCTTAAGGATATTCGGCCCGAATAAGAAGGCGGCGAATTTGGAGGCAAGCAAGGTTTTTTCTAAAGAGCTGATGGCAAAATATAAGGTGCCGACTGCGGATTTTAAAGTTTTTGATCATCCCGAAGAAGCAAAGAAATATATCGAGAAGATTGGCGCGCCCTGCGTAGTTAAGGCTGATGGCCTGGCTGCCGGTAAGGGCGTGGTTATGGCTAAGAATATTGATGAAGCAAAGCAAGCCGTAACCTCAATGATGCAAGATAAGGTTTTTGGCGATGCCGGCAAGAAAATAATTATTGAAGAGTGCTTGGTTGGCCATGAGGCCTCGATTCTAGTAATTACGGATTCAAAACAGGTGTTGGCGTTGGCTTCAGCTCAGGACCATAAAAGGGTATTTGATCATGACCAGGGTTTAAATACCGGAGGCATGGGCGCTTATTCGCCGGCTGCAATAGTTACCGCGCATATTCTAGTTGAGGTTATGGAAGAGATAATCTATCGCACTATTGATGGCTTAAGCAGGGAAGGAATTGATTATCGGGGAGTATTATATGCTGGTATAATGTTAACTAAAGATGGGCCAAAGTGTTTAGAGTTTAATGTGCGTTTTGGTGATCCGGAAACCGAGGCAATATTGCCCCGGTTAAAATCCGATTTAGTGGAGGTAATGCTGGCAGCTAGCAGGGGTGAGCTGGTTAAGGTGAAGAATTTGTCTTGGGATAATCGCGCCTGCGTATGCGTGGTTTGTACATCTGGCGGTTATCCGGGAGATTATGTTAAAGATAAAGAAATCATGGGATTGCATGAGGCGGATAAATTAAAGGATATTGTTGTTTTTCATGCCGGCACTAAGAAAGTTGGGGATAAGATATTTACTAGCGGTGGCAGGGTCTTAGGAGTAACCGGATTAGGCACTACAATTGAGGATGCCATAAGTAAAACATATAAAGCAATAAATAAAATTAGTTTTGAGGGCATGCATTTTCGCCGGGACATTGGTTCAAAAGCTTTAAGATAGGCACCCGGTGCTGACAATCACCCGACGCTAATAGGTATTGCGTCGGTGTGCGCTAGGTAGCGCAATTGCGCGGGTGTTGTCTAGGTAGACAAGGAGGTATAATGGCAAAAATAAGCATACTTATGGGAAGCCAGTCGGATTTAGAGACAGTAAGCGAGGCAGTGAATGTATTAAAAGAGTTTAAGGCAGATTTTGAAGTCAGGGTTTTATCCGCGCACCGCACGCCTAAAGAGATGGCCCGGTATGTAGAGCAGGCGCCAAAAAGCGGGACAAGAGTTTTTATTGCCGCCGCGGGGATGTCCGCGGCTTTAGCCGGGGTAGTGGCATCTCATACTACGTTACCGGTGATCGGCATACCTATTGAAACCAGGAATTTAAAAGGCCTGGATTCTCTATTATCAACTGTACAGATGCCTCCGGGGATTCCGGTTGCTTGTATGGCTATTGGTAAATCTGGGGCAAAGAATGCCGCGCTTTTTGCTTTGGAGATACTGGCTTTAAGTGATACTAAGATTACTGCCAAGCTGGTTAATTATAAAAAACAGATGTGCCTTAAAATTAAAGGGATAAAAATCAAGTTATGAGCTTAACAAAAATAATCAAAATAAATCCTGTTCTTCCTGAAGAGGAGTATACCAGCCAGGCAGCTAAAGTTATTGCTGCAGGCGGGTTGGTAATTATTCCCACGGAAACGGTTTACGGCATTGCCGCTAATGCCTTGGATAAAAAGGCGCTGGATAAGCTTTATGAAATTAAAAAGCGGCCTAAAGATAAGCCTTTTGCCATACTTATAGCAGATAAGCCTAAAGCTGAAGAGTTTGCTTGTGATATTCCCGTAGCTGCTTATAAATTGATGCATAAATTTTGGCCGGGCCCTTTGACCATTTTGCTGAAAGCGGTTAATGGCGGCAAGGTGGGGTTGCGTATGCCGGATAACCAGATTGCTTTAGAGATTATCCGTCAGGCGCAAGTGCCGGTGGCTTGTCCTTCCGCGAATATCGCCGATTCCCCTGCGCCGGATAATTTTGCGCAGGCGATTAAAGATATGGATGGGCTGGTGGATTTAGCGGTTGACGGCGCAGAGGCAAAATTGGGGGTGGAATCTACGATCGTGGATTTAAGCGTTGAGCCTTTAAGCATAGTCCGAAGCGGAGCAATAAAAGATGAAGAGATAAGCGGAGTTGTGAAAACCAAGGTTGTGCTTTTTGTTTGCACAGGAAACTCCTGCCGTTCGGTAATGGCGGAAGCGTATTTAAAGAAGCTTCTGGAAAAACAGAAAAGGACTGA
Organism: Candidatus Omnitrophota bacterium; assembly: GCA_018812825.1. Classification (GTDB taxonomy): domain Bacteria; phylum Omnitrophota; class Gorgyraeia; order Gygaellales; family Profunditerraquicolaceae; genus UBA6249. Next base: position 12,753 of record JAHJCJ010000059.1, read on the forward strand.
TGTACGGGTGATCTCAGCCGGGATAATGATCCTTGTCGGATTGGGCGCAAGCACAGAGACCCGGGAAGTGTTAAAAAACGAAGGTATTGATGTGGGTACACATCGTTCGCAAAGAGTGACTAAGGAGATGGCGGATAGGTCGGATATTATACTGGTAATGGAGGCAATGCATGAGAACAGGGTCTTGCAGCTTGCCCCGGAAGCCAGAAACAGGCTTTTTTTATTAAAAGAATTTGCTAAAATGGATGATAGCAATTTGGATATTCTCGATCCCATAGGGGCATCGCTTGAGTTTTACGAGGATACTTTTCATACAATTAAAGATGCCGTAGAAAGGATAAGTAAAATTATATGAGCGCACTGTTGATTTCTGCGGACCACGCAGGGTTTGTATTAAAAGCAGAATTAAAGAAATATCTTAATAAAAAAGGGATTGGCATAAAAGATTTAGGCACTTATTCTAAAGAGCGTTGTGATTATCCTGAATATGCTTATAATTTGGCCAAGGGTATTGCTTCGGGTAAATACAAGCGTGGGATACTTATTTGTAAAAGCGGGATAGGAAATTCTATTGTTGCCAACAGGGTTGCCGGAGTGCGCGCTGCGCTTTGCTATAACCTTAAGGCAGCTAAACTCAGCCGCGAACATAATGATAGTAATGTTTTAGTTTTAGGTTCGGGGTTTGTCAAAGCGGTTTTAGCTAAGAGAATGGTTATTACCTGGTTAAATACAAAATTTTTAGGGGGAAGGCATTTAAAGAGGGTAAAATTAATAAATAGTATTGAACAAAGGATAAGGAGAACTGTAAAGTGAAACATCTAAAACAGATTGACCCGGAGATTTACGCAGTGATTAAGAAAGAGATCAAGCGCCAAGATGAGAACTTGGAGTTGATTGCTTCGGAGAATTTCACCTCTTTAGGGGTTTTAGAGGCCCAGGGCTCTGTATTAACCAATAAATATGCCGAAGGCTATCCTGGCAGGCGCTGGTACGGCGGATGCGAATATGTTGATATTGCCGAAAGCCTGGCGATTGAGCGGGCTAAAGCAATATTCAAGGCAGAGCATGTAAATGTCCAAGCGCATTCCGGTTCACAGGCGAATATGGCGGTTTATTTCGCGGCGATAAAACCGGGCGATACGGTTTTAGCCATGGATTTAACTGCCGGCGGGCATCTTACTCACGGCCATGTGCATAATTTTTCTGGTATGTTCTATAATATGGTCGGATATGGCGTAGATAGGAAGACCGAAGCTTTAGATTATGATGCTATTCTTGAGCTGGCTAGAATACATAAGCCAAAGATGATTTTGGCCGGTGCCTCAGCATATCCTAGGATAATTGATTTTAAAAAATTCCGCCAGATAGCAGATAGTGTTGGCGCGTATCTATTCGTGGATATGGCGCATATCGCTGGCCTAGTGGCTGCAGGGATACATCCCTCTCCCGTGCCTTACGCCGAGTTCGTCAGTTCTACGACGCATAAGACTTTACGCGGCCCGCGCGGAGGATTTATCCTTTGTAAAAAAGAGTTTGCCAAAAAGATTGACAGCCAGATTTTTCCTGGAATTCAGGGGGGGCCATTGATGCACGTAGTTGCTGCTAAAGCTGTGGCATTTTGTGAGGCAATGAAGCCGGAGTTTAAGCGCTATCAGATTCAGTTAACTAAAAATGCTAAGGAGCTAGCTAGTGCTTTGGGTAAAAAAGGTTTTCGTATTGTTTCCGGAGGCACAGATACGCATTTGATACTGGTAGATTTGAATGCCAAGAATGTTACTGGCAGCGATGCTTCAATAATTTTAGGGGAAGTTAACATTACGGTAAACAAGAACCTTATCCCGTTTGATGAGAAAAGCCCGGCAGTAACCAGCGGTATCCGCTTGGGAACCGCGGCAGTAAGCACGCGCAGGATGAAAGAGGCCCAGATGCAGAAGATTGCCGGTTTAATTAATGAGGCGCTGGAAAATCAGGGGAATTTAGAAAGATTATCTAAAATTAAAAAGGAGACAATCGCTTTAGCGAGAAAGTTTCCGCTATATCCGGAGTTATTAAAATAATATGAAAAAGAAAACTATTAAGCATTGCCGGCCGAGTTGGGATGAATATTTTTTGGAGATGGCAGCCCTGGTTGCTAAAAGATCCACTTGCCTGCGCCGCAGCGTTGGGGCAGTAATCGTGGGAGAAAAAAGGATCCTCGCTACCGGTTATAACGGCGCTCCCAGCGGTTTAAAACACTGTGTTGAAATTGGCTGTATACGCCAGCAGCTAAAGATACCTTCGGGAGAGCGGCATGAATTATGCCGTGCCCTGCATGCAGAGCAGAACGCGCTTATCCAGGCATGTTTGCACGGGATAAGCGTCAAAGGCGCTACCCTTTATGCTACTAACCAGCCGTGCGTTATCTGCGCCAAAATGCTGATTAATGCCGGTATAAAAGAGATTGTGATTGCTGAAGGTTATCCGGATAAGATGGCGTTGAGTTTTTTAAAACAGGCAAAAATAAAAATAAGGAAGAGATGAAGTGTCCGTTTTGCGGATATAAAGAAGATAAGGTAGTGGACTCCCGCGCCACAGCCGAGGAGTCGGCAGTGAGGCGCAGAAGAGAGTGTTTAAAGTGCGGCAAGCGTTTCACTACTTATGAATACATCGAAGAGATTTCACTGTTAGTGATTAAGAAAGATGGACGCAGGGAGTCTTTTGACCGTAAAAAGATTTTAGCCGGCATAATCCGCGCCTGCGAAAAGCGGCCGGTAAGCGTGGAAAAGATGGAGAATGTAGTCATTCAAGTTGAGCATGCCATCCAGAAGAAAAGTGACCGCGAGGTTTTATCCAGCAGGATAGGCGAACTGGTTATGGAGAGGCTTAAACTGATCGATGATGTTGCTTATGTGCGTTTTGCCTCGGTTTACCGCCAATTTAAGGACGTGGGGCAGTTTATGGTGGAGTTGAGGGATATTTTGGGTAAAGACAAGAAAAAGAAATAAGGCTAGCGGGTCCTGCCGAGGGTTGCCCTTTGTCGGCAATTGCCTCCAAAGGATCAACCCTCGTCACCCGCTAGCTATAATTTATCATAGTTTACCAAAATATCATTTATATAGGGGATGGATATGATAGAGATGGAGTTGAATAAGATTGTAATTGATGAGAAGCGGCATGATCAATTGATTGTTTTAAAAGAAAAGGACGGCTTGCGGGTTTTGCCAATCGTTATCGGCTTAAATGAGGCCTCAGCCATAAAATTAAAAATCAGTGGTTTTAATCCCCCGCGGCCGTTGACCCATGACTTAATTTATATAATGCTCAAGGATTTAAATGCAAGCGTGGAGAAAATTATTATTGATAAGCTGGAGGAAGCTACTTTTCATGCCAAGATCTTTATTAAGAGCGGAAGCGGTGATTTAAGAATTATTGATGCCCGTCCTTCGGACAGCGTGGCATTGGCAGTGAGGTTCCATGCGCCGATATTTGTAGAAGAAACGATTGTCAAACAGTTTGAGGTATTTGATAAAGATAAGCCTTAACCTAGTTTATTTACACACACTTAATATTTATTCGCTACCTTTGCTCCTTTTTTGCCTGCGGCAAAAATGTCTTCGTTAGATAAAAAATTATGGTGCTCAAATTCAACGAAAACGATAAAGATATTTTAAGTCCGGTTTATAATTTTGCTAAATCCAGAAAGGTAAAATTATATTTAGTAGGCGGAGCCTTGCGCGATTTAATTTTAAACCGGAAAAAAGACAATCCGGATTTTGATTTTTGCCTGATACGCGGAGCAATTAATTTTGGCCGTAAATTATCCAGGCAGTTAAAGTCCGGATTTGTGGTTCTGGACGAGAAGCATGCTGCTTGTCGATTAGTCAAGAAAATAGGCGAGAAGGTTTATACTTTTGATTTTACGGATTTCCGCGCCAAAACTTTAGAAAAAGACCTCTTGCACCGTGATTTTAGCATCAACTCCATGGCCGTTGAGCTTAAAGATGTTTTTAACGCGGAAGATTTAAACGCGTTGATTATTGATCCCTATTGCGGAAGAGCAGACCTTAAACGCAAAATTATCCGGGTTAGCAGCAGGAACTCTTTTAAAGAAGATCCTTTAAGGATCTTACGCGCCTTTAGTTTTAGTTGTATGCTTGGCTTTAGCTTGGATAAAGAAGCTTTGCGCCTGGCAAAAAAAGAAAAACCTCTAATTAGCACAGTCTCAAGCGAACGCATCCGCGAAGAATTATTTAAGATTTTTGACAGTCCTACGGTCTATACTTCTTTAGCCATCCTGGATAAACTAAAGATTTTAGAAATAATTTTCCCCGAGATAAAACCTATGCGCGGTATCGGCCAGGGCCCGTATCACCATCTGGATGTTTGGCAGCATACTTTAGAGACATTAAATCAGTTTGAACTATTATTGCGCTCTGTTAAGCAAAACCTTGAGATAAATCAGTATCTTAGCGAAGAGCTTTCCAGTCTACGTAAAAGATCCAGCTTGCTAAAGTTGGCCTGTATTTTGCATGATGTAGGCAAGCCTAAGGCCCTGCGCAGGGAAAAAAGAAAGATTATTTTCCACGGCCATGAAAGAATAGGTTTGGGAATAACCCGTATAATTTGCCGCAGGCTAAAATTAGCCAATGATGAAACCCGTTCTCTGGAAAGGATAGTGCTCTGGCATTTAAGGCCGGGGTATCTGGCGGATAATGGCCGGCCTACTGAACGGGCGATCTTCCGTTATTTTCGCGACACCGGCAATGATGCCCTGGCAGTACTCTTATTGTCATTGGCTGATCAGCGCGCCACCAAGGGCCCATTGACCACGGCCCTCTCGCGGCTGCGACATGAGAAAACAGTTAAGGCGTTAATCCGCAGGCTGTTAAATCATAAAAAGGAGAAAAAACCGGAACCTTTTTTAAACGGCAATGATGTTATGCGTAAATTTAAATTACCTCCTGGCCCTTTGATTGGAAAGGTGCTCAATGGATTGGAAGAGGCGCAGGCTATTGGCAAGGTTAAAAGCAAAGAAGAGGCTTATGAATTAACAGCTACCATAATTAAGCGAAAGAAATGAAGAAGTTTATCATAATTGCGTTAATTATTTTTTTGTTTATTTTTTCTGGGATAGTGTATTTGAATAAGGTATTTTTACCCAGGAAGATGAAATCCATTATCATCTCAACCTTGGTGCAACAGACCCGCAAGAATGTTACCCTGGGGTCTTTAGAATTTAATATATTCAAGGGGTTGGTTTTGCGCGATTTGGTTATCTCTGATAGCGAGAATATAATTTTGAGTACTCACCAGGCAAATTGCGCTATTTTTATTTGGCCTGTATTTAAAAAGCAGATTATTATTCCCAGTATAAACCTTAAAAGTCCGTATATTTTTCTGGAACGCCTGAAGGATGGCTCTTTTAATCTTCAGGATATTTTTATGTCTAGCCATGCGGCTATAAAAGTTCCTGAGCCTAAAGAACCTAAATCAAAAAAATCTGAATTCGGCATATCAGTTTATAAAATAAATATTTCTTCCGGAAGCATTGTTTTTCAGGATGATACCCTGGCAGTCAAATTTAAAAAAGAGATAAGAAATATCCAGCTTAGCCTGGGGTTGGCTTTGCCGGTAAGTGTAAAGTTTAATTTTAAAGGAGAGATTCCCAATAGCCCTCCCGCCTTTATCTACGCATGGGGAGGATACAAGGTTTTAAGCCGGGAGCTGGCTGTTAATTTGTCGGTGAATAATTTATTACCCAGGGATTATGAGGCTTATTACAGTAATTTCGGGCTGAATTTGCTTTCGGGTTCAGCTGACGGTAAGGCAAAATTAAATCTCAAGGATCAACTCCTGCATATTGAGGCGACTGCCAAGGTTACTAATCTGGTTTTGGCAAAAGAGAAGGTTAAGGCCAGTTTAAATATAGGCCTGGAAAGCAAAGTTAATTATAACCTGCAAACAAAAAAGGTTTCTTTTGACGGCAATTGCGATATTCAACAAGCTGATATATCTGGCTTAGATTTCTTCGGTGAGCTGAAAAACCTTCACGGCAAGATTGCCTTTAACGAGCGCTCTTTGATTGCGGAAAGTTTGAAAGTAGAGTTTCTAGGTATCCCGTTTGAAGCCAATTTGGGGATTAAGGATTTCAGCACGTTAGCGTTAAACGTAAATACTAATTTGAGTTTGAGTTTTCTGCTAGCTATCGCTAAAGAGAAGTTTAATTTCACGCCTGTAAGTACGGCGCTTGGTAATGCAGATTTATTTATAAAGCTGCATCCGGATGGAGGAGGCGGCTGGGTGATGCAGGGGAAAGTGGATATTGCAGGGGCAGGTTTAAAATTAGCAAAGCAGGATATACCCGTTGAGAATATTTGCGCAAGCTTTGAATTTAGCCAGCAGGGGTTTAACTGGTCGGATACGAAATTTAAATATCAAGGCATAGATTATGAGAGTAGCGGAGAGCTGGTTAATTTTTCCGCGCCCAACATAAAACTACAATTATCTTCCCGGGATTTATCTTTGGTTAGCGCTTTAGCTCTTAAGGATAAGAAGATTAAAATTACCCAGGCCAAGGGGAAGTATTTTAATTCACAGTTTTTAATTAGCGCCGATATTGATAATTCCGATCCTGTCAGGCCGCAGGTAGATGCAAACGGAAAGATTGATCTGGATCTGGAGAGTTTAAGCAAGTTCTTGGTTAAGCAATATCCTGCTATAAAAAATATGCAGCTAAAAGGGCAACTGGATACACAAATTACTTTTAGCGGGCCGATTTATGATTTTAAGAATTGCCTGATCCAGGCAAGGTTATCTAGTAATAATTTTTCTTTGTATGGCTTAAACGCTAAGGATTTCCTACTGGATTATCTGCAAGAGCAAAAAATATCCAGGATAGTTTCAATGCGCATTGCTTTTTACGATGGGATAATTGACGGTCTTGCCTCGCTTAATCTTGATAGCGTTAATCTGCCATATCATATAGAGTTTCAGGCGGAAGGAGTTAGGCTGGAGAAGCTAAAGCTGGATACATTATCTAAAAATAAAAACATTTCTGGGGTATTTCAGGGGGAAGTTAAGCTCAATGGTTTTTTTGGGGATTTAGATAAACTTAGCGGAGCAGGTAAATTTTATATCAAAGAAGGAAGGCTTTGGGAGTTGAATTTACTCCAGGGGATGGGAAAGTTGCTGTTTGCCAAAGAGCTGGGTAGTATTGAACTTTCAGAATGTGCCTGCGCTTTCTTAGTAAAAAATAATCTCGCTTATACGGATAACCTAAAACTAAAGAGTAATATTGCTGAACTTTCCGGCCCGTTAAAAATCGGCTTTAACGGCTCTCTGGATGGCGCTTTAGATGTGGATATCTTAAGCGAGATGGTCCCTTTAAGCGGCACATTAAAGGATGTTACTACCGCGATTATGGGCCGGGGTGGTAAAATCGGCGTAATTAAATTAAGCGGGACACTCCATGAGCCAAAATATCATTTTAGCCCGGCAGTAACTAATATTATCAAAGGGTTTACCGATTTGTTTTTTGGTAAAAAGCCTTAATATCTAAGGGGGATATTTAGGTGCGAATGCAAGAATTTA
>JAHJCJ010000060.1 GCA_018812825.1 Candidatus Omnitrophota bacterium
CGCAATAGGCCAGAAATTATAGAGCTAGCCAATAAAATCTCGCTGGATTTAAAAAAATCCATGGTTACGGTTTATGATGATACTGGGTCTATCGGCAAACTTTACCGTAGGCAGGACGAAGTAGGCACGCTTTATTGTGTAACCGTGGATGTGCAAACATTGGAGGATAAACAAGTAACTGTACGTAGTAGAGATACCATGCTGCAAGAAAGAATTTCGATAGACAGATTGAAAGAGTATTTAACTAAACAGCTTAGCTAAGATAAGAAAGGAAGGGGTTAAAAGTAATGGCAAAGAAATACGTTTACAGCTTTGGCGGTGGTAAGGCAGATGGCAATGAAAGCATGAAGAACCTCTTGGGTGGAAAAGGCGCTAACCTCGCCGAGATGGCAGGAAACAAGGATTTATTACTTCCAGTGCCCCCGGGATTCACCTGTACCACAGAGGTCTGCACATATTATTACCAGAATAAAAAGAAATATCCCAAGGAGTTAAAGGTTCAGGTGGAGAAAGCCCTGGGAAAGGTAGAAAAATTAATGGGTAGAAAATTCGGGGATACCAACAATCCGCTCTTATTTTCAGTGCGCTCCGGGGCCAGAAAATCCATGCCTGGGATGATGGAGACGGTTCTAAACGTCGGACTGACCGAAAAGACCATCTCCGGCTTAATCAAGCAAAGCGGCGGCAATAGCCGTTTTGTTTATGATGCTTACCGCCGCTTGATTATGATGTACTCTGACGTAGTCATGGAAAAGGCTGCAGGAATTGAGCCGAAAGGCGAAGAGGGGATCCGCAAACAGTTGGAAAAAATAATGGCTGATTTGAAAAAATCAAAAAATTATGCCAGTGATACGGATTTAAATGTTGATGATTTAAAGAAACTATGTGCCCAGTTCAAAATTAAAATCAAAGAAGTTTCAGGTAAAGAATTCCCTGATGAACCGATGGAGCAGCTGTGGGGCGGCATCGGCGCGGTATTTTCCTCCTGGAATGGAAAACGCGCCATCAGCTACCGCAGGATTGAGAGTATCCCGGATGCCTGGGGCACGGCAGTAAACGTACAAACCATGGTTTTTGGAAATATGGGCAATGATTCGGCAACCGGTGTAGCTTTTACGCGTAACCCGGGAAACGGAGAAAATAATTTCTACGGCGAATACCTGATTAATGCCCAGGGCGAAGACGTAGTTGCCGGCATTCGCACTCCGGCGCCGATTAACGCATACTCAACTAGCAGTCACAATAAAGAATTGATTACTTTAGAAAAAGCAATGCCGAAGATTTACAAAGAACTTTACGCCATCCAGGACCGCCTGGAAAAACACTACCGTGATATGCAGGATATTGAGTTTACCATTGAAAAAGACAAACTCTTTATGTTGCAATGCCGCATAGGTAAACGTAATGGTCCGGCAGCAGTACGTATGGCAGTGGATATGGTTAAAGAAAAAATGATCAAAAAAGAACAAGCTGTAATGCGGGTAACTCCATCACAGCTTGATGAATTACTCCATCCGATTATTGATCCGAAAACAGAGTTGGGCGTAAAGCCTTTTGCTAAAGGTTTGCCGGCCGGCCCAGGCGGCGCTTGCGGACAGATTGTTTTCTCGTCAAATGATGCGGTAGATTGGGCAAAAGCCGGTAAAAAAGTAATCCTGGTACGTGAAGAAACTAATCCGGAAGATGTTGAAGGTATGCGCGTTGCCCAGGCAATTCTTACTGCGCGCGGTGGGATGACTAGTCATGCGGCATTAGTTGCCCGCGGCTGGGGTAAATGCTGTATTGTAGGATGCAGTACGATGCATGTAGATATTGAGAAGAAATTAGTACATGTGGCAGATAAAACACTCAAGGAAGGTGATTGGATTACCTTAAATGGTACCAAGGGCAATGTTTATGAAGGCAAACTGCCGATGATGGATGTCTGCGAAGAAAATACGGTTCTTTCGGAATTTTTGAAAATGTGTGACGCTGTAAGAAAGTTAGGAATACGTACTAATGCGGATACCCCGGCTGATGCTCAAAGAGCGCGCCAATTCGGGGCAGAGGGTATCGGGCTTTTCCGCACCGAACATATGTTCTATGGCAAAGGTGCTGATCAACCTTTGTTCCTGCTACGCAAAATGATTGTTTCCAATACTGTTGAGGAAAGACAGAAGGCATTAGATGAATTGTTCCCCTTTGTAAAAAAAGATATTAAGGGTACTATCGAAGCAATGGACGGTTTTCCGGTTGTGATTCGCCTGCTTGATCCGCCATTACATGAATTCGTGCCGCGCGAACAGGCAAAGCTTGAGCAACTAGCCAAGGATCTAAACATTAGCATGCAAGAACTATCTAATAGGGCAGAGGCCTTACATGAATCTAATCCAATGATGGGCCATCGTGGCGTGCGCTTAGGAGTTACTTATCCTGAAGTAAGCTCTATGCAAATCCGAGCCATACTAGAAGCGGCTGCTGAATTAATTAAAGAAGGAAAGTATCCGTATCCAGAAATCATGATTCCCGTTGTCTGTGATGTAAGGGAACTTGAGGATCAACTTGTTATTGCCGAAAAGATATATAAAGAAGTATTGGCAAAATACAAGTTAAAGAAAATAAAGCATCTTTTTGGAACAATGATCGAGATTCCGCGTGCTGCTTTTGTTGCGCATAAACTGGCAACTGTCGCCCAATTCTTTTCTTTTGGAACCAATGATATGACCCAGATGGGTTTTGGTTTCTCAAGAGATGATATTGGTGGTTTCCTGCCGGATTATCTTAAAAAAGGTATTTTGCCGGAGGATCCATTTCAAAGTATTGACCAGGAAGGAATTGGCGAGTTGATTAAAATGGGGATTAAACGTGGACGTTCGGCCAATAAGAATTTAGAGGTGGGGATTTGCGGGGAACACGGTGGAGAACCTAAATCCGTAGAGTTCTGCCACAATGCAGGCATGGATTATGTCAGTTGTTCGCCGTTCAGGGTACCGATTGCAAAATTAGCCGCAGCACAAGCTGCGCTAAAGTAAAGAGACCTATGGAAGCGTTAAAAACGTATTTCAAAGAAGTCAGGGAAATTCCGCTTTTAACTGCTAAGCAGGAAATTGAATTAAATAAGCGGATTCGCCGCGGGGATGAAATAGCGCGCAAGGAAATGATTCGCGCAAATCTACGCCTAGTGATCAACATCGCTAAAAGATATATGCGCATGGGAACTCCATTTCTGGATTTGATTGAAGAAGGAAATCTTGGGTTAATGAAGGCGGTAGAGAAATTTGACTATCGCAAAGGATTCCGTTTTTCAACTTACGCTGCCTGGTGGATTAGGCAGGGGATCACCCGCTCTATCAGCGAACAGAGTAAGATGATTCGCGTACCGGTGTATATGAATGATTTAATCACCAAATGGAAAAAGAATAAGGAGCGCTTAAGCCAGAAGTTAAAACGCGTTCCTACGGATAATGAGATTGCCAAAAAATTAAGGTTCTCGCCCGAAAAAATGGGAAAGATTAATTTTTGGATGTCTAGCACCACATCTTCTCTAGAAGCGCCTATTGGCGAAGATAATGATAATCAAATGTCGGAATTAGTGGAAGACAAAAATGCTACTACTCCGGACGCAGAGATTGAACATTTTCTCGACCGGGAGAGAGTGGATAATCTTCTGGAAGTCATGTCTGAAAGAGAAAGAGAAATCCTGGATCTGCGTTTCGGCTTAAGCAATACCAAGCCGCAAACACTGGCAGAGGTCGCCAAAAAAATGGGTGTTTCGCGGGAAAGGATCCGCCAGATTGAAGAGGCGGCTTTAGGAAAGTTAAAAAAATTTGTTATAGGACAGGAGAAAGAAATATGAAAAACGATTGCCTTTTAGAAAAATCCATAAGAAATATACCTGATTTTCCTAAGCCTGGGATCCTTTTTCGTGATGTAACCACTCTAATTAAAAATAAATCTGCATTTAAGAAATCACTTGATTTGCTGGCTAAGAAATATAAAGCAAAGAAAATTGATAAAATAGTAGGAGTGGAGGCGCGGGGTTTTATCTTTGGCGCAGCTTTAGCGTATAAAATCGGTGCAGGATTTATACCGGTGCGTAAGAAAGGCAAGTTACCTTATAAAACTATTTCTACAACCTATGAGCTGGAATATGGTACAGATACTCTGGAGATCCATAAAGACGCCATAGCCAGCGGAGAAAAAGTTTTAATCATAGATGACCTTTTGGCTACCGGAGGAACAGTTAAAGCAGTAGTTGATCTAGTAAATCAACTACAAGGCAAAATAGCGGGTATTGGATTTATTATTGAATTAGTTGATTTGCATGGCAGGGATAAACTAAAAGAATACCCGCTGTATTCCCTGATTAAATTTTTCGGTGAATAGGGGGACTTTTTTGCGCCTGTAGCTCATAAGGATAGAGCAGCAGTTTCCTAAACTGCGTGCGGCAGGTTCGATTCCTGCCAGGCGCATATAAATATAACTCAAGGATGTTATGTATAATCTACACGCACACACATTTTTAAGTGACGGTGAGCTACTTCCTTCTGAAGTTGCAGTGCGTTATCAGGATAAAGGTTATAAAGTAATAGCTATAACAGATCACGCCGACTACAGTAATATCAAGCAAACTGCCAAGGCAATTGTTGAGTTCTGCCGACGCTGGCCAAAAAATTCCGAAATTAAAGTACTTCCGGGAATTGAATTAACTCACTTGCCGCCAGAGCAATTTAAACCTTTAGCTAGTTTAGCCAGAAAAGAAGGGATTAAAATTATTATTGCACATGGAGAAACTCTGGTTGAGCCGGTGACAAAAAATACCAATCATTTAGCTTTAATGGCGGATATTGATATCCTGGCGCATCCTGGGTTAATTTCTGATGAAGACGTTAAATTGGCTAAAGATCGCGGAATATTCCTCGAGATTACCAGCCGCCGCGGGCACAGCCAGACTAATGCCCATGTAATTAAACAAGCCAGAAAATTCGAGGCGAAACTAATCCTGAGCAATGACAGTCATGCACCGGAAGATATTATCAGTCCAGCTGAATTAATTAAAGTAGCTCTTGATTTAGGTTTAGTCCAAACTGAAATTGATAAGATTTATGAAAATGTTAAAAAATTATTAACTACAAAAGCCTGTCTACCGGCAGGCAGGGAGGAGAGATGAAGCTTTTTGTAAAGTTGTTTTTCTTGTCCACTACCTGCTACCTACTAACTACTATTCTTACAGGTTGTTCAAGCTTATCCAATAGCAGCAACGCAAAATCCGCTAATTTCGGAATACTTGAGCCACAGGCAATTCTAAAGTTTAGCGATGTGCCAATTCCTGTTGGTTTAAAAAGTCTGCCTGCTCAATCATACTCTTTCGAGAGCTCAGGTGTACGTGTAGGCGTATTAAAATACCAGGGTAAAAATAACCCAGACCAAGTAGTTAATTTTTACAAAGAACAAATGGCTATGTACAACTGGAACCTGGTAAATATTATTGAATACGGCCAGAGGCTTTTAAACTTTGAACGGGAGAATGAAACCTGCATTATCATCATGGAGCCAAAAGGAAATACTATTATTTTAACTATTTCATTGGGCCCGAAATCGCAAACTGTGGCTAAAAAGGCCAGGACTCCGGTAAAGTAAGCGAAGTCATAAGTTGCGTAAATAGGTACAGTGACCATTATTCTTGGTAGCATAGAAGAGAATAATGGTCGCATAACATATCCATTGTCAAGTAACATTTTTAGCCTCTTTATTCCACTTGTACCTTATGCCCTGGGAATGGTACTCGGTTAAATCTCTTGACTTAGTAAAAGTCCAGTGCATCATTTTATTATAGCAATAAAAAAGACAAAAAATGCCTTGACAAAGGCGTTATCCTAGTATAAAATCTTTATTTACGTAAATATATAGTATAACACTACTTTCAATTTGGTAAGAATATAAAAAAAGAGAAAATTGAATAATTTCTTGAAGTTGGATTTTTTTTTGTTTAAAGGCTTATTCGACGGAGCAAATCCATTTCTGCTGGAGTAGCTCAGTTGGTAGAGCACGTCCTTGGTAAGGACGGGGTCACGAGCTCGATTCTCGTCTCCAGCTTTAAGTGAGGCCCAAACTTATGGAGCGAAAAGCGAACATAAGTTTGATGGCCGAACTTAACCCGATGAATGTATAAAATTTTAATTAAAATTTTATAAAGTTTATAAGTGGGGAAGAAAGATATAGATGCGTGAGACAATAACCTTAGAATGTACGGTTTGCAAAAATCGTAATTATACGACGAGTAAGAATAAAAAGTTGCATCAGGATAGGCTTGAGCTTAGTAAGTTCTGCAATTCCTGTCATAAACATACCCCGCATAAGGAAATCAAATGAGTGCTTAACTTACTCGCACTTTGTGCTCGTAAGTTAATGCGCGAATTTATCCCGACGAATATGTAACAATTTCGTCAGAAATTTTACACGGTTATGAGTCGGGATGGGAATGAGAAAATTAAACTTAGGGGCGTCGGTTAATGGCAAACCAACGGTCTCCAAAACCGTGACTGCAGGTTCAAGTCCTGCCGCTCCTGTGGTTTTGAAAAAAAAGAGCGGCGTGCAGGTGATACGCAGTCCCGTTTCCAAAATGAAAAAATCTAGGAAGACGGGGCAAGTCCTGCCGCTCCTGTAACTTTACAGCGGCAGAGAAGCGAAAGGAAGACTTAAAAAGTGGATTTTATTCTTGGTAATTTAAGAACCATAATTTTAATTGCGCTGGCAGTTGTAATTTTAGTTTTGATAATCAAGAATTATCAGAAAATAAAAAGCTTTCTTTTAGAAGTAAAATTAGAATTAAGTAAGGTTGCTTGGTCAACTAGAAAAGAGTTGATGGCTTCTACGGTTTTGGTAATTACCGTTACGGGTATAATGACAATTTTTATTGGAATGGTGGATTTAGGGTTATCCAGATTTCTAAGCGTGGTTTTCAAATGAAAAAATGGTATGTTGTGCATACTCAGACTGGGATAGAAGAAAAAGTTAAGGCATCTCTGGAGAAGAAGATTGCTTCAAGCGGCTTTAATGAGTTAGTTTCTAATGTGGTTATTCCTACGGAACAGATTTCTGAAGTGCGTTCCGGGAAAAAGAAGATTACTCAAAGAAAATTCTTCCCGGGATATTTGTTGGTAGAGATGGATTTGAGCGAAGAGACATATCTTTTTGTTAAAAATTCTCCGGGAATTACGGGTTTTATCGGATTAGGCAGGAAACCTGTGCCGCTTCCCCAAGAAGAGGTGGATAGTATTCTTAAACGTACTAAGGAAACCGCTGTTAAACCTTCCCCTAAGATAATTTTTGAGAAAGGCGAACAGGTAAGAGTTAATGAGGGGCCATTCTTGAATTTTAATGGGGTAATTGAAGAAGTTTATCCCGAAAAAGGCAAAGTTAAGGTAAGTGTTTCTATATTTGGACGCTCTACGCCGGTGGAGTTAGAGTATTGGCAGGTAGAGAGGGTATAGCTATGGCAAAGGCAATTAAAGCACAAATTAAGTTGCATGTTCCGGCAGCACAGGCAAATCCTGCTCCTCCGGTAGGTCCGGCTTTAGGTCAACATGGCGTAAACATTATGCAGTTCTGCAAACAGTTTAATGACCAGACTAAAGGTAAGGATGGTCTGATCCTGCCGGTAGTGATTAGTGTTTATGAAGACAGGACCTTTACTTTTATTATAAAAAGCCCACCATCATCCATTTTATTGAAAAGGGCAGCGAATCTGGCTAAGGCTTCTGGTATTAGCGGAAAAGAAACTATTGGTAAGGTAACTAAGAAACAGGTTGAAGAGATCGCTAAGCTAAAACTTCCGGATTTAAATACCGCAAGCATGGAGCAGGCGATTAGGGTTATTGAGGGTACTGCCCGGAGCATGGGTATCGCGATTGAAGGTTAGCTAGATTAGTACGGCCAGCAGGGACTGTCCCCGCAAGGGACTGTTCCGCGACAAGACAAGTATGGTTGGGGAGATATGTAAAAATGAAAGTTCAGAGCAAAAGATACAAGGAATCAGCGAAGCTGGTTGAGCAAGATAAATTTCACCAGTTAAAGGAGGCGGTTATTTTATTAAAAAAGCTGCCTAAACCAAAGTTTGACGGTTCAGTTGATCTGCATTTTAATTTGAACGTAGACACTAAAAAGAGCGATCAAATGGTTCGTGGGACAGTAGTGCTTCCGCATGGAACTGGAAAAAAGGAGCGCGTGGCAGTGTTTTGTAAAGGCGAACATGAACGGCAGGCCAGGGAAGCAAAAGCGGATCATATAGGGGGAATGGAGCTAATAGATAAGGTTGGTGCCGGATTTCTTGATTTTGATTGCGCTATAGCTACACCTGAAATGATGAAAGATTTAAGTAAATTAGGGAAAGTTTTAGGTCCACGAGGTTTGATGCCCAGCCCTAAAACCGGCACAGTAACTAATGATATATCAAAAGCTATTGAAGATGTGAGGAGGGGTAAGGTTGAGTTTCGCGTTGATAAACAGGGCGGAATGCATTTGTCTGTAGGAAAAATATCATTTAGCGAGGAACAGCTAAATGATAATGCTTCTAAGGTTATAGAGGCGGTTAATGAATCCAGGCCTGTTTCTGTAAAAGGCAAATTTGTGAAAAGTTTATGTATAGCTACTTCTATGAACCCGGGATTACGGCTCACCTGCTAAGATAGCAGTGTGCAATGTGAGTTTATAATATGAAAAAAATAGGATTATTGGTAAAAGAAACACTAGAGAATCGTATAAAGAACAGCTTTAAGTTATCTAACGGGTTGATTGTTGTAAAATATTCGGGAGTAGCTAGTCCTGATATGAGCGGATTAAGAAAGACGCTTAAGACAACTGGTTCAGACCTTTTTGTAGTTAAAAATAGCGTAGCCAGAAGAGCAATGAAAGAATTAGGCCTGAATGATTTAATTAAGTTTATCGATTCGCCTTGTGGGTTGATTTTCTTTAAGGACGAACCAATAGATGTTTCTAAAATTTTATGTGCTTTTCGTAAAGATCATGAAAAACTTATATTAGAAGGCGGCATAATCCAGGAAAAACTGTTGACTTTAAAAGATATAGAAACAATGAGCAAGCTCCCTACTAAGGAAGTGCTCAGGGCTCAACTAGTCGGAGCATTGAACGGGCCGGTGGTTAAGTTAGTCTTGGTCTTAAATCAAACTTTAAAGAAGTTTGTTTATTGTTTAGATCAAATTAAACAGGGTAAGTTAAAATAACAAGCAAAGACACCCCGCGCTTATCGGAATTGCGCGGGTGTTGTCTAGGTAGACAAGGAGGAAGAAATGGCAACTGAGAAGTTGGAAGAATTAATCAAGTCAATAGAGACGCTGAGTGTTTTAGAGCTTTCTGACTTAGTTAAGGCTTTAGAAGAAAAATTTGGCGTAAGCGCAAATATGCCAATGATGGCTGCTCCTATCGCAGGCGCTGCTGTTCCTGCTGCTGTCGAGGAGAAGAGCGTATTTACCGTAATGCTGGTTAATACCGGTGCAAATAAGATTGCGGTAATCAAAGAAGTCCGTACTATTACTAATTTGGGTTTAAAAGAAGCTAAAGATTTAGTAGATGCTGCTCCTAAGGCAGTCAAGGAAGGCGCTACTAAAGATGAAGCTGCTGAGATAAAAAAGAAGCTAGAAGCAATTGGGGCAACTGTTGAGTTAAAGTAAATATAAGTAAGTATAAGTAAATCTAAGTAACTTATAACTAGGCTGAATTAGCCATAAGGGATTATGAATAAACGTAAAAGTTTTGCTAAGATAAAAGAAGTTTACGATTTGCCTAATCTTTTGGATGTACAGCTTGATACTTATCGCGAGTTTCTACAGATGGATGTACCTGTAGATGAGAAGAAAAATCAGGGGCTGCAGGAAGTTTTTGGAGAGATTTTCCCAATAGAAAGCCCTGACCGCTCTGTAAAATTAGACTTCATCAGCTATTCTTTTGGTAAACCTAAATATACAATAAGCGAATCAAAGAATCGTTCATTGACTTATGCTTCTCCATTAAAGGTAAAATTTCGCTTAACTACTCCTAAGGAAACAAAAGAGCAGGATGCCTATTTTGGCGAAATACCCTTGATGACCGAAACCGGCACTTTTATTATTAATGGTGATGAACG
>JAHJCJ010000006.1 GCA_018812825.1 Candidatus Omnitrophota bacterium
AGCGGACGGGCGCCAAAAACCGGATAAAACCCTTTTTCAATCAAGAAATCTTTAACCTCCCTGCTCACATCTAAAGATATATTCTGATCTTTTAACCGTTCAACTACATAACCAATCTCAATATCAATGATGCGCACCAAATCATCCTTAATTAACTGCCGAAAGACTATGATATCATCAATCCGGTTCAAGAACTCCGGCTTAAAAGAATGCTTGACTGCCTCAAGTAGTTTTTCTTTCATATCCTGATACGTAACCTCTTCTTTTTGTGTCTTAAAACCAAGGGAACCGGTCTTGCGGATTAATTCCGCACCGATATTAGAGGTCATAATAATAATCGTATTTTTAAAATCCACCTTACGGCCAAAGCTATCGGTAAGCCGGCCTTCTTCAAAAACCTGCAGCAGTAAATTAAAAATATCCGGATGGGCTTTTTCAATCTCATCCAAAAGTATGACTGCATAAGGCCTACGGCGTACACGTTCAGTAAGCTGGCCGCCTTCCTCATACCCCACGTATCCCGGAGGAGCGCCAATAAGCCTGGAGACATTAAATTTCTCCATATATTCCGACATATCCAATTGCAACAACGCATCTTCGTCCCCAAACATAAACTCTGCCAATGCCCGGGCGAGCAAAGTCTTTCCTACGCCGGTCGGGCCTAAAAATACAAATGAACCAATAGGCCGTTTTGGGTCTTTAATCCCGGCGCGCGAGCGCCTCACCGCATGAGCAATAGCTTCAATAGCTTCATTCTGACCGACTACGCGCTTATGTAGCTCTTCTTCAATCTTAAGCAGCTTTTCACTTTCTTTTTCTTCTAGTCTGAAAGTGGGGATTCCTGTCCATTGGGTTACAATCTTAGCAATATCTTCAGCCGTAACCTCCGGACGCATTTTATCTTTTGCCTGGCCCCACTCTTTATTCAATTTTTCCAGTTCCTGGCGGGCAACACGTTCTTGATCCCTCAAGGAAGCGGCCTTTTCAAAATCCTGGCTCTTAATATAAGACTCTTTTTCCTTTCTCAATGACTCAACATTCTTCTCTAGCTTCTTAATTTCCGTTGGAACAATCAAGACATTCAAACGGGCACGTGAGCCTGCCTCATCGATCAAATCAATGGCCTTATCCGGCATAAATCTTCCAGATATATAGCGATCGGACAATCTTGTCGCAGCCTCCAACGACTCATCCTTAAAGGAAACCCGATGATGCGCCTCGTATTTATCGCGCAGACCCTTTAAAATCTTGATGGTTTGCTCTACCGTAGGCGGCTCAACCATAATCGTCTGGAACCTGCGCTCTAAAGCAGCGTCCTTTTCAATATATTTGCGGTATTCATCCAGGGTAGTTGCGCCGATACACTGCATCTCTCCGCGGGAAAGAGCGGGCTTCATAATATTTGAGGCATCAATAGCGCCTTCTGCGGCGCCTGCACCCACCAAGGTATGCAGCTCATCAATAAAAATAATTACATCCTGGGAACGCTTGATCTCCTCCATAATCGCCTTGATTCTTTCCTCAAATTGGCCGCGGTATTTTGTCCCAGCGACCATTAACGCCAAATCTAAGACTACGATGCGTTTACCCCTTAAAACTTCAGGGATATTCCCAAGTATGATTAATTGAGCCAGGCCTTCAACAATAGCGGTCTTACCTACCCCAGCCTCACCTAAAAGCACGGGGTTATTCTTGGTACGCCGGCTTAAAATTTGGATTACCCGTTCAATCTCTTGTACGCGATCAATTATTGGATCCAGTTTATTTTCCCGGGCTAATGCAGTAAGATCGCGGCCAAAAGCATCTAAGGCGGGAGTTTTTGTCTTTGACTGCGCGCCACCCTGATTCATTCCCGGTAAAGCAGAACCTAAAAGCCCCATTACTTCATTACGCACAGAGTTTAAATCCATGCCTAGATTTAATAATACCTGCGAGGCGATACCTTCACCTTCACGGATAAGCCCAAGCAAAAGATGCTCAGTACCGATATAATTATGCCCCAAATAACGAGCTTCCTCAGCCGCCAGTTCAAGGGCTTTTTTGGCACGGGGAGTAAAAGGGATATCTCCGATAATCTGGGTAGTCGGTCCGGGCTGCACAAGTTTTTCTATCTCCAGCCTGATATTCTCAAGCGAAATCTCAAGCTTCTGCAATACCGCAGCAGCCACGCCTTCCCCCTCCCGGATTAAGCCAAGTAAAATATGCTCTGTGCCGATATAATCGTGATTAAAACGCCTGGCCTCTTCCTTTGCCAGAATTATTACCTTCCTTGCCCTCTCTGTAAAACGATTAAACATAATATCTCCTCGTAAATTATAATAGGTTTAATTTCTTGCGAATAAGCTGTGCCCTTTTTAAATCCCTCTCGTCAGAAGAAAGTTTCTTATTTTCCAGTTTCTGCAGATGCGCCGGCTGAGTAATAATAAAAAGCTCATTTATCGTGCGGCGGTCAATATCTTTAACCATACCTAAGTCGCTTCCCAGCCTGACCATAGATAATAATTCAATTGTCTCCTGGCTGGTAATAATACGGGCGCTCTTTAAAATACCTAAGGAACGATTAACCCGATCCTCCAGGACCTCTTTGTTTTTAGAAAGCAATATCTGGCGCGCCTGAGTCTCCTGCTCAATAATCTGGCGAATAAGGCCATTGATATTTTCAATGATTTCATCTTCTCCATGCCCCAGGGAAACCTGGTTAGAGATCTGGAAAAAATTACCGCTGGCCTGCGTGCCCTCGCCGTAAAGACCGCGGGTGGTAAAACTCAATTTGGCAATCGCCGCCAGCACCCGTTCAATCTGCCGGCTCATTACCAAAGCAGGCAGATGCAGCATGACCGAGCCGCGCATGCCGGTTCCTGTATTAGTAGGACAGGCGGTAAGATACCCAAAGTCATCTAAATACGCGTAATCCAAAAGACCGGCCAGGGAATCATCCAGACGATTAATAATATCCCGTGCTTCAAAAAGATTAAACCCTGATTGCATCAACTGGACGCGCAGATGATCCTCCTCGTTAATCATCACTGCGATTATCTCTTCATCATCAACCAACACTGCCTTATGTTCTGCTTTCTGCGAATGTTCAATTGACATAAGGTGCCTTTCCACCAAAAACTGCTTATCAATTGCGTCTAAATCCGCCAACCTGAAAAGCGTGGAGTTTTTCAGCATATCGATTTTGGACATGGCATCACTAGCCTTTGCCAAGACCTCCTCAAGTTGTATTTTGCTTGCCCAGTGAGGAAAGGGATACTCATTAAGATTCCTCGCCAGGCGTATCCTACTTGAGATAACAATATCGGAATTTGGCCCTGTGCCTTTGAGCCATTCACTAGTATGATTTAATAAATCATTTATCTTCATTTTAAATTTCTCCTACCGCTGCAAAATCCTTAAACGTTATTCTGCTCTGAAGAGATTTTCTTGATCTGATCGCGCAGGCGCGCTGCTTCTTCAAAATCTTCTCTCTGGATTGCTTTTTGCAGCCCTGCCTTTAACTCTCCTAAATCCGCCCTCTTCCTCCCGGGCCTTGAAATAGTTTTCTCCTTAAACGGAGCTTTACCCGCATGCTGATTTGAACCATGTATCCTCTTTAACAAAGGAGCCAGGTATTTACGGAAAGTATTATAACACTCGCCGCAGCCCAGCCTACCGATCTTCTTAAAATCCGCGTAGGTTAAGTTACAATTAGGACATTTAACAACAACGTTCTCTTCGTCTTTATTCGGTTTTTCAAAATCAGCCATGCCAGCCAAAAGGTCACTTAAGCCAAACTGCTGTTCCATAGCTGCGCTCTTGTGCCTTGCGCAATCCTCGCACAAATGCAATTCATTCATCTGTTCATCAATGATCTCGGTCAGATGCACGGTAGCCGAATTCTTCTTACAAATATCGCAAAGCATATTAATATTTTATTCCCTCTTTACGGGTAAGTTGTTTAAACTTTTTCATCAACACTAAAGTAAGTTTTCCAGGCTTTCCTCTTCCGATAACCCTGCCATCCACCTTAACAACAGGAATAATCTCTGCGGCTGTGCCGGTAAGAAAACACTCATCAGAAATATAGACTTCATGCCGGGTAATTACATGCTCATGCGCCGGAATCTTGTTCTTGCGGGCAATCTCTAAAACTGAATCTCGGGTAATCCCGCGCAAAGTCCCCATACATTGCGGAGGGGTATAAAAATGCCCGCTCTTAACCACAAAGATATTATCGCCTGTGCACTCTGCCACATAGCCTAATGAATCAAGCATAATTGCCTCATCAGATCCGCAATTAATTGCCTCGATTTTAGCAAGTATATTATTCAAATAGTTCAAAGACTTAATCTGAGGGTTAAGCGCTTCAGGTAAATTACGCACCGTAGGCACAGTAACAATGCTTAAACCTTCGCGATAAAGCCTCTCCGGATATAGGGCTATCTTATCCACGATGATAATTATTGTGGCCCCCTTATAACATTTGTACGGGTCAAGCCCCAGATCGCCTTCTCCGCGCGTAACTATCAAGCGGATATAAGCATTGTCCAATTTATTGATTTTGGCTGTCTGCAACACTGCCTTAATCAACTGCTCCTTAGTTAAGATAACCTTTAACATGATGCTCTGGCTAGACTCAAAAAGCCGGTCAATATGCTCTTTTAATTTAAACACGCGGCGGTTATAAGAACGAATCCCCTCAAAAACTCCGTCCCCATAAAGCAGGCCATGGTCAAAAACGGAAATTTTCGCATTCTCTTTTTCGTAGAACTTTCCGTTGATATAAATCTTCATCACTACCTCCTTGTACAGTCAGTGCACACACTTCGCCCGATATGAAAAACGGCGCTAACTAACCAATATTCCATCCTTCAAATGTATAATTCTTTCTGCGCCCTTAGCAATATCCTTATCATGAGTAACCATTAAAACCGTGATCTTTTCACTTTGGTTAAGCTCTGTGAGCAGGTGCAGAATAATCTTGCCGTTTTCTGAATCCAAATTGCCGGTGGGCTCATCGCAAAATAAAAGCTGCGGGTGATTAACCAGTGCCCTGGCAATAGCCACCCTCTGCTGTTCTCCGCCTGATAAAGCCTGCGGCTTATGACTAAGCCTGTGAGATAACCCCAACCTTTCTAAAAGCTGCCTGGCAAACTCTAAACTTTTCTTCCTTGTCCACCAGGATTTTAAAATACTTGGTAATAAAACATTTTCCAAAGCAGTTAACTCCGGTAAGAGATGGAAAAACTGAAAAACAAAACCAACTTTGCGGTTACGAAAAGCTGCCCGCGCACTCTCATCTAAACCATAGATATCCGCGCCTTCAAAATAAACTTCACCTTTAGTAGGATTATCTAATCCCCCTAAAATATGTAAAAGCGTAGACTTACCTGCTCCCGAAGGCCCCTGAATTACTAAGAACTCACCTTCGTTAACAGTAAAATTTATATCTTTTAAGACTTCAAGATTGCTTACGCTATCGCGGTAACTCTTGCAAATCCCATTAACCTTAACTATATTTCTACTCATGCCGCACTGCCTCGCTGGGGATTATCCTAGTGGCGTAATACGCCGGATAAATACTGGCGGCTAAAGTTATTAACAAAGCAGATATCAAAATTAAGTTGATATCCCCGATATTTATATTAACAGGGATGCGCTCAAAATAATAGATATCTTTTGGAATCAGGCTCCTGCCGATAATCCGGGATATAAAATCTACTACTTTATCCAGAGAAAGCGCCAATGATACCCCTCCGACTGATCCCAGTAGTATCCCGGCTATGCCGATAAACATGCCTTGAAAGACAAAAATCTGTAAGATGCTATTGGTCCTGGCACCTACAGAACGCAAAATACCGATATCCTTAATCCGGCTCATCACCGACATAATCAAGGTACTTACAATACCGAATGCCGCTACCACAGTAGTCATAGTCACCACAATAAACATGACCACTTTTTCTAATTTCAACGCCTCCAGAAAATTTCTATTCGCGTCTATCCAGGTGCGCACCTGGTATGGCCCAACATTGGTTAAATCCCGATACAGTTTTTCTTTTATATCCTCTACCTTATAAACATTATCCACCTTAACTGCCAGACCACTTACTGTTTCTGGCATCTTGTAAAAATCCTGCGCCCCTTTGATCCCGGTTAAAATCAGGCTTGAATCATAGAGATACATCCCGCTGTTAAAAATACCTTTGATGCGAAAATCAGTTTTGGCAAGGGTAACAGGAGAAATCAGGCTCACAACATCTCCTACCCCCAAACCTAAGCGTAGAGCAAATTCCTGGCCTACCGCAACTTCGTTACCGGAAAAATCATAACTTCCCAGTTTTAGATATTCGTTGATCTTGGAAGTCTCTGCCTGCAGCTTCGGATCAATACCGCGCACCTCCACCCCAAAGATTGATTTTGCATTCTTTACCAGCGCTTGGCCATCAATAAAAGGAGATGCACCTTTAACATAAGAAAGGGTCTTTAACTTATCGATTACTCGATGCGGCTCTTTTGAACCGCCATAAAATTCAAGTGACAGATGAGCGTTAGTGCCAACCATCTTATCCTCAAGGAAGCGATCAAAGCCACTCATAACCGAGATTACTACGATTAATACCAAAACTCCGATAGCAATACCCACCATAGAGATAAGTGCGGTTATGGAAATAATCTTTTCTCTTTTTCCTGCCCTTAAATATCTCTGACTAAGCCATAGCTCCGAAAGCATATTATTCCTTGACCTGTTCCTGTTTTCTCAACAGCGGAAACAAAATCACATCCCTGATCGATGATTGGTCTGTAAACAACATAACCAACCTGTCAATACCTATGCCCAACCCCCCTGCCGGAGGCATGCCATGCTCTAAAGCTAAAAGATAGTCATCATCGACGTTCTTTTGTTCCTCGGTATTGAGCTCCCTGATCTCTTCTTCAAAACGCTTACGTTGTTCTAGGGGATCATTTAATTCAGAATAAGCATTGGCAATTTCCATCCCCGCCACATAAAGTTCAAATCTCTCCGAAATCAAAGGGTTGTCCTTACTAGTTTTAGCTAAAGGGCAAAGACTGGTAAAATAATCCGTGATAAAGACTGGATCAACCTGCAAACCCTCTTCCAGCGTATCCTCAATAATCTTATTTATCTGTGAACGGCTTAAGCGATTCTTATCCCTAGCAAATCCCTTCGCCTGCAATTTTTCAAGCATCTTAACAGGATCATCAGACGGCTCTATGCCAAACTTATTTTTGACTAATCCAGCAAACGATTGCCTGCTCCAAGGAGCTTTAAGGACAATCGTCTTACCCTGATAAGTTAACTCCATTTTACCCAGAACCTCAACTGCCACATGGCAGATTAACTCTTGGGTTAAATTAATCATATCTTCGTAATCTGCGTAAGCCTGATAAACCTCAAGCATGGTAAATTCCGGATTATGCCGGGTAGATACCCCTTCATTGCGGAAAGAACGATTAATTTCATAAACCCGGTCAAGCCCTCCCACTAAAAGACGCTTCAAGTATAACTCCGGGGCAATCCTTAAATATAAATCCATGGTATATTCATTATGAAATGTCTTAAAAGGCCGGCCTGCGGCACCACCGGCAATATCATGCATCATGGGGGTCTCTACTTCCAGGAACCCTTTTGCATCGAGGAAATTACGGATAGCCCGGATAATCTTGGCGCGCAATAAAAATACTTTCTTTACATCTTCACTGGAAAGTAAATCCAGGTACCGCTGCCGATAACGCAGCTCAACATCTTTTAAGCCATGCCACTTTTCAGGCAAGGGCCGCAAGGCTTTAGCTAATATTATAAAATCCAGAACCTTAACTGTAAACTCACCGCTATGCGTCTTAAAGAGCTCACCTTGCACGCTTATAATATCAGCAATATCCAGCTGTTCAATAAGCGCAGCCTTCTCCTGGCCCACTACATCCCGCTTAACATAAAGCTGGATTTTACCTGTAGTGTCCCTAATGTCCATAAAATTAACTTTGCCATGGCTGCGATTAGCCATAATCCTGCCACAAAGCGCAACCTTCTTACCTTCTTCAAAACAAGCCAGAGTCTGGCCAATAGCTTCATGATCCGGCACGCTAGCTGGATACAAAGGTACCTTTTTCTCCTTAAGCGCCTCTAATTTGGCAATTCTCTGTTGGATGATTTCATTAATGTCCATAGATTAGTAATTATATAGTAGATTTGGAGTTATGTCAAAAGAAAATAGGGAGAGCGGCCATTTTTTGGGAATTCGGTTTCATAAAAAATGGTCGCTCTCCCTATTTCCTAAACACTTCCTAAGCCTGATATTGCGAAAGCCTTTTAACCCTTTTAAGCATATTAGGATGCGTGCTTAAAAGCTCCATCATCTTATCGCCTAAATTTAGACGAATATTTGCTTTCCTAAGCTGTGCCAACTCAGAAGCATCAATAGTGCCGCTTTTATCTAAATCCAATTGCGATAGTTCCAATACCTCTTTCCTGCCCTGAGATGGATCATTGATAAAGAAAGCTTTCAATCCTTCGCTTTGTTTTAAAGATTCCTTGCTTAGCCTGGTTGAACCATAAGCCAGCTTATAAAGACTGGAGGCCAAGGCCTTAGGCTGATTTCCCAAGAGTACTGAACCCCGATCTGCAAAATACTCCCGGATACGCGAAGCATAAAGCACTAAAAGATTTGTTAGAAAATAAAATATAAAGGCTGCCAAGCCGATTAATAGAGTACTGCCTCCCCGCTCATTACGCCTGCGGCCATAAAATAAAAATTGCCAGGCGATGTGGTACATAATTATGGGAATTACCGAAAGCAGGGTAATCGTAAGCACATCACGATTCTTCAAATGGCTTAACTCATGCCCTAATACTGCCTTTAGCTCCTCCTCATTCAGCAAATCAATAATCCCCTTGGTTACGCAGACCCTGCCGTCTTTTATCGAACGGCCAAAAGCAAAAGCATTGGGAATATCAATCTGGGCAATACCGATTCTCGGAATAGGAATATTTGCGCGCATGCTTAGGCTTTCCACCATTTGAAATAATCGCGGATTTTCCTCCTTTTTTATATATTTTACATGCATACCCCACTCTACTATTTTAGGTCCCAACATATACTGGATAAACATCATCACAATAGAGATAATCAAATAAAAGCTAAAATTCCCGACATGCAAAAAACCTCTACCGATAACAACAATTAAAGCATAAATAATCCCAAACAAAAGTGTCACTAATAACCACATTCTTAGCTGCAAAGACCACATTTTCACCCTCCTTGCCTGCCCGCCTTCCTGACGCAGCCAAGGCAGGCAAACTTCTTTTATGACTATTTTAGTTTTAGTTAGATTTAATCCTTGTGAACATCTGCCTTAATAATAAACTTATCTACAGGCGTAGTTTTACTATCGGTGTTCACGTATACATACTGGATTACTTGGCCGGAATAACCTTTGGGATTAAATTTTACTTCTAGATTAGCGGTTTCCTTAGGCAAAATAACCTTTTTGTCTATTTCTAAAACAGTACAACCGCAGGAAGCATGCGTGCCGCTGATATTTAAATCAACATCAGAATCATTTTTTAATGAAAAAACGTGTTTTACAATTCCCTCCGAGACACGAATCTTGCCGAAATCCCAGGTATTAGCATCACCCTGATCAGGCTGGGCTAGCCCCATTGAGAAACAAAACAGAAAACATAAAGTAAATAGCAATATTTTACGCATCAACCCCTCCAGATTAGAAATATCCCTAAGCTAAAAAACAAAACCGCCATAAATATTTTAATTAAACCCAGGTGTTTCTTAAGGAACCCCGAAAACTGCGCGCTGGTTGTGCCCATAAGCGCAAAAACAAAGATCGCTATCAGCGGGACAATAAACATAACATTGTAAAGTAAAAGATACCCTAAGGCCTGGAGTTTAAACGAACTGGCCTTTAAAACAAAAGCTATCGTCGGTAAATATACCTGGCCGGTGCAAACTGCCTCTAATAAAGAAACCAAAAACCCGCTAATAAAAGCGCTGACAATAAGTTTGCTTAACCCGGGGGAAGAACTTTGCTTTTTTTCCTGGTTGCTTTTACGGTAAAAGAACCCCACCACCTTATGGATGCGCTCTTTAATCGGTTTAGGTAACTGTAAAATAAGTTGATCGGTTGAGCCTGTTTTCCTAATTTTAATATAATCATGGAGGGCAAAAATACCAAATAGAATGCTGGCTAGGCCGATAGCTATATTTAAAAAATGTGTAATTACCCAAAGCCCTCTGAAGCGGTAGAAAAAATTAAAAACCCCTAAACCAATGCCTAAATACGTCAGGAATACAGACAGAATGAAGGCAGCCCCGATAAAAAACAGTTCCCGCTTACGATAACCCTGTACAGCCAGAAAAGAAATAAAAAATACGATCACTGTAAAAGCGCAGGGGTTGATTCCATCCTCAAGTCCGGCGATAATTACAGACAGAGGGACAAAACTCTTAAAATATGCGATCGGATCAGCCGGCATTAAAGACGGCCCGGAGCGCGCACTGTTTAAGGCATCTTTGATAAAATTACGCAAGTTAGCCTCAACCTGGCCTTCACTATTTAAGAATTTTCCTTCTATATAAAAAAACGGGACTTTAAATTCTACAGTAGTGCCGCTTTTCTGCATCAAGCTTAAAAATAACTTATAATTCTCCAGCTTCCCCACATCCAGATAAACAAAAGCAACTTGGTCCTGAAACTCCTTCTGGATAACCGGCATTGTTTGCGTCTTTATTTTGACGCACTTATGGCAGTTAA
Organism: Candidatus Omnitrophota bacterium; assembly: GCA_018812825.1. GTDB lineage: Bacteria > Omnitrophota > Gorgyraeia > Gygaellales > Profunditerraquicolaceae > UBA6249. The sequence continues at coordinate 10,774 of JAHJCJ010000006.1, forward strand.
GAGCATGAAAAATAAGCAACTCCGGCGCCTTCTGCTTATCGGCAGCCAGAATGCCTGCAGGTAAAAACAATATGAAGAAAAAACAGATTATATATTTCCCTATTATTTTACGCATCTCAAAGGGGCAAAATAATTGCATAATTATCCTTTATATGTTAACATAATTTTATGTTTATGAAAATGAAAATTCGCATTGAAAAAGAGCTGGCCGCTTATGTCAAAAACATAGACAAATTATATCCACTTAACGAACTTTCCCCTCTTCTTTTTAAAAATATTAAAGAGTTTATCTGCCGCGATGGCAAAAGGGTAAGGCCGGTATTATTCTGTATCGGCTATCTCGGTTTCTCTAAAAAAATCCCTCCTGGGCTTTATCGCAGCGCCCTCTCCTTAGAGCTTCTGCACGACTTCATGTTGGTTCACGACGACATTATCGATAACTCCGATACCCGCCGCGGCGCGCCTTCCATGCACGTCTTACTAAATCGCTATCTGCGCCCCAAAAAGAAAGCCAAATTCAACGGTGAAGATTTAACTATTGTTGCAGGTGACGTGATGTACGCCATGGGCCTAGACGCATTCTTATCGGTAAAAGAAAACATGTACCGCAAAGAGGCTGCGTTAAAAAAACTCATCTCAGCAGTTTTATACACCGGAAGCGGAGAATTCATTGAGTTATTACTGGGGATCAAACCATTAGAAAAAACTACTCAAAAAGATATTTATAAAATTTACGATTATAAAACTGCACATTACACCTTTGCCACACCATTAACTATGGGAGCAACTCTTGCCGGAGCAAAAACCAATCAGATAAAAAGACTATTATCTTATGGCTTGCTTTTAGGAAGAGCCTTCCAGATTAAAGATGATATAATCGGAACATTCGGCGAAGAAAAAAGATTTGGAAAATCAAACCTCACTGATATTAAGGAAGCGAAAAGAACCCTGCTTATCTGGTATGCCTTTAATCACGCAGATAAAAAAGGCAGGAAGACCATAAAAAAAATTATGGAGGGCGAATCTATAAGTAATGCCGATCTTCTTAAAATGCGCAAGCTGATTACTGATACCGGAGCGCTAGCATATGCAAAAAACCAGATTAAATATCTATTCTTAAAGTCTAAGAAACAAATCTATGGCTTAAACATGATTAAACGCTATAAACAAACGCTGGATAATTTCTCCCAAGAAATCCTTAAAACATAACTACTTTTCTGCGTTAAGAAAAATAACTATGGAAATAAATTTGGCAATTTCAGCAGGATTCTGCTTTGGAGTAAGGAGAGCAATTAATATTGCCCTAAAAACCGCAAAAACCAATAAACCGGTATTTATGCTCGGAGATATTGTGCATAATGAAGAGGTGGTTAAACAAATTCAAAAATCAGGGATTAAGAAAATTTACCGCTTTTCTTGCGGAGATGGAAAAATATTGTTAATCCGCGCGCATGGTTGCTCAAAAAACACGCTGCAAAAAGCAAAAAAATTAGGCTATACGATTACCGATGCGACATGCCCCATGGTAAAAGAAATACATGCCATTGCCAGAGAATTAGAAAATAATGGCTTTAAAATAATTGTAATCGGGGATAAATCACATGACGAGGTTAAGGGAATTACGGGTCAACTCAGGACTAAGGCTATTGTGATCGATAAACTAGAAAATATACCCCTAAAGAAAATAAAATCTATTAGGCAGGCAGGGATAGTTGTACAATCAACGCAAAACCTGGACAAGGCGCAAGAAATACTTGATATTTTACGCAACAACATCCAAAAGGTAAAATTCCACAACACAATCTGTAAACCCACAAGAATGAAGCAAAACGAAATCAAGATTATGCCGCTCGAAAATGATGTAATGGTTATTATCGGATCTAAAACAAGTGCCAATACTAAAAGAATTTATGAAATATCAAAATCTTTGAATCGAAGAAGTTACTGGATTAATTCTAGCAACGAAATCAGTAAAAATTGGTTGGACAAAGCTAAAAGTGTAGGCATAACCGCAGGAGCCTCAACTCCTGAATCAACCATCCAGGCGGTTACTCAAAAAATAAAAGATCTTGCCTCTAGAAAACAATAGTTTTACGCTTATGTTTAATGATGCGCTGATCAGCACCCTAAAATAAGGTATAGATAAAAGGTGCCACCGCGCTGCTTTGTGTAAAAAATATAAGCGCCCCCAGCAATAAAAGCATTATAATTATAGGCGTAAGCCACCATTTTTTTCTTACTCTTAAAAAATCCCAAAGCTCCTTTAAAATACCTAGTTTACTCATAAGCCTAAAATCTCCTTTCATAATTTAAAGGGTCAGGCCCTATTTTCTCTTTTTCCTTCCAGAATGAATCTGTTTTATTTTTCCTTTCCAGCAAATCAATCCTAAATAGCCGCATCCACAAACCTAGCGGTGTAAAAATTAAATAAAATAGAATAACCAGAATAATCCTGGTGTTAATCCATCCCAAGATAAAAGCAAAACGCATCCAAACTATATATACTGATTTTAACAAAATAGGTAAAACCAACCCCGCAATAGAAAATACAACCGAAGCTAATAAACTATACGTCGCCCCGGTATTCCTCTGCCGGAATAAAAATAAACCTGAGATAACTAAAAAAGCCGCCCCCATAGTCATACCAAATTTTCTTAATGTTTTGCTATCCGGATTGAGCCTATGCATTTAGTCTAATTCAAATTCCTTCTGCCAATTCATATCTTTTTCAATACTGGGTTGCTCTTTTTTATTCAACAAAAATGATCCCAACATCAGATAATCCATTTCTGTACGCATAAAACACTTATATGCATCCTCAGGGCTTAAAACTAAAGGTTCTCCTCTTACATTAAAAGATGTGTTAATAATAACCGGGCATCCTGTTTTTTGAGAAAATGCCTGGATCATATCGTAATAAAGCGGATTATCACCACTCCTTACTGTCTGAATCCTGGCAGAATAATCCACATGAGTTACTGCTGGGATTAAAGAACGCACCATCTTTAACTTATCAAGTCCGTCAGGACCCCTGTTAACTTTAAGCCTCTTATCAGACTTTATCGCTGCCACCAAAAGCATATAGGGACTCTCTTTTTCTAATTCAAACCATTGCCAAACCTTATCCCTTAAGACCGTAGGGGCAAACGGACGAAAAGATTCACGATACTTTATCTTAAGATTCATCTTAGACTGCATATCCGGGTTACGCGCATCGCCAATAATACTTCTTGAACCTAAAGCACGCGGCCCAAACTCTATCCTGCCCTGAAACCAACCAATAACCTTTCCATCAATAACCAAATCTGAAACTTCCTTTATAATATCAACATAACTTAACCACCGATAAGGAATGTCTTGTTTCTTTAAAAAACATTCAATATAATCATCGCTATAAGACGGCCCTAATAATGATGCCTTTTGCAAATCGTTTACCCCGTCAACAATACGCTTATTGCCTAAATATTTGTGCCAGGCCAAAAGCGCCGCACCTAACGCACCACCTGCGTCTCCGCTTGCCGGCTGTATCCAGATATCCTTAAACGGGCCTTCACGTAAGATCCGGCCGTTGCCTACGCAATTTAATGCCACCCCTCCAGCAAGACAAAGCCTATCTTGTCCGGTAACCTTATGGACATGCGCGGCCATCTTAAGCATAACTTCTTCTGTCACGCTTTGAATAGAAGCAGCTATATCCATGTATCTTTGGGTTATCTTTGCCTCGGGCTTTCTTGGTGGTCCAGCAAAAAGACGGTTAAAACGTAAATTTGTCATGCGCAGACTGTTGCAATAGCCGAAATATTTCATATTTATCCTGAAAGAACCATCATCCTTTAAATCAATCAACTCCTTAAGGATTACATCTTTGTATATAGGATTCCCGTAAGGAGCCAACCCCATAAGCTTATATTCTCCGGAGTTCACCCTAAAGCCGGTATAATAAGTAAATGCGGAATACAACAAACCCAGGGAATTAGGAAACTTGAGATATTGCTGAATATCTAAAACATTATCTTTGCCCACTCCGAAACTGGCTGTCTCCCATTCCCCAACTCCGTCTATTGTCAAAAACGCAGCTTCTTTAAAAGGAGACGGGTAAAAAGCACTTGCGGCATGTGACTCATGATGCTGGGCAAAAATTACCTTTCCATCAAAACCCAGTTCTCTTCTGATTAACTCGGTAACCCAAAGTTTTTGTTTAAGCCAAACAGGAATAGCGTTTATGAATTGAGTTATACCGCTTGGGGCATAAGTAAGCGCGGTCTCCAGAATACGCTCAAACTTAATAAAAGGCTTATCATAGAATGCGACAAGATTTAAATCCCCTGCACCAAGGCCCGCTTCTTTAAAACAGTAATTAATGGCATTTATAGGAAATCCGGAATCGTGCTTCTTGCGCGTGAAACGCTCTTCCTGCACAGCAGAAATAATCTCTCCGTCGCAGACTAAACACGCCGCGCTATCATGGTAAAAACATGAAATCCCTAATATCTTCATAGTAAACTTTAGTTTACTTGTTCCACCTGCAAACAAAAACCCGGCAATTTAAAACATCGGCTACCTGCCGTTTCGCTTGAGCAAAATTTAATCTGTGTCAATTTCGATAAAATACACATGTTCAAACTTATTGGATAAATTATAACATAAAGATAAACTAAAGAATAAGTTTATACCGCATGCAAAGCTATACTCCTCTTATCAGCGAATTTTTTAATTAATTATACTTTGAAGAGGCTAAAAACTCATGTCAAGAACTAGATACTATTACTTAAGTGAAGTTATTTATAACCAACCCCTGTTTAACCAATATTGATACTCTTCTACCCAATCATCTTTTCTCATCTGTATTACGCTTTTGAAATATTCCTTAAACCCTTTAATAACTTTAATTTGCTCCGGGAAAACTTTCTTTTCTTGAATATTCAATATTAATTTATTGCCTAAATTAATGGCTTTCTCCGCTTTTTTCTTATTAATCGGTGCGCGAGAAGATATACCACCCGTGTATTGAGCTCCACAGGTATGGGCATAGTATCGGATATAATCTAAAACCGTTTTATCCTGCCCGCTCCCAGAAGAAACAACTCCTACAACATATTTTCCCAAAAACCGCTTACAATGAATAAAATGGCTTGAGCGGTCCCAAAGCGCTTTCATTGAAGCGGTAATCTGATTTATATAGTTTGGAGAGGCAAAAATTATTCCTTCCGCATGAAGCATCTTTTCTAGGATCATACAGACATCGTCATTTATCGGGCAATCCATAATTTTTCTATGGCAACTCTCGCAATGGCGACAAAACTCAATCTTAAAATCGCTTAGATGCAAGGCTTCAATTTTCACAGAACTCAAAAATCCTTTTAATACTTCTTTTGCCAAAAGAAAAGCATGACTTTTCTCCTTATGCGGGCTTGAAGATACAAGTAATATGCGCATCTAAATAATCTCCTACTTTTTAATAATTATACCACTGTTCCTTCAATTTAAAAATGATAATAAAAAACCCTTTGCAATATACTATATCACAAAGGGTTAATGGCTGATAAACTACTGCTTTATTTTTTTAACGGCTTCTTGTACTTCCGGGCTATTGACAATATCCATAAATTCAGGGTTTTTCAATAAGGCCTGGATATCACCTCTTTTTGCTGCATCTAGAAGCTGAGGATTACTGGCTTTTTCTTGAAGCCCAGGATCACTGGCTAACCCTGTAAAGATAGCTGCATTTTTCGGATTTTTCATTAGCGTCTGTCCGTAGGTAGAAACCTGAGATTGAACCGAATTGTTTGTCTGGGCAATGGGCTTGATAGGCGTGTTAGGCAAAACATAATTTACGAATTCGATCTTTAAAACCTTCTCCGCCATTACGTTCATTTTTCCAAAGGTAGGGGAGTTTATAATATAAACACCATTTGCATAAGAAACTATCTCGCCATTAATTGCACTGCCATCGGTCAACTCAATTCTGCTTAGCTGTCCGCAATAAGCAGCTGTATATAATGCAAAAAAGGATAAGCAAAAAATAATATTTTTTTTCAAATCCACTCCTGTTTTAATTTAAACCAAAACATTAAGGATATTTTACCATAAATAATTAAAGAATCAAACTCACCCCACTCATTAATACGTTTTTCCGGATGAAAAAAATAAATTAGCCTCCGCAAAACATACCAGGCAAATTTTGGCTCCCCCAAGACTACGAGTTTCACAACTTTCTGAAAGAGTTTATGCTGCTATTGTCTTACAGGAAAGGAGAATAAATTATTTAAAGAACCTGCTATTGTGTAAAGCATCTTATCGTGCTTATCCTGCAAAAAATCCAAAGAACGTCAAAACAGCACCTAAGATAAGCATAACAACTGGATTAACCATTAGCAGATTTTCATTTTTTTTGTAAGCTTGTATAAACTTGGGCACCGTATTTGGAAAGACAATTATCCATATACCTTTGATGAGTGCGAGCCAACCGATGATTGTAATTATCACAGTCCAGTTGGCTACCCATACATTATGGGTTAGAATAATCACAATTCCAATAACAAGCGTAAACAACCCGCCATAAAAAAACAGGGCTGCATTTTTACAGAAATCGTCTATTACCTGCCCAAGGGCCTTCCGGTTAAGCACAAAACCTGCTCCAAGAATTAAATAACACAGGCCAAAAATCCTGGCAATAAATATTGAGGTTTCCATACCTGCCTCCTTTTTTGTTATTATATCACGAAAACATAACCCTCTACAATATATTCTAACACAGAGGGTTAGGAAGCCAAACTCCCCCTATTAGACGAATTTCGCAACTAGTGCATGACGAAGGAGACGGAAAGGCTATATCAAAAGCTAACCGGAATCTTAGTATAGTTTATAGACTATCGTGGAAAAGATGTTTTGTTTTTAGACATACCCTGACAAGCATAAGCATAACAGGGACCTCAATTAAAACCCCCACTACCGTTGCCAATGATGCTCCGGAGGCCAAGCCAAAGAGCATAGCAGATGTCGCTATAGCTACTTCAAAATGATTACTTGCCCCTATTAGTGCCGAGGGAGCAGCATCCTTATAAGGCAGTTTTAACCATTTGGCCAATGCGTATGACAAAACAAAGATTAAGCATGTCTGAATAAAGAGCGGTATAGCAATCAGAAATATCACCTGCGGCTGCTTAATAATAAGCTCTCCTCTAAATGAAAATAGCAGTATTAAAGTAATTAAAAGTGCTCCCATGGAAATAGGTGTGAGGTAGCGGAGGAATCTTTGCTCAAACCATTTAAGGCCTTTTTTGGCAATTATTATCTTTCTTGAGTAGTATCCAAGAAAAAGCGGCAACCCTACATAAATTACAACTGACAGGACAATGGTCTGCCACGGGATAGGCATCCTATTAACACCCAATAACCAACCGCCTAAAGGAGCATAAAGAAATAGCATTGTCAAAGAGTTTATGGCAACCATTACAAGGGTGTGGCCATCGTTGCCCTTAGACAAATGCCCCCACACTAAAACCATAGCTGTACAAGGTGCAATACCCAGTAATATGCAGCCAGAAATATAAGACCTGTATAATTCTACTTCCGCTCCACCCTTAACTATCTCAACCCCGGGGAGCAATCCTTTAAATAACACTCCAAGAAATAGGCTTGCTATAGCAAGCATGGTAAAAGGCTTAATACACCAGTTAACAAATAAAGTTAGAATTACGGGCTTGGGTGTTTTTCCGGCCTTAATCACCTCTGCAAAATCAATTTTTACCATAATCGGATACATCATGAAAAAAAGACATACCGCTATAGGGATTGATACTTGATAAATAGATATCTTATCTAAGCTAAAAGCTACTTGCGGAAATAATTTGCCAAGCAAAATACCCAGACCAATACATGCAATAACCCAAAAGGTCAGGTATTTCTCGAAAAAACTTAATTTTCGCTCCTTGTGAATTAGTTTCTCCATAGCTTTCTCTTTTATAACATTTTACTTTAAAATAAAACCCTCTGCAAGTATTTTACTCACAGAGGGTTAAGGTTATTTACTCCCCTAAGGTATCATAGAACTATATCTCTCTTTTTTTACCTTGGCTTTACCTTATATATTTTAAAGTAAATATGAGAGAACTTAGTCAGACAGAGATAAATTTATAAGTAAGATTACTCTCGAAATTAATGGTTTCTGCGAGACGCATAGGTAAAAGGTAAGAAGTAACTTCGCCAAGAGCCTTCAGAGGATAGAAATTGGTTTGCTCCGAAGAAATAGTCAACAATTGCCTCTCTCAAACGGGCGATTTCTTTTAAACGGGCATAGCTCCTACCGCTATCTAATGTCAGATCAATCAGCTCTAAGGCTCGCTCAAATGCCTTTTGAGCATAATCAGCGTTTTTCTTTATTCGCCAGTTAAGTGCTCGTTCTACTTCGCTGCCGATATTTGCCATTTGCTCAACAAACGCCAACTCATTCCAGCGACCAACTGCAAGATCTTTATGCTGATAGCTCACCGTTTAATCCTTTTAGCAACTATTTCAATAATCTTCTTGCGCAATTCCTTATCTTCTACGCCACAGCTTCTGTTGCCCAGCGACGGACGCATATTAATCATAGAATCAAATTCAACAAAATCCTCACCCTGTATTTCCGGATAAAGATTAATACCCCAAAGGCTCTCTTGTTTTGATCCATTCTCAAGCAGCAAGGCTTCTAAATCAGAATGAAGCTCCGCATCAACTGCGATAATTTCCCTGTCAACATCAGCTACAGCTTTTACTAAATTACCAAAGGTGGCCGCGGCCATCTGCTTAAGTTCGCCTGACAATAATATTTCTGTTATTATTTTCACGGGTCAATTATACCTCAACAAAAGGCCTTCTGCAAGCTATTTGCTATAGAAGGCCTTCCTCGAACCTTACGATTTCCGCAAGGTTCGAGTCAGATTTGGCTCCCCTATTGGACGATTTTCGCAACTGGTTGATGGCAGTGGAAGCGGGAAAAGTATGCCAAGAACTAGCTATTCTTACCTAAACTACTCCTTTATTTTTGCCTAGTTACATCTATAAATCTCTCAACAAGCGTTAAAATAAAGAATAGGGGCACTATATAAAGAAGAAATATAAGTTGCATGACAAAGATAAGGTTTCTATTAGCTAAAAGTTCACACAGAGACCAAGAAGTAAAATAAGGTTCTCCCTTATGTATAGTATAGGAATTTTGTAAGCGGGTAAACTCATTATTTGAAAATGTTAATATATCTCGGACAGACCAACAATTATAGTTTGCTACTAACATTAGCAACAATAAACCTACAATTGAAATACATAAAATCACTCTAATCAAGCTAGTCTTGCTTAATTCATGTTTCAAAAATTGAGAACGGACTATAATTATCGAGCTTATAAACTGATAAGGCAGTATCAAAAATCCCAACATAATAGGCAATATAAACCCCAACCCCTGTATCTTGCCTGAAAATATTCCTGAAAAAACCCAAACAATAGGAATGGCTTGGAATAAAAAATCAAATAATTTAATTATTGTCATTTTTAACTCCTTTCATTTCCTATTTTAACACTTTCATTTTTAAATAAAACAAAAAAACGCTCTGTAAAATAAATTGTCACGGAGCGTTAAAAAAAATTACTCCCCCTGTATGACGCATTTCGCAACTGGCTTATGTCAGGAGAAGCTGATAAAATATCTGAAAAACTATCTATGATTACTTAAGCTACCCTTTTCTTTAGAAAAGATGCTTATTCCTGTAATTAGCCCTTTCCTTTCGCAATAGCACGAACAATATCTTTCTTTGTAATTACGCCTACTAACTTATCTTTATCTACCACAAGTAGATAATAAATCTCTTTTTCAATCATTAAAGTAGCAACATCTTCTATTTCTATATAAGGATTGATAGTAGTTATATCTTTTTCCATGATGCTGGATACTTCACTTGCCGTAATCTTTTTTATTTCTTCATTGTATCTGTCGGTTCCCAAAGTGAG
>JAHJCJ010000061.1 GCA_018812825.1 Candidatus Omnitrophota bacterium
ATAAGCTGGTTTGGGAAGAGAATAATTTTAACGGCAACTATTCTTATTTTACTAGTTTTTCTTCTGGCAATGTTATTAGGGTTTCTGAAGATGCGGCCGTGATCAACGCGATAGAAGATTTAGCTCGTCGTATTGTCGAGCGCACAGTTGAACAATGGTAATATGGTTTATTTGCTTATCGGCCAGGATATCCAGTCCAAAGAAAACCAGCTTAGGAAAATAAAGCAGGAATTCCTTCCAAAAGAACTCCAAGATTTTAATCTCGATACATTATATGCAAAAGAAACAGCCTTAAAAGATATTCAGGAAAGATTTCTAATCATCCCTTTAAAAAGCGCCAAAAGAGTTGTTGTAATCAAAGACGCGGATTCTCTGGATGAGGCATGCCGGGATTTTCTTTTAGCGTATGCTAAAAAGCCGAATAAGCAATTAGTTTTGGTATTGATGCTGGAGCATTATGATTATCAAGATAGTTTTATTAAGAATATCTCCCAGATTGTCAAGGTAATGCGTTTTAAGGAAACAGTTAACCCGGACACTTTTGCTTTAAACCGGCAGATTGAGTTAAAGAAGACAGATTACGCCCTGCGCCTCTTAAATCAGCTCTTAAAGAATGGGGAGGCTCCTGAGCGTATTTTGGGGGCCTTACGTTATGCCTGGGAAAAACAGGGTATCCAGAATTTAGAGGCCAAGCGGAAAATTAAGCTCCTCCTTGGCTGCGATGTAGAAATAAAAACAGGCAGGCTAAAGCCTGCCTTCGCCTTGGAAAAATTAGTGATTGGTTTATGCGGATTTGTTCAAGCGACGCATTAAGCGTGATTTTCTGCGGTTAGCCGTTCCAGAACGGATAATATTTTTTTTTGCCGCCTTATCCAGTTGAGAAAAAACTTTGGTAATGAATGTTTTTGCTTCAACGGAATTCTTTTTGACAAGCAATTCCTGGAATTTTTTTATTGCTTTTTTAAGCTGAAGTTTTACTTTGACATTACGAGCATGTTTTCTTTTGTTTACGCGGTTACTTTTTAATGATGTTTTGCGCCTTGGCATTTATTCTCCTTGTCCAGTAGGACACACCCGCGTAATTCATTATAAACGCGGGGTGTTACCCCAGAAGGTTGCACCGGTCATTGCTTTAAGGCCGGGTGTTAGCTCAAAAAGGGCATACCCGCATGAGGCGTTACTGGCCCAATTCCTATAAGGGCGAGGTGCCTAATTAGCGCGGGGCATTAGTTAACTTTACGATTTTATATTAATAGCATAATTAATTATTCATGTCAACAAGCAAATTTTCTTTAGGCAGTGAAAATCAGGCAGTTGCACGCTCGGCAACTGTTATTAGTCTGGCTACTTTTGCCTCACGTATCTTGGGTTTTATAAGGGATGTAGTTATTGCTAGACTGTTCGGGGTTTACCTTTATGCGCAGGCCTTTGTTATTGCTTTCCGTATACCTAACCTCTTCCGGGATTTTGTTGGCGAAGGGGCTTCTAATGCCGCGGTTGTTCCGGTCTTAAGCGAATACAACCTTAAGCGCTCAAAGCAAGAGTTTTGGGAGCTGGCTAATATTCTGCTTAATCTGTTGCTGGTTATATTAAGCGTTATAACTATCCTGGGGATTATTTTCTCTCCCCTCATTGTGCGCATAATTGCCCCTGGTTTTATTGCCTTTCCTGAGAAATTGGAAGCAACTATCCGGCTTAACCGGATTATTTTTCCCTACATACTGCTTATCGGCCTAGCTGCTTATGCCATGGCCATACTTAATTCGCTTAAGAACTTTACTGTTTCGGCGTTCGCGCCCTGCCTCTTAAATATCGCTATAATTATTTGTGCCCTATTTTTCGGAGAAGGTATTAAAGGCCTGGCAACTGGGATTTTACTAGGCGGTCTGTTGCAGTTGGTAGTGCAAGTGCCGGTTTTATATAAGAAAGGATTTCATTTCAAATTTATTTTTGACTTTAATCATCCCGGGCTGATTCAGGTTAGAAGGTTAATGCTACCTCGGTTAGCCAGTTCCAGTATTTACCAGCTGAATAATTTCGTTGATTCTATTTTTGGTTCATTAATAGCAATTGTTGGAGATGGTGGGGTAGCGGTGCTTTATTTTGCTTACCGGCTTATCCAGTTTCCAATAGGTATTTTCAGCAATGCCTTGGCGCAGGCGATCCTACCCACTCTTTCTACGCAGGTATTAGAGGATAATCAGGATAATCTCAAGGTTACGCTTTCCTGGGGCTTGCGCGCAGTATTTTTTGCAATGCTTCCAGCAAGTGCGGTTTTTATGGTCCTGGCTCATCCTCTAGTGTCTGTACTTTTTGGCGGGGGCAGGTTTGATTTTAATTCAGGCATCTTGACTAGCAATGCCTTGTTTTTTTATAGTATTGGATTAAGCGCCTACGGAGGGACAAAGATATTGCAATCCTGTTTTTTTGCCCTTAAGGATACGGCCACCCCGGCAAAAATAGCGTTTTTAGCTTTAATTATGAATATTGTATTTAATGCGATTTTGATGTTTCCGCTAAAAATAGGCGGCTTGGCCTTGGCTACATCTATTTCAGGGATAATTACCTTCCTGTTATTATTTTTTATTCTAAGTAAACGTTTGGGTGGTTTTGGAGAGCGTAGAATATTTTCTTCTTTTTTGCGTATCCTGGCTGCTTCTTTTTGTATGGCGGCTGTTTGTTTTCTGGTGAACCGGGCTTTAAATCTCGGTTGGGCCCTGTTTTGTGGAGCATTATCCTATATTGTTTTTTGTTTTCTTTTTGGCGTAGCTGAGCTTAAGGAGTTTGTGCATTGGCTGGCCCTTAAAAATCTTAGACAATCATTATGGAGCAACCGCAGAAAATAAAAGAAAAGATTTTATGTGCACCGGATTCTCCGGGTGTTTATTTGATGCGTGATAACCGGGGGAAAGTGATCTATGTGGGGAAGGCCAATTCTTTAAAAAAAAGGTTGGCTAGTTATTCGACTAGGAGACTAGATAATAAAACCGTTGCTTTAATGAGCAGGGTAGTTGATATTGAGTTCCGGTTGTCTCCTAATGAGGCCATGGCTTTATTGCTTGAGGCCAATTTTATCCGTAAGTTTAAACCCAGGTATAATATCTCTCTTCGGGATGATAAGAGCTTCCCATTTGTCAGGATTTCCGGAGAAGAATTCCCATCGATAAGTATCACGCGTAAAAAGGATGATCCGGTTGGCCGGTATCTCGGACCTTATACTAACACCAAGCTTTTAAAAAATGCCTTGAAAATTGTCCGGCGTAGCTTTGCGTATCGCTCATGCCGGAGCCTACCCAGGCAAAGTTGCGTATACGGTAGGATTAACCTCTGTCCTGCGCCTTGTGTAGGCAGGATTGGTCGCAAGGAATACAGCCAGGGTATTAATAATATTATTTTTATTTTAGAGGGTAAGGTTGACCTGTTGATTCATAGGTTGAGTCAAACGATGCAAAATAAATCCAGGGCCAGGGATTTTGAGGCAGCAGCGATGGTGCGTGATCAGATTTCTACTTTAGCTGAGCTGGCAGCAGGATTAAGCGGGGTCAATCGCAAGAGCGAATTAGAAGATTTGAAGAATAAGTTAGGTTTAAAGAAGCTCCCAGAGAGGATTGAAGGGTTTGATATTTCCAACATCTCCGGGAAGCAGGCGGTGGGTTCAATGGTAAGTTTTTACTGTGGTAATCCGGATAAAAATAATTACCGTCGTTTCCGTATTAAGGGTTTTCAGGGGATTGATGATTATAAGATGTTGGCTGAAGTGGTGCACCGGCGCTATAGCCGGCTTATTAAAGAAAAAGGCGCTTTACCGGATCTATTGCTTATTGACGGAGGGAAGGGGCATCTTTTAGCTGCAGATAGGCAGCTTAAGGAATTACGCCTTAATCTTCCCTTGGTCAGCATTGCCAAAGAAGAGGAGCATATATATAGCAGTGAGAAACTACGGCCGCTAAGCTTTTTAAAGGATACGCCGGCTTTAAATTTAATCCGCCGGGTGCGTGATGAGGCGCATAGGTTTGCTGTGGGTTACCATTTGTTGCTGCGTCGGAAAGAATTGATCGGAAGATGACATTGTTTGCAGCCAAGGTTTACAGGGTAGTTTTAAGTATCCCCTTAGGGCAGGTGCGCAGCTATAAATGGGTGGCGCAAAAAGCAGGCTCTGCGCAGGCATGCAGGGCAGTGGGGCAGGTCTTAAAGCACAACCCATATCCGTTAATTATCCCCTGTCATCGTGTAATAAGGAGTGATAAGGAAATAGGCGGGTATGTGTTTGGTTCAAAACAAAAGAAGTTTTTATTGGCGTTAGAGCAAGAACTGGTGAAATGTTTAGCTGGTTAAGGAAAAATTATACCATTAGAGGGCGTTGTTCTATTACGGATTCCGCTTTTCAAAGAGCGAAAGGTTTTTTGTTTTATTTAAGCCTGTTTTTATTTTTCGGCGGGTTGCCTTTAATTCTATCATTTGCTCTGGGTTACAAATTCAATACGCGTACCTTGAAATTTGTTAAGACTGGTTTAATTTATATAAAGACCCAGCCTGAAGGAGCAAGTATATATCTTAATGGTAAGCTTATCCGCGAGAAGAGTCCGGCAAGCATACAGGAGCTTCTGCCAGGTGTTTATAAAGTTACTTTAGCATTAGTGAAATATTACCCTTGGAAATCCGAGGTAGACGTAGAGGCAGGCAGGATTAGTCGTATTGACAAGGTTATCCTTTTTCCTTTAAAGCCCGATCTGCTGCAGTTAAATCAGGAAAGGTTTTCTTCTTTTCGCGTAGATATTGAAAAAGGAGTGATTTATTATTTGGATCAAGAGAATAAGATTGTGTATAGATCAGATCTAGACGGAAGCAACTTTGAGGATGTTGCAAGCTTGCCTGAGAAGTTCGCTCAGATTAATGGCTGGGAGGTTTCTGCGGACAAAAATAAAATGTTTATTTTTAGCCCCCATCAAATTAGCGTAATTTTTCTTGACGCTCTGGATGATTATGAATATTCAGATTCTTTCGTATCTTTGGATTATCCCCAGGAGAAAATAATCAAAGTATTTTGGCATTCGGATAGCTACCATTTAATAGTGTTGACTAATAAACATGTTGCAGTAATTGAATCTAGGTCATTGGCTAAAGCGGTCAATCTGATAGAATTAAACAAAGAGGCCGCGGAGGCATTTTACGATAATAAACGCCAGATACTTTATTTTAGTGATAACCAGAAAAGCCCCGATGGCAACTTTTATAATAACCTGTATAAGCTGGAGTTGAGCCCGGAGCTTTATTTATTTGAAAGGTTGATGAAGAAGCAAGATGAGTAAGACCAAGATCTTAAAGCGAGTTTTTGAGATTATTCCCGGAGGGGTGTCTTGGGGGATAATTATTTCACTTATTTTATTGTCGGTTAATTATCCAGTAGTCAGCGCTATTATTATTATTACTTTTGATTTTTATTGGATTATTCGTACAATTTATTTGACTACGCTTTTGATCATGGCTCATCGCCAGATCTCTTGCCAAAAGGGCGAAGATTGGCTAGGGCGTTGTTTAGGTCTGGGGCAGCAAAAGGGTTGGTCGGATTTATATCAGTTAGTTATATTTCCAGTCTATAATGAAGGCCTGGAAGTTTTGCGGCCATCTTTAACTGCTTTAAGTACGAGCCATTATCCTAAAGAAAAGTTTATTGTGGTTATGGCTTTTGAGGAAAGAAGTTCTCACGCGCACGATAATGCCTTAGCTTTGGAGGGGGAGTTCGGCGGGGAATTTGGCGCATATTTAACTACCTTTCATCCAGATAGCCTGCCTGGGGAGAGTCGTACTAAAGGTGCAAATGCTACTTGGGCAGCCAAGGTTGCTAAAAAGTTTATCGTTGCCCGGGGAATCGGCTGCGAGCATGTAATAGTTTCTTGTTTTGATGCAGATACCTGTGTTGATCCGGAATATTTTGGTTGCCTGAGCTATCATTTTTTGACTTCGGATAAGCCGCATCAGGCAAGTTATCAGCCGATGCCGGTTTATAATAATAATATTTGGCAGGCGCCGTCTTTTGCCAGGTTGGTTGAGATAAGTAGCTCATTTTGTCAGATGATTGAGAGTATGCGTCTTGAGAAGTTTGTCACATTCTCCAGCCATAGCATGAGTTTTAAGACCTTAGTTGAGGTGGATTATTGGCCGAGAAATATGATTTCAGATGACTCAGTGATTTATTGGAAGGGTTTTTTGCATTATAATGGTGATTACCGCGTGATTCCGTTATATATTACAGTTTCCATGGATGTAGCTTATTCCAATAGTATTTGGCGGACTATTGTTGTGCAGTATAAGCAGAAAAGAAGGTGGGCGTGGGGCGTAGAGAATTTCCCTTTCGTGGCAATCGGGTTTATTGAAAATAGGAATATCTCTTTGTTTAAGAAGCTCAGAAGGTTGTTTCATCTTTTAGAAAGTCATGTTACATGGGCAATCTGGGCGGTTATTTTGGTGGTTATCGGTCCGCTGCCTATATTTTTTGGCGGAAGATTTTTTAGCCAGATGGCTATTGCATATAATCTGCCGAAGATTACTGGATTACTGTTTCAGTTTACCTTGTTGACTAGCTTGACCTGGATATTTTTAAGCTGGACAATTCTTCCGCCAAGGCCTAAGGGGGTCAGTTGGTTTAAGAATGTGCTTTTGGTTTTAGAGTGGTTTTTTGTGCCGTTTATAATATTGGTTCTTGGTTCTTCTCCGGCGTTAGATGCCCAAAGCCGGCTTATGTTTGCAAAATATATGGAATTTAATTCTACATTAAAAGGAAATAAAGTGTTATAATCAAGCGAATACCTGCCTATAGGCAGGTATTCGCGTAGTCATACATGCCCCCTGAAGGGGACATGTATGGCAAGCATGATAGCCTATAAGCAGTCCATTGCGAAGTCCTCACTCTATTGGGTCAGGGGAAAAGAAAGCCTTTGTAGGCAGGTAAGTGCTTGAGCAGGCCTCAGAATATTTAGCCTGAGGGGAAAAACATTTAACAATGTCAGGGTTATCCGGACATCTTGGAGGAAAAGATGGAGATCAAGGAATTAATGCAGGAGATGGTAGCTAAGGGGGGATCGGATCTATTTTATCGGGCTGGATGCACGCCGCGTTTGCGCATCGATGGCAAGGTTATCCCTATGCGCGATTATATGTTAAGCGTCGAGGATGTTGTGCTTGCTACTCAACAGCTGGCTAATTTCAAGCAACTTGATATTTTCAGGAATAATATGGATATAGATTTTGCCGTATACTTAGATGAATTTGGCCGGCGCTTCCGGGTAAGTATATTTATGCAAAGGAACTGGCCGTCTATTGTTATTAGAAATGTGCGTAATTATATGTCTACGTTTGAGGAGTTAAATCTTCCCGTTGAAATATTAAAAAAATTATCACTTGAAACCCGCGGCCTGGTGCTTTTAACCGGAAGCATGGGCAGCGGAAAATCCACGACTATTGCCAGTATGTTGGAGTATATAAACAGCAACTCCAAGAAGCATATCCTGACTGCTGAAGAGCCGATTGAGTTTACTTTTGAAGATAAGCAATCAATTATTAACCAGCGGGAACTAGGTATTGACGTCGCTTCTTATGCGGTTGCCCTGCGTTCTTTTACTTCACAGAGCCCGGATGTAATGTTTATCGGTAATATCCGCGATTATGAAACTGTTTCCAGCGCCATGACCGCAGCGGAAACCGGGGTGTTAGTTTTAAGCACCTTGCATACCATTAATGCTTCCCAGAGCGTGGAGAGGTTAATTAATTTCTTTCCGCCGCACCAGCATCAAGAGGTGAGGAATCAATTAGCTACATTGTTAAAAGGGGTAATCTCTTTGCGCCTGGTGCCTGTTAAAGATGGCTCAGGCCGTATCCCTGCTTATGAAGTTATGCTTTTGACTCCTACTATCAGCCGCTTGATCCGCGAAGGAAAAGTTTGGGAAATTCCTAAGTTTATTGAAGATGGGGCGGTATTTGGGATGCAGTCATTTAACCAGTCTTTGGTTAAACTGGTTCAAGAGGGGAAGGTTAGTGAAGAGGATGCTATCCAAGCTGCGGATAGCCGCGATGAATTTATGCTGGCTTTTAGGGGAATAAAGAAGGCGGGATAAATTCACACATTGATTTACTCATACTGACACCTGCCTAGTGGCAGGCAGGTATTCGTAAATCAAGTGTTCATTTAAAGGAGATAGCCATGTTTGAAGAAATCAAAACTAAATTAGTTGACCTTGGTTTAAGGATTGAGAATTTAAGAGGTTATCTTTGACATTTTAAATAAAAAACAACAGATAGATGTTTTATCCGGCCAAATGTCTGCCGCAGATTTCTGGGATAATACGGATCATCCCAGAAAAATAGTTAAAGAATTAAAAATCCTTAAAGCAATAGTTGAGCCTTGGGATATGGTTTACAAAAAACACCAGGATCTTAGAGAGCTTATCTCGTTACTTAAAGAAGATGATAGTGATCTACTCTTGGATTTAGCGGCTAATACCGATAGCCTTTTGGCGGTAATAGATAAATTGGAATTTCAGGTGCTCCTAGGTGGACCGCTGGATAAGAATAGCGCGATTCTAAGTATTAATGCCGGAGCAGGCGGCACAGAGTCTTGCGATTGGACGGGGATGCTTTTTAGGATGTATAGCCGTTTTGCAGAAAGCCACGGCTACAGCGTAAAAACAATTGATCTGCTTGTTGGTGAGGAGGCAGGGATTAAGAATATCACTGTTTTAATTGAAGGGGATTATGCTTACGGTTATTTAAGGGCAGAGCGCGGAGTGCACAGGTTAGTACGCATTTCTCCTTTTGATGCCAATAAACGCCGACATACATCTTTTGCTTCGGTAGATGTAATTCCCGAAATAGAAGAAGAACTGGATGTAAAGCTTGAGGAAAAAGATCTGCGCGTGGATGTTTATCGCGCTAAAGGCGCCGGTGGCCAAAGTGTTAATACTACGGATTCAGCGGTGAGGATTACCCATGTTCCCACTGGGATTGTTGCGCAGTGTCAGAATGAGCGTTCACAGCATCAGAACAAACAAACTGCTTTAAAGATACTAAAGGCGCGTATTTATGAGGCGCAGCAGGACAAAAAAGAAGCAGAGTTAAAACAGCAGGATTCAGACAAAAAGAAGATTGAATGGGGTAGCCAAATCCGCTCTTATGTCCTGCATCCTTATAATTTAGTTAAGGATCATCGCACGGATTTTGAAACTGGAGACAGCGGAAAGGTTTTAGATGGAGCTTTGGATGAATTCATCGAAGCCTTTCTTAAACTAAACGCCAATAAACAAGGGCTTCGCTAAATAAAAACTTAAGGTACTCGCATGCTTGGGTTGATTAAAAAGATTATTCTTAAAAATAAGCAGGATGCCATTAGGAGGAGATTCCCCGGGGTAAATATTGTTCTACATTCCGAAATGCCCAGTCCTTCAATGAATAAGATGGTTGAATTGAGCCGTTGGGTTAATCTGGTAAATTCATTTGAGGCCAGGATAAGCCAGCTTAGCGATGCGCAGCTTCGCGCTAAGACAGATGAGTTCAGAAGGCATTTAATCAATAAGTCTGAACAATTTGCGCAAGATTTAGAAGAACTGCAACAAGCTATGCTTTCAGTGGTTATGCCTGAGGAAAAAGAGAAATTAAAAGAAAAACTTAAGGTTAGCCGGAACAGGATCTTTGTTGATATATTGCCTGAGGCTTTTGCTGTGGTCAGAGAGGCATCTAAACGTACCATAGGCTTAAGGCATTTTGATGTACAGATTGCCGGAGGCATTATTCTGCATGAAGGCAGGATTGCGGAGATGTCTACTGGGGAGGGAAAGACTTTAGTTGCGACATTGGCAGCCTATCTGAATGCTTTATTAGGTAAAGGGGTGCATATTGTTACGGTCAACGACTATCTTGCCCGGCGCGACCGTGAATGGATGGGGCCGATTTATGAATTCCTAGGGCTATCCGTAGGTACTATTCAGCATGATATGTCCGATGAAGAAAGAAAGATTGCTTATTCCTGTGATATAACATATGGCACAAATAATGAATTTGGTTTTGACTATTTGCGCGATAATATGAAATATTCTATCGCAGAATTGGTACAGCGGCCTTTTTATTATGCCATTGTGGATGAGGTTGATTCAATATTGATTGATGAGGCGCGTACCCCGTTAATTATCTCAGGCCCCGCGGAAGAGTCTACGGATAAATATTATACCGCCAAGAAGATAGTCGAAGGATTAAATGGCCGCCGGGTTACGGAAAAAGACGAAATCGATGCTAAATATAAAGGATTGGATTTAGGCCAGGGTTTTGATTATGTGGCGGACGAAAAGGCACAGACTGTCGCCCTTACCGAAGAAGGGGAGCTTAAGGCCGCTAAGCTTTGGGGTGTCGATACCTTGCATACCTTAGAAACAATTGAATACCGGCATCATACTATTCAGGCTTTACGGGCAAAAGAGTTTTTTCAGCGCGATGTGGATTATGTAGTTAAAGAGGGCTCGGTAATTATTGTGGATGAATTTACCGGCCGGCTGATGCCGGGCAGGCGCTGGTCAGACGGACTGCATCAGGCCGTTGAGTCTAAAGAAGGGCTAAAGATTGAACGGGAAAATCAGACCTTAGCCACGATCACCTTTCAGAATTATTTCCGGATGTATGAAAAGTTAGCGGGAATGACCGGAACTGCTTTTACTGAAGCTAACGAATTCAAAAATATCTATCAGTTGGATGTGGTTGTTTTGCCTACTAATAAGCCTCTAGTGCGTAAGAATTATCCCGACCGTATTTATAAGACCGTAAAAGAAAAATTTGCTGCTGTAGTCGAAGAGATCGCTGGGCTTTATGAATCAGGAAAACCTGTCTTAGTTGGTACGATTACCATTGATAAATCTGAAAATCTTTCTGAGATGCTTAAGCGTCGAGGGATACCGCATCAGGTGTTGAATGCTAAATATCATGAGCTAGAGGCGCAGATTATTGCTCAGGCCGGCGGGTACAAAGGAGTGACTATTGCCACGAATATGGCCGGCCGCGGCACGGATATCCTTTTAGGGGGTAATCCTGAGTTTATTGCCAGGAACGTGGCTAAACAGAAGTTGGATCCCACAGACCCGAATTATCTTAGTGAGTATAAAGTAATCTTTGACCGGTATAAATCAGAGGCTGCGTTAGAGCATGATAAGGTTGCGGGATTAGGAGGCTTGCATGTGTTAGGCACAGAGCGCCATGAGGCCAGGCGTATTGATAATCAACTACGTGGAAGAGGTGGCCGGCAGGGTGACCCTGGGTCTTCGCGTTTTTATGTATCATTAAAAGATGATCTTATGCGTTTGTTTGGTTCAGATAGGATCATTGGATTAATGGACAAGTTAGGTTTAGAAGAAGGCCAGGTTATCGAGCATCCCTGGGTTACTGGTTCAATTGAGATTGCCCAGCGCCGAGTTGAGCAGCATAACTTTGAGATCAGAAAGCAACTCTTAGAGTATGATAATGTAATGAATAAACAAAGAGAGATTATCTATGGTCAGCGCCGGCAGATCTTGGAAGGGTTTTCTTTAAAAGAGAATATTGTGGGAATTATCAATAAGCTTGTTGAGGAGTATCTGCAAATTTATAATCAGCCAAACTCTTCTGGGGTTGATGCTACAGGTTTAA
>JAHJCJ010000062.1 GCA_018812825.1 Candidatus Omnitrophota bacterium
AAGCCAACCCCAGACCACTGCCTACCATACCGTCTTTTTCTTTTTTATGAAATTGAGTAAATTTTCCATAGACTTTTGAAATTGTATGATATGGGAATCCCCTTCCTTGATCCATGACACTAAAAATTATGTTGTTGCCAACCCCTGTTGCGCAAACGGAAACCGTATAACCATTTTCACTTGCTTTAATTGCATTGCTCAATAAATTTACCAGAATGCGTAAAAGCAATGTATAATCCGTATAAAAATTTTTCGGGAGAGACTCCAAATGCTTTTCTAATGCTATCTTCTGATTATTTGCGTATACGGAAACCATCTCTAATGCGGAAGTTATTGCCTCACCTATATCTGTATTTTTTATATCCAACTGCATTTTCCTGGATTCCAACCGAGACAAATCGAGAATTGAATTAATAAGCGTTAGCCCTCTTTGAGTTGCAATCTTACAGATAGTGACCATGTCTTTCTGTGTTTTATCCAGTGCAGTAAAATCTTCCAGGTTACTAATGGCAGACGCAGTCACACCCAAGGGAACACGTAAATCATGAATTATGAAATTTACAATATCTTTATAGGTTTCTTGAGATTTCCTAATTTTAGATATGAATAAGGCAATTATTGCAAAAATTATAAACCTAATACTACCATTCCAAGCAAAAGTATATACTGAAGCATAATGATGTCTCGTAGATATATCTATGCCCGCCCATGTGAAAACACTTATCAAAGACGTAAGAATCCCCAAATAAAAACCACCGAACCAAACCATCATTCCTATCGGCAAAAGATAGAATATAAAAAACTGCAACTCTGATCCAGTTATATAGTCTAAAAATCCGATTAAGCATATCAACATTAAAGCTAACATGAAAAAATATTTGTAATATATTGTTTTCAAAATACGATTTATTTTCATCTTATCTATTTTACTTTATAAAATTATGATCCTTCCCTTATCAGCCAAAAAGAAACTTTTTTCTACAACTATATTATAAGGCTGAATATGGCAGTTATCAAGAAAATTCAGCGTTGCAAAAGGTTATTCTTCGTGATCTTAAGCAAACCAGCCATAGCCTACGCCAAGCGAGTGCGTTAAAAAAGTCTGCTTTGTCCGGGTTTTTTATCCTGAAATTTATAGCTCTTTTAGAAGTAAAAGATATCAGATACCTGGCCAGAGCCACCTGACATTATATCTCTGGGCAGCATTTATTTTAATACTCCCTTCGTAACTTTACTGATCTTAGAAGGCAATATAACAATTTCAACCCTGCGGTTTTTCTGCATGTTTTCCTTTGTATCATTTGCCGCTACCGGCCTGAATTCTCCGTAACCGTTAGCAGAAAGCCTTGTCGGCACAACCTTACACTCATCAACAAGATAATGCAATACCGCTAACGCCCGTGCCGATGAAAGCTCCCAGTTTGACTGCCAACCCGAATATTTTATCGGCTGCTTATCCGTGTGCCCTTCTATGGCGACGTTGGAATTAGGGACATCACGGTTTAAAACTTCAGCGACTCTCCGGATTGATTCTTTGCCATCTTCCCGGATTATATCTTTGCCGGAAGCAAAGAATACTTCAGATAAAAAAGTAATCACAAGCCCACGCTCAGTCATCTCTAGTTTAGCTTTATAGCTTCCTATTTCCTTCTTTAAGGCTTCCTCCAACTCGAGTTTTGCTTTTTCAAGTTCGGAAAGCTCTCTGTCTTTCTGTTCAACTACATGCTCGATTTCCTTTGTTTTTTCATTCTGAAGCTGAACAATCCGAGCCCGTAAATTCTGATTTTCGTTTTCCAACTCATCAGTTCTTTTAGCCTTTTGAATATAAGCACATCCTGACATGCTAAATATCGTTAAAAACATCATAATCGCAAATTTAAACTTCATAACATGCCTCCTTTATTAAAATTGCTCAAAATAGTTATAAACATACAATGCAACCTTAGCGATAAATTATTTTGATGAGGCGCCGGTAGAATTCGCGTGTTTCGTTAATACCGCAATAACAAAATCACCTTTGCAGGTAAACACTATGCCTGCGTCATGACAAACATCCCGCTCGAGTCCGGTTTTATGAGCGATAGTTATCTCAGCGGGTAAATATTTAGGGATACGGTCATTCATGCGCGACAATTTCAACATACCTATGCACTGATCAGAAACGTTTTTATTACCAAGTGTTCTTCGGTAAATATTTTCTAATAATAAGGCCATATCATCAGCGGTCGTGTAATTCTCAATACCTTTGTCGCGCGATCGGTAATCGGCAATCTTTCGGGATAGCTTTGTATTCTTTAACCCAAAAACCTTAAACGCGCTGTTTAAGTAATCAATACCGACTAAGTTTGTAATAATATTGGTTGCGGTATTATCACTGTCATAAATCATAAGGCCAATTAGTCTTTCAGCGCTGAAGGTAGTGCCTGCAGCCATATCTTTCAGTACCCCTGAACCGGTAAGCTTATCTGCTAACTTTAAAGTTATGTTACGATCAAGCTTAATGCGCCCTTGATCAGCCGCCAAAAAGCTTGCCGCCATAAGAGGAATCTTGGCCAAGCTTGCCGAAGGAAACAATTTAGTCTTTGCATATGAAATTTCCCACCCGGTTTCTAAATCCTTAACCACTATACCGGATTCTCCTTTAAACTGGCTTATTTCACTCTTAATGCGTTGTTGAAGATTCCGCCACGCAGCTTTTCTTGCTTCATTGATAAGCTGTTGTTGCTTAGCGCGTTGAAATCTAGCGTACTGCTGCCGGCCAGAATATCCCCCAACACCCAACACAACAATAATTAAAATAAATAGAAATATTTTTCTTACTTTCATTTTCCTTATTTGGATAAATATGTATTCAATTCTTTCGGCGGCATTTTTTCAGCAATTGCGTCTGGCTTAAAGCCAATCTTACCATCAATAGGCCCTTGGCAGAAACCGGCGCCCTTTAATGCCCGTTGAATCTGCTTTAGGCTTAATAGAATATTGCGATCAATATGAATCACAATAACTCATTGCGGACCTGCCCAAGCCTCCCAGAAGGGGCTTGCTATAAATCACTCCCTGCAAACAGGCATAGCAAGATCAGAGAGGCATTCCCGAGCCGAATGATAGTAGGTAACTGGAAACAAATTAATACTTAATCCTGGATATCTTATTTTAAAACCTCCAGGGATTTAAGGTATTTGTAATAGTCGCTGTCGGTTGTCAAAATCACCGTAGTTTTTTCATCAATGGTATCTTTATAGGTTTCTAGTGTCTTCATAAAATAATAAAAATCGGAATTCTGACTATATGCGGCAGCGTATATACTGATTGCCTCGGCATCCGCCTTGCCGGTAATAATCTGCGCCTGGCGATAGGCCTCCGAAGTAATCGCCTTTAATTCTTTCGCTACCTGCCCCTCTATCTCAGCGGATTTACCCTGGCCCTCAGAACGATATTTCTCTGCGGCACGCTTTCTTTCAGCAATCATACGGTCATAAACTTTGTTACGCACATCTTCTACGTAATTTACGCGTTTGATACGCACATCAACAATATCAATACCATACTGAGGAGCAAGAACTTTTGCTTTTTCTAAAATGGCGCTCTCCAGCATTTTCCTGCCTACCTCGATGCGTTCCAACGCCTCGTCCGTAACAATCATATCCTCGCCTTCTGCCCTGGACTCTAGGATACGGTTAGAATCCCTGACTGCTTCAACCAAAAGATGGCTGGTAATTACATCCCTGGTTGCGGAATTTATGATATCATCGAGTCTGCCCTGAGCGCTCATTTCATTGCCTACAGACTGCAGGAATTTCAAGGCATCGATAATCTTCCAGCGGGCAGTAGTATCCACCCAGATATATTTCTTATCTTTAGTAGGTATCTGGTTCGGGTCTCCGTCCCAATCCAGCAGCCTTTTTTCAAAATAGTGGGCTTCTTGAATTAACGGCTGTTTGAAATGCAGGCCTGTCGAAATAATTGGATCGCCCACGGGCTTTCCGAATTGCGTAATAACCGCTTGTTTACCTTCTTCAATTACATACACCGCGCCGATGGCAAAAGATAAAATTACAATAGAAAATAATACCGCAAAAGTCACAATAATCAAACGTAACGTTCTCATTATTACTGCCCTCCTTTTTTGTTGATATCCAAAAGAGGCAGAATCGATTTCTGCTGCGAGTCGATTATGTATTTCTCTTTTGCATTAGGAAGCACTTGTGTCAAAGTTTCTAAATACAGCCTCTTTTTGGTTATATCCGGCGCTTTTTTATACTCCTCTAAAGTAGCAAAAAACCTTGCTGATTCGCCCTTAGCGCGGTTTATCTTATCCAAAGCATACCCTTCTGACTCACGGATAGTCTTCTCTGCCGTCCCCCTGGCCTTAGGAATAACTTTATTATATGCCTCCCAGGCCTGATTGATCATCTTTTCTTTTTCCTGCTTAGCTTCGTTTACTTCGTTAAATGCAGACTTTACCGACTGAGGAGGATTAACATCTAATAACTTGACCGTGACTATATGTACTCCAACATTATAGTTGTCGAGTATACGCTGAATCTCTTGCTGCGCCAAATCATCTATCTCTTCTCTTTTAGTAGTAAGAACCTCATCTACCGAATAATCGCCGACAAAACGCCGCATAACTACTTCGGAAATGTCGTGTATATTGTCTTCGGGGCGGCGCGTAGCAAAAAGCAACTTTACCGGGTCTTTTATCTTAAACTGCACTATCCAACGTACATCCAGAATATTCAGGTCTCCGGTAAGCATCAGAGACTCATCCTGATAATTACCAGAAGAGTATCTTGTTTTTACTCCCGGATCTATGGTCTTAAACCCGTATTCTTCCTTATAAACCTTCTCTACCTTAATCGGCGTCACCTTGTCTACCCCAAAAGGTATTTTTGCATGCAGCCCAGAAGAGCTTAAGCCGATGAATTTGCCGAATCTCTGGATTACACCTACCTCATCCGGGCCAATTGAATAAATTAGATCCCGCAAACCAGCCAAAACGAACAAAATAATGATTGCAATAGGAATCCACTTCGAAAAATCCATGAATTTCTTCTTACCCACGCCAATTATCTCCTCAGGACTTGGAACATTTCGCCATTCCATAGGTTCTCCTTTCTTTTCTATGGGTTAATAAAACAAAGAGCCCCCTTCTACCTTCGTAGATGGCGGCCCGACCATCAATACTACCTTCAGAAATAAAAATTATTCTGAACCCAAAATACTTTATTTCACTTCACCCTTGTTCTTATGGTAATGAATCTTTATCCTTCTGTCAAGCATAATCGAGAATTTATTAAAATCAGGCGAAGATCAATTACCATCTAATACCTAACCGCAAAAAAGTTTGCGCAAGCCTTCTTTAAGCCTGTCATAAGGTAATTGTTTGCTAAATTTGTTCGTTTTGCCCGGTCTTTTTTGGCTGATTTGCTAATATCGATATATTCTGGGCTATCTCAGCGCTTAATGAAGCAATAGCCTTACTCAGTGCCTCCGCTAAACCGGAATAATTACGCGGGTTAATCGGCTCAACCAAATCCGACCTTTTTGTAAAAAGCATCTTCCTGGTGCCGGCATCGATAATCGACCATTGCGCCACAAGTAAAAAGTCTTTTTTAAGGTTGCCCTCTAATTGTAGAACCCCTACTATCACCTGATAATCCAAGGGAATAGCAAAGTTACAAGGAAACATCTCAAATGTCCCTCCCGGCAGCATCAGATTGAGGTCTTCGATAATCAGTCGCGCTATTCCTGCATCAAGAGATTCACCCCAACGGTCAAACTGTGCAACATTCATCATCCCTTTATCATCTTGAGTAACCATCTGCGGACGGTCCAGATATTGAGGAATTCCCACGGGGCCGATTACGGTAATTATGCCAGAGGGAATATTAAATTTCTGCGCAACCTCATTCTTCCCCAGTTGCTTGAGCATGTAAAAACGCGGATCAATACTTCTGCCGACAGAAATACATCCGCTTAAAACAAAAATAAGCAAACCGCAGCTGACTATCCTATGATAAAAAAATCCAAATCTTCTCATTTTTGTTCTCCTTGGGGTATTGTCTTTCCTCTTAATAATGCTTCCGGATGCTGCTCAAGGTACTCTGTTAGCAGCCGTGTTGAACGCGCAGCCTGAGACACCTCCAACAGCGTTTTCTGCAGCTCAGCAACACCTTCTGAATTTACCAGCCTGTTAATACCGCTAACCGTCTGCTCTAAATCATCTGCGATTTTTATCACCGGTATCTTATTCATGACATCAAAAATATCTGGCGATATCGGCAACGCAGGCAATTCGGGATATTTCTTAATGATATCATACATCTTGGCCGGTTGATCCGGATAAAAATCAAGCCCTAGCATCAGCTGGCCGGTAATAAAATTCTGAATCTCAAGTTTAGCCCGTAACCCCTCTTTGATCAATTGCCTGTAATCGGGATAACCAAACTTATCCGGCACTCCCTTGACCCGCGATAATTCTACATCAATAGTTACAGGAATCAATACGTTTCTCTCTTTTTCATTATACAAAAGACCAATGTTGTTAACATTTCCGATCTTAACTCCCCGGAAAATTACCGGCGCCCCTTCCGAAAGCCCCTTTATCGAGCCGTCAAAAAATAAAACGTACTTATCCGATTGCTTAAAAAGCATGCCGGACCCAAAAACTATTATGGCTACGATCAGCAACACAACCGCCCCCACTACAAACGCACCAATCAGTGTTTTATTGGCTTTTCTCATTTTCCGGCTCCTTACTTTTCCCGCGCGTCAGAAATTTAATCACCCGCGGGTCTTTAGAATTGGCTAATAAATATTTAGGCGATCCTTGCGCAATCGCAGCCTTACTGTCGGCATCCAGAAGTATGGCGTTATCACCCACAGTAAAAATGCTGGCAAGTTCATGTGTTACTACTACGATCGTCGCCCCTAAATTGTCTCTTAATTCAAGGATTAAGTCATCTAGCATCTTTGCGCTTAAAGGGTCAAGCCCTGCCGAAGGCTCATCGAAAAAAATGATATCCGGGTCTAAAGCGATTGCTCTGGCCAAACCCGCTCTTTTTCTCATGCCTCCACTTAATTCTGCGGGATAAAAATCAGCGTAACCGCCCAACCCTACCAGCCCAAGTTTAAGTAAAGTCAAATCCTGGATCTGCAGGCCTGATAAGTTAGAATATAGTTGTAACGGAAGCGCGACATTCTCGCCCAACGTCAGCGAACTCCAAAGTGCTCCTCCCTGATAAAGCACTCCGAAACGGCGCATAATATTCTGTCGGCCTTGCTCATCCCCGTCCCAAAAGCTTACCCCGGCATATAAAACCTTCCCTTTTTGCGGCGGATTAAGACCGATCATAGCTTTAAGCAGGGTAGTTTTTCCGCATCCGCTACCCCCCATAATAATAAAAATCTCGCCTTTATTTACGTTGAAATTAAGCCCACGCATCACTACAAAATCGTCATAAACCAAATCAAGGTTTTTTACTTCAATAACAGCTTCCATTAATTAGACTCCTATTATCTGACAGACAAAAGTAATGATTGCGGTAGCAATCACAATCGCGGTTATTGCTGTAACTACTGCCGAGGTTGTAGCCTCCCCTACTCCTACAGAGCTTCTCTTACATTGCATCCCTCGATAACACCCGGCAACTGCAATAATTATACCGAAAACAAAACTATGGATCAAACCAAGCCAAAGGTTACTCAGCTTTATTGCTGTTATAGTATGGTTGGAATACTCAACCGGATTAAGCCCTAAGACACCCGTACTGATAACAAAACCCCCGATTATACCCATCAGGTCTGCATAAATAGTCAGAAGCGGCATCATCATTACTAATGCCAATACGCGCGGCATGATCAAAAACTCAACCGGAGAAACTCCCAGCGTTTTCAATGCATCGATCTCTTCGTTAACCTGCATAATTCCTAACTCTGCGGCAAAACTGGCTCCGGTGCGACCAGCCATTAAAATTGCCGTCATTATCGCCCCCATTACCCGCACCATGGCAATCCCAACGATATCAGCGATATAAATCTGCGCCCCAAACAACTTCAACTGAATCGCACCAATAAAAGCCAGAATTATCCCTACCAATATGCTAATCAGCGAAACTAGGCCTAAGGCATCTATTCCGCATCTTTGTACGATGGCAAAAAAATCATCTTTCCGAAAAAAAACTTGGCCGCAAGCAAGACGCTTAAAAGCAAGCACAATATCACCTAAGAAATTTAGCAAAGAGAAAATAGTAACTTTGACCTCAATAACCCTGCTGCCTATACCATCAAGAAAAGACTCCTCTATTATCTTATGGGGTATTATTTTCTCAGCTTGCGCAGGGGTAAGCTTAAGCAGCTTTTCCACCTGCGGCGGAAGGCCTTGAACAGTAATCCGGATATTCTTTTGTTTAGAGATACTGCTTAATTTAAGCAAAAGGGAAATAAATGCGCTATCCCATTTAAAATCCTGAGATGCAACAAAACTAATTTCTGTAATATCTGCATGAGAATCAAGTTGAGCAAGAACTTCATTTACCGAAGGAAGGCCTGCGGAAAGTTGCCAATCTCCGCTTAGTTTAAGCTGAAGAGTTTTTGATTTTGAATAATCAAAGCTGAGTTTTTCTGAAGACATTTTTCCGCCAGAGTGATTTTAACCCCAGACACTTTTTTATTCCGGAGTATTTTTTGGGTATCAGAGACGCCTTTTTGGCGTTATGCTCTTTAACCAGAGGAAGATATCCGTAGTAATGCTGATATGCAACAAAACATCCTGACACTAGATTATGTATGAGATAAACTTCTCTCGTATAAACCAAGGAGAAATTTTTCTGTATTTACAAAGATAATTATATACGTAATAGTTTACTATATCAAGAGTATTCCGGGCTTAAAGAACTAACCCCTATTGCAAATTAAACACTTCAAGCTTTTATTTAATAAAACCCTGGGCAAACAAACGCAGCGAACACGCCAAAGGAGTTCGAAATGTCCTATATTATGGGAGAAACACTTCATTCATTTAAGCTCCCCTTTTTTAATAAGTTCCCGAATTTCTCAAAAACTTATGAGTCGGAATTCCACGATGCGTTCACTCCTTTTGAATATTCGTCTTCCGGAATGAGCGGTTTCTCTAACTCCTCTTGAAGGTCGGCCGGTATCTTACGCTTTAAAACTATCTCCGCGCCTGCCTGCCGCAGCAACTCTTTATAGCGATTCAGAGCCAATTCGAGTTCCGGATCATCCGAAGTAAGGAGCGGCCCCTGGCTCCTATAGATCTGCGCGATGATGTCAGCCTTGTTGTTGCGAATATCGCGCTCACACGCCAGCTGCAAAACCGCGAACTGGTCCTTCTCCGGAAACCCACAGTTAGAAACCCAAATGATCGAAGGATATTTTTCATAACGCGATACATGGCGCGTCTGCCCCACATCACCCATTTCGAACTGTGGGCATACCAACGGCAGGCTCCTGTCCATGAAATCCTTCATAATGCCGGTCACGTGATCGACATAGAGCGGACTGGCCATGATCACAATGTCGGAGCTCATATACTTCTTGAGTAACTCTTCCATATCATCTTCCAAAACACACTCACCCGGCGTCTTTGTCCAGCACGTAAAACAACCAATACAGTGGTTTATTTTCTTTTGCGCCAACAGGACATTTTCCGTTGATGCGCCAGCCTTCGCCATACCCTCTAGGAGTGCCGATACTATGACATGAGTATTGCCGCGATCTGCCTTCGGACTACCGTTAAATACAACTACCTTCATATATCACCTCTTTTTTAATAAATTAAAAACTTATCTATAAACATAACTACTGCCAACACCTTCGTGTTAAAATCTTCATTTATTGCCCTGCCTTTATCTTAACGTAATTATTTTTCCAGTACCAAGCAGGGAATTTAAGAGTAAAAAGAAATAAAATAATCATAAGCGGCCAACCAGCGAACATATCGATTAAGCCGACAATTTTTAGATTACAGGATTTTAATAACACCAACACTAGCGCAAACAGTATATAAACTACTGCCCATGCGAAAGTAACTATCCTCCAGGCTCCTTCGTAATACGCTGAGGACAGAATCTCCTGCGGTATTTTTGCATTAGCAGAATCAGCAAACATCTGCATCAATGAGCGTTTAAATAAAAGCGATGCCATAAAAATAATACCCACGATTAAATTATCCAATGCCAACACGTATAAATACATCCTGGGATTTTTTTCGGCGATCACCACAATTATGCGCGCCATAATCATAATTACGGCAAAGATGGCAAAGAAATTCACCTTATGAGCCCTAACTTGATGGAGATAAAATACCCCAACACACCAGACTACGGATATCGCTCCCCAGAGAAAAGGCGCGCCATGACGCGCACCATAAAGAAAAAGCACCTTCGGGATTAAAAAACCTAAAAACATATCCTTCCAGGGGAAATTTTCTTTAAGGTTCTTCCATGTGGATGCAGACTCTTTATCCGCCATCTAAATACTCCTTTTAAATAATAGGGTCAGGTTTATTTTCTTTTAGCATAATCTATAATAGCTTGAAGAATTCCTTCAGCTATCTTTCTCTCCGCTTCACTTGTTCCCACCCGCACTGCTATGGTGCATTGAGAATCGCTGATTTTATGGATAAAAATGTGGACACTCTTACCAGCATAATTTCCGTTTATCCTTGCAACATCTTTTTCTATCAATGCCTTATCAAACTTTATACCCTGCTCTATCACAGCCCCCTTAACAATATCAAATGCCTGAGAGTAAGAAACATTTAAATCTTGCTTAACTTTAAGGTTTTCAGATACAAATATCATAGCTACCATGCATCCATAGAGATTTATAGTTAGAAAAACTGCAAAAATCAGCTTTATTAATTTTTTAAACATACTTAATTAGAAAATTTTAAAGTAAGAATGCGTTCCTCTCGTATCAACCAAAAGAAAACCTCTTTCTACCTACAAATATGTATTATAAGGCAAGATAGAACGGTTATCAAATAAATTCGTGATTTAAAGAAGCTATTTTCTCACGCAAATTGAGCACCTTAAGGTTTAATCTAGCGAAATCCTTGATCGAGCGACAGCAAGATCAAGGGTCAGGCACCTTAAGGTTTAATCTAGCGAAATCCTTGATCGAGCGACAGCAAGATCAAGGGTCAGGCACCTTAAGGTTTAATCTAGCGAAATCCTTGCGCAGAGCGCAATAACCTGCCGAGTGCTACAGAGCAAAATTATCAGTTTTGTCCGGTATTTTTTGACTGTAACTTACGTAAACATTTGACTGGTAAATAGCTGTTAAATATCTACCTCAATTATCCCATATTCCCGGTATTTCTCTGCCGCAAAAGATACACCTTCCTTTCTTTATATTATTTTCCAGTATTGTATAACCGTACCTGCGTACCAGCATCTTGCCGCAACTCGGGCATAAGGTGTTTTCGCCCGGATGGCCCGCTATATTGCCAATATATACATATCTTAACCCTATATCCATTGCTATCTTTCTTGCCTTCTCTAATGTCTCTATCGGAGTAGCGGGTAGATTGCCTAATTTATACTGAGGGCTAAATCTCGAGAAAAAGAGTGGCGTATCCGGTCCCAAATTATCATATATCCATTTACACATCCTGTCTATCTCTTGCATATCGTCATTTAAACCCGGTACAACCAGATTGACCACCTCTGTCAAAACTCCAAGTTTATGCAATTCTTTTAAAGTGCTTAAGACATATTTTAGATCACCGCCCACTACTTTTCTGTAAAACTGTTCATTAAAGCCTTTGAGGTCAATCTTGATCACGTCAAAATAAGGCGCAAGCTTCTTTAATGGCTCGCGATTTACATAACCCGCACTTACCAAAACGTTCCTCAAGCCTTTCTGCTTGGCAAGCCTGGCAATATCCAATACATATTCATAAAATACTATGGGTTCTGAATATGTATAGGCAATAGAATTACAATTATTCGCTATTGCCGCCTCCACCACTTGCTCGGGGGTTAGGATTTTATCGCCTTCCCTTGTTTCTTCGGGATTACGCTGCGAAATCTCCCAGTTCTGACAGAAATTACATCTTAAATTGCAACCCACGGTAGCGATAGAAAAAATGCGACTCCCGGGAAGCATGTGATATACGGGCTTTTTCTCAATAGGGTCGATATGCACGCTCACCGGCTGGCCGTAAACAAGGGTCCTGAGCCTACCTGCGACGTTCATCCTCACCCGGCATATGCCGCGGCTGCCTTCCGAAAGAAAACAACGGAAAGGACATAATTCGCACTGCACCCCTAAGCAATCCTGCCTCTCCCAATCTGCCTGCTTAACCCGCGTCTTATCAATGGTAAGAATGCTGCTTACTGTTTGTGGTGGCGGATATACCGCAATAATAAAAACAGTAATTATACAAAGGGCTATATTTAAAAATAGATATAATTTTATGTTCTTGATCATTAACTAGTTTTCCCGGATAATATCAGAAATATGGCCAGCCCTACCAATCCAATAACGGCTGAAAAATTTAACGCTCCTAAAACACCAAAAATAGGCGTTATAAAATTCGTGGAAAGTATTGCTCCCAACGCTGCGCCCCAAAGATCAGCCGCATAAAGACTACCTGCCTTTAACATTACATCATCTGCTCGAATAAGAAAACTGGCGATAACAAAAGCGGTACCAACAATAACTCCGATAAAGACCAAAAAAGCAATGAAGATAGCTATATTCTGCAGAGTCGACAAATAGATCAAATACGGTAAAAGATAAACCGCGCATATAGATAACCCTATAATAGCTAAGCATAATATCGTCAGTAAAATAGAATATCTTTTTGGGGAATTATCTTTAAACTGATTACCTAAGAGTGAGCCTAAAAATAATCCCAACATGAATGATGAAAAAAGTATCCCCATCTGCCAATAAACATAGCCTGAAATTATCTGATAGCTCAATAAAAGCACCAGCTCTAGTAACATGCTAATGAATCCAAGAACAAATATAAGAATCGGCTCTTTTCTCTGAGAGAGAAAAAATAATAATCTTCTTTTCTTAAAAGTATTCAGTGCGATAAGAATAAAGATAATGCTCGCCGTAAGATATCCTAATGGCGAGGCGAATTTATTCAACCAGAGGTTGGCAAAATAATAGCAAGTTGTTGGCCTAAAATCCCTGTTGATCTCTACGCCGGGAGCAGTTTGCAATATTCTTTTTAATTCACCGCGGCGCTTGGCTTGAAGTTTATATTCGATATAGGAAGAAATTACGTAATGATTGGAGATATTTCTTTTATCAAGCCGTCCCAGGAGCGTTTCTCTTCGCATATCTATCTCCGAGGGGCTGGCGAGAAAAATAAGGCTATCCCCCGGGATAACCTCCACAGCCTTAAATACAGACTTTAATGTAACATACACCGAGGCATTGAAAATCCGGGTCTGCATAGATAAATAATTTTCTGAGGAAGCAACACTTAGCCCCAATACCCCATTTGATTTTAATATGCCCCTTAGCTGGCTATAGAATTCTTCGCTATAAAATCTATTAGCTTTAAGATTAGGGACCTCCTGGATATTTATTATCACAGTATTATATTTATTTTTATTATTCCTGATAAAACTCCGTGCATCGAGATAATGAGTATGAGTAAGCGGATTCCGCAAAGCGGAAAGGTCTTCAAAATCTAGATAAGGCTCAATCAATTCGATAAATGAATTGTCTAATACAACATAATCTATTTGTTTGGGGTTATATTTAAGAGCTTCTTTGATTACGCCTAAAGATGTATCTCCTATGATCAATATTTGATTTGGCTCGGCACTTGCCAGTAACGGCCAATGGGCTGCCGGCTCATAACCTTCGGGGTTGGGAAAACTTGCCGTAAGCACACCATCCATAAAAACATTTTTAGTACTTCCCATATTTACCAAAGATAAAGTCGCATTACGCCCCTCTTTCTGCTTAATAAATTGATACCCCTTCCACTCCATTCTATTTACCGCAGGTTCAGCCATAAAATTAACAGCTAATATTGCCAGGGCCGCCACAATCAATAATATAATTCTAAAGGATATTTTTTTAATTAATATGCCGAAACTTATAAAAATACATCCTACCGATAGCGCTAGAGCAATAATAAATGTCGGCACAGAACCAATCAATATGTAAGTAAATATCACTCCTCCTATTACCGCGCCCAGCGCCTCATACATATAAACCCGGCCCAAGACAACCTCTCTATTTGTCTTATTAGACGCTGCGGCACAGGCTAAACTAAACTGTCCGCCTATCACAAAACAAAGAACACTCATTGCGCTAAAAGTATAGCAGGCCGTCCCAACAGGGCCTATAAATTCCCCGAAGGCAAATACGCTTTTACTCGCCCTTATTAATAATATCATGGAGGGAAACAATAACGAGGTTGCTAAAAACCCGTAAGAAAAATATGCCTCAATAGGCCGTTCTTTTTTTAACAAGCGCCGCACTAACAGGCTCCCCAGTCCAACCCAAAATAACCAGGAAGATAAAAATGTCCCGAGGAAGAGTTCATTGCCATAAAAGAGGACTGAGAGCTCTCTAAAAACTACAAGCTGTGTCAGCAGCGCCAAAAGACCATAATACAAAAAAATAAAGTTATACATAATTGAGCGCAGATAAACTTAACGTATTAACC
This sequence comes from Candidatus Omnitrophota bacterium, assembly GCA_018812825.1. GTDB lineage: Bacteria > Omnitrophota > Gorgyraeia > Gygaellales > Profunditerraquicolaceae > UBA6249. Next base: position 14,672 of record JAHJCJ010000062.1, read on the forward strand.
CCGAAATCCCCATAAATAAGAACCAAAAACTAGAAAGTAAAGCCACCATCAGGGCTATTTGTTTAATCCTTTCGTTCTTGCTGAAATAAGAAACAAATATCAACGGGACCATATAAACAGATGTTCCGATAAAAAATGCGGTAAATAATATGACACCTCCCAGGATACTGTTTAGAGTCCAAAGCCTGGCAGCTCCCACCAAAAACGGCGGACAGGGATTTAGCCCTGTAAATATGCCAAGAAAAAATGGTATGCGCATCAGGCTCAACCGGTTGATAAGGGGTGCGCAGAATCTGAAATCTTTAAAACTATGGGTCAAAGAATAAATTAACATCAATAATGACGCTGCGATCAGGCAGATATAAGAAAATCTGGCTGTAAAGATATTCTGATTAGATGACCCTAAAAAACCCATAATTAGCGCAAAGCCGACATACGCTATAAGCCGGCCCATCATAAATGATAATATCTTTCTTATATTTTCAAGCACCTTCTGCTTACCTTCGATAAAAAGATAAGGCGTAAAAAATACAAGGCATGATCCTGCGCAATAAATTCCGACAGATAACCCCAACACCAGACCTTCTAAAATTATCCGATTCATTTTAGGCCTATTAATTGCAAAAATACTCGCGGGACAAAAGAACCTGATATTACCCCGGTTACCAAGAGAGACAGAAAAACAAAAATATCCCTCGTATCGATCTCTCGCCCGGTTTGTTTAGATAATATATTTATCGCATCAGCAGGACAGGCGTCGATACACTTCCCGCATCTATTGCAAAAGTTTGATATTTTATACTCATGTGAAACCTTGTTTTCTATCGCAAATACGGGGCAGAGATCCTGACATTTTCCGCAGTAGGTACATTTTTCTTTATTTATCGTTACTTTATAGGGGCTTACTTTACCGCAGAGGCTTACGAGCGCGCCAAAGGGACAAATAAGAGAACAGAATGTTCTTTTTTTAGTCAAGATTGGAAGAATAATTACAAATCCTACTAAAGCTGACCAAAATAACGCGGCTTGAGTTATTCTCATAACCGGATCACTCTCCCAAAAAGCTTCTGTCATTTTAAAAGGGCAAAACCAGCTACAAAAAACAGGCAGTCCTTGCAAAAAAGATACAATCAAGAGAAATATTAAAAATGCTATGGGAAAATCACGCCAGGGCCTGGAAATCTTTAGTTTTATTAATGGTTTTCTGGCGATTTTTGAACATGCTTCATCTATTCCACCGTAAAAACAAACCCAAGAACAAATCCCCTGGCCTATGGTAAAAATTATTAAAAGCCAAAGAAACCCCAGGGTTAAAACACCCCATACCCGCCATTGGCCGCTAGTTATAGCCAAAAATTGACTATTAAGAAAATTAAACAGCGTGGGTGCCTGGGCAATATGACAATATGGCGGGATTGTTGTTTTAGTAAAAGATATGAAACGGAAAAATTTAAATTCTAGAAAAAAGAAAAAGGCAATTGTAATAAACAGAATTGACCTGTACTTTGAAATAATGCCATTTTGATATATACAAAACCCGAGGAAAGATATTAACAAAGTCCATATGAGCTTAGCATAAAAAAGCAACCGATCATCTCCGGCCGAGATAAAAGAAAGAACCGATAAAAATATAAATAGGCTAATAGACAAAGCTACGCTAATACGAAGCGATTTCTTCAACACCCATATCCTCTTATTGGTTTAGAATAATGAAAGAACCGCATTTATTGTAGCATAAGGAATTGCAGTTTTCTACAGTTAGTGCGCGCCCAATCAGGACACCCAATCCTATTAGTTGCATTGGACTCGGGGTGTTTTGATGGCGGGTTTAAAGTTTCTTGTTATCTACAGAGAAAGAAAACCTATAGAATTGCTTGAATCGTTGGCTGAATAAAGTATAACCTATTACCTGAAGGCTTCAATTTCTTTTAATTTCTTACATACACCGATAACCTCATCCCCTTTAGA
>JAHJCJ010000063.1 GCA_018812825.1 Candidatus Omnitrophota bacterium
TTAACCAAACCTACATCCTTTAGTCTTAACAATAAATTCCTGATTCTCAGGTTTCCCTCCTCATTTTTTTCCTTATAAATAATATCTGGTCTAGTGAATATGCGAAATGTTAAATTTACTCCTTTATTTTTCCGAATATCCTCTATGCCATCGACAAGCTTCTCAATGCGCTTTAACCTTTCGGGTACGCGTCCGCCTGTAAACTCATCATCTGCAAATTCTATCTCAGTAATGCCTAAATCAACTAAAATTTTTATATGTTCTAACACCCTCTCTACTCTAAAACCTTCCCACTTCCTTCCATTACGGAAAGACTTTCTGGTGCAAAAGGCACAGCTACCCCATGGACAACCTCGGCTGGCTTGTACCATTGCATTTCCCCCACGCTTTACAATATCTGGTATGGTATCGCTACTTGGCGGATAATGCAAATCTTCTAAATTAGGCGTTATCCATTCGGTATAAACTATTCGGCCTTCTTTTGTAAACACTAAACTGGGGATTTCGCTTAATTGCTTTTTGCCTATTGCGTATTCAACCAATCCTCTTAACGCTAATTCACCTTCACCCCTAACAATAATTATTTCGCCATATCTTTCGATTAGTTCCTCCGGAAAATATGTTGGTATTTGATTACCTATAACTACAAGGGGCTTTTTGATATTATGAAATTCGCTATTCCTAAATGATTTCAGGAATCCGTCAACTAAATCAAGGGAGCCTAATTGCATAGAAATTCCTAATATATCCGGTCCTGCATTTATGACTTCTTCAGTTATACTGGCAGTATTTTCTGGAAGACGCAATCCTTTTATATTAACCTCTACCTTGTCTCCAAAGAATCCTTTTAAATCTCCTTTTAATGTCTCACAAGACAACTCATTCCATAAAGTTAAATGCGCAGGGGAGCCTATACTAATCAAAGTTATGTGTGTAGAATTGGTTACAGCCATAGGGCTGGAGGATTGTTCAGGTTTGGAAGAATGGGGAATAGGAATTATTTTTAATTCTGCTATCGGACCCATTACAACATTAAAATCTAATCCCTGTTCCCTTGCTCTGATAGCCTCAGGTAATAAACTGCGTAAATTTTCTTCGGATAAAAACCACTGGTAAGAAGTAATTCTTTCTGCCTTGCGTCTTATCTCAGAAAGTAGATTTTTTATAAAAATGGCTCTTTCTCCGCCAATTCCTATAATAGCCTTGGCTATTTCGCAAGGAGCAAAACCTTCTTTTAATTTTATAAATAAAGGCTCAACGGCGGGCTGACCAATTTCAATAAATGCGGATATAACTTGTTGGCGATTGGTTTCGCGGAAATTTCTTAAGGCTGGAATATAACCTACTGCAAGCTGTTCTTTACTAACACCAAGCTTTACAAGGGCTTTGGCTGCGGCATTGCGAACATACCAGAAATCATCTTCCAATGCTTCAAAGAGAATAGGGATTGCACGGGTATTACCGATTTGACTCAATGCGACGACGGCGCTTAAACGAATATCAGGATCATAGCTATCTAATCTCCATATATACCAAGATATATAGTAACTCACAGGTAGGAATATATGACCTGTGCTAGTCGCTACTTTCTTTATCGCAGATATCAAGAAAGCGACACTCAACCTTATAATACCCAATATCCCTGCTACAATCGCCGGATCAATTACAACTAGTGGTCCTGCACCAAAAACTAAGATAATTTCTTCTATTTTTTCTACTGTTCTTTCTGAGCATGCCGTAAGTAAAAATGGTACGGCAGTAATTAACAATACCCTTGTAAATATTCCAAGTCTTTTCTTAGTTTTATTTATAGGAGAATTTAAAACAATCGGGCTGGAGCCGGAGGATTTGATATTTACGCTTGTTGTAGTATTAGCACCTGTAAGAGCTTTTAAGGTGCCTTTGGCATATTTATATGCTTCCTGGTCAATAAATATAGGGAACTGAGTTAGCAATGCTTCTATTCTAAATCTCACAGATTGGGGCAGGCTTTCGCGCTTGCTATAATAATTTTTAAATAAGTCATTGTATTGCTTGACCTGCCTGTCTCTTACAAAATTACCAAAGATCTTGGCAATGATGATATAAGCTATGATCCCAGCAATTACAAGACCAAAACCTAGCATAAGTTTAGTTAAGAGAACTGACTCAAGCGCACCGGCAAGGCTTGTGTAGATAAATGTCTCTGATAAAGGAA
>JAHJCJ010000064.1 GCA_018812825.1 Candidatus Omnitrophota bacterium
GTTGGCAAGGATTAAATTATTTGCATCAAGCTCCGCTCTGGTATTTATATTTAAGATTAAAACATCCGGCTGGTTTTCTTTAATTATCTTTGGTAGATTATTTACGAAGTAAGAAAAGTTTTTTCCTCTCATGCCGCCATTAATAACTTTGATTGTACTACTTTTATAATTTGCCTTTAGAATATTCTCCATATAGTAAGGATAGGTGGATTTATATGAAGCCCCTACACCAACCGTATAACAAGCCCCTAGACAAAGAATCCGAACTTGCTTAGTCTGTGTTTTTTGTATTATATACGAATGGTTTTTAATCTTATCATGAAGGGTATAAAGAAATCCGGCCAGGCGTAATACTAACTCCAGAATTATTAAAGCGCTTAAAAAGCCTAATATGATTAATCTTATTTTTTTGTGCAGTTTTAACTTTTGTCTCGTAGGCATTCTTTTAAAAAAGACTATATATAAATGCGGTATTTTTATACTTAAACAGGTACAAGATTATGATCATCCCAAAAATGAGTGTGCATAACATTACTATTAACAACCACTTATTCTTTTCAGATTTTGATTCTGCCATTTTTCTTATTCTCCTTGTCCTTGCAGCTTGGACATGCGCCAAGACCCACGAACATCTTTCTTCTAAAAAAACTCAAGATTTATTCATAGCCCCTTCATCCTGCCCGCTGCTGCAAATGTTGTCGAAAGGCTTAAAACATAATGAGGAAGTTTATTGTTTAGCCCTCTTCCTGGCACGTTTTTTGGGAACGAATTTGAATTCCTTAAATTGCTCTTCCGTCAGAACCTCAGCCATCTTTATTTGACAAATAGTAAGTTTATCCTGTAATTCCGAATAAAGCTGGTTTATCTCTTTTTGTTGAGCAATGATTTTCTCGGCATCTAGCGGATATGTATTTAGTAAGGTTGTTTTCTCCAAAAGCTTTATCGCCAACCCCTGGTTTATATTTTTTCTTTCTAGCTTAAATTCCGCTTCTAAAGCTTTTATTTTTTCTGACTGTTCTTGCGCCAAAGTAACATTCGTAAGATCAAATCCCCTAATTTTTTCTTCTTGTGCCGTAGGATTGCTATCTGTTGACAGTTGGGCATAAACTTTGTGCCCGCTTAAATACGAACTCGCTATAAATAAACTGAAAATTAAAATAAATGTCGAAATCAGATAATGCTTTTGCATTTTATCTCCTTTTTTAAATAATTTGACAGTCTTTACTAAGAAGATATTTTTAATTAAAATTGCGTTCAAAAGCTATCTTTATGTAAACCTTTAAATGTGTATCTTAAAATGTGCGCCTCGTTATTCCAATGTGTTAGTCAAGATTTATCTAGCTTTTTTGTTATAATTTCTGCTATTTTACAAGCATACTGCAAACAAAAACAACTTAACGGTAAGCACACCACATGTATCTATTGTACACCTACACCCCGGATTCTCATAGAAGTTTTTCTCCCAATTTTCCCGCTAAAGTCATCTCTGGGCTAAATTTTTGACAAGCAGGATTGTCCCGATGGATAACCCTAACTAGGCAATGATAAAAAATTCTTTAAGCTGGCATTTGTGAATGTATTAATAATGTATAAGGCTACCGCTTTTTTTTGCCTCTCTAACCGAATATTTAAAAATCAGTATCGAAAGAGGCAGGAGAAATATAGAAAATAACAAAAGAGCAATTATCTCCGTAGTTAATTGCCCAACTGAATAACCTTTTAACAAACTAAGCCTCAGTGCCTTCAAAGAAAATGTTATCGGTAAAAAGTGGGAGATAAACCGCAGGCCCTTTGGTAGCATGGTAACCGGAAAGAATACCCCGCCGAGAATGCCCATTACGTTGCCAAATAGATAAGAAACAGGGTCCCCCATCTTATAGACCATAGTGAATGAAGCAGAGATTATCCCTAAGCTGACAGAGCAAATAATGGTCAGGCCAAAAACCACGATACTTGAGATAATGTTGGCATTACTCAAATCAACGCCAAAAAAGAGCCATCCACAGACTAAATAAATAAAGGCGACAATAGTGGAAGAAATAATGTTCCAAAAACCCAGAGAAACTACTGTCGTAGAAATCTTAGTGGGAGTAACTAGGAGCGATTCCAAAGTTCCCGTCAGCTGTTCCCTTCTTATGCTACTGGAAAATATCCCTGCCCTTGCGCCAAAGAAATTTACAATTACTATGCCGATGAGTACATAAGGAAAGTACCTGCCGCCGTAAGCCTCAAGAGGCATTGCCTGTGCTTTTTCAAAAAGTTTTGCGATGAAATAAAAGATTATGAGCGGGAAGAAATAGCCTAGCCAATGCAGGATAAAAGCTAATTTGTAACTTGTCTGAATAGAAAAATCTCTTTTAATAAAAGCAATTGCCTTATGGATAAACATAATTCCCTTTTAATTCATCCCAGCTGCCCTGCGCTTTTATCTTTCCTTGCTCAATAATAGCCAGATCATCAGCTAAAAATTCTGCCTCTGTCAGGTTATGAGTAGTAAAAAGCATGGTCTTTCCTTGCTTATGCACAAACTCATCTCTGATAAAAATTCTTAGTTCTTGCGAAACTCGAGGGTCAAGGCTTTTAGTAGGTTCATCCATTATTATTATCGGTGGGTTATGAAGCAAGCTTCGCGCAATAGCCAGCCGCTGTTTCATTCCCGCAGAATATAGCCCGACTCTTTTATCCGGCTCAGCTATCGAAAGAAGCTGCAGTAATTCTTCAACCCTCTGCTTAACCAAAGGCCTAAATACATTATAAAGAGTGGCAAAGAAATACAAGTTTTGCCTGCCTGTCAACCTCCAATACAAGCTTCTCTCTTCGCCAGTAACTAATCCAATGCTAGCCCTGATCTTTTGATCGTCTTTTGTTATCTCGTAGCCATTAATAAAAGCCGTCCCGCTGGTAGGTAAGATAAGCGTGCATAATATTTTTATTAATGTGGTCTTCCCTGCCCCGTTTGGACCGAGGATACAGAATGCCCTCCCTCTTTTTACTTCAAGATCAATATTATTAACCGCCAATAGAGTCTGGTTATTTCTAAAAGGATTAGATAGCAAGCTAGGCCAATCCCTAATCCGAGCAAATTCTTTACTAAGTTTAATTATTCTTACGGCGTAATCCATTCTTAACTTGGCTTTAAACCCTTTGACTTTACTTGAGATTTAATTTAAAATATTATATCTTAGAGTAACTAAGAATTCAAGTTATAACTGTTTGAATTGGGACATGAATAATAAATCTTTCCTAAAGATAAAAAACACCTTAGTCAATTTGACAAAAGATAACATATTTACTCCTACCAATATCTTAAGAGCCTATGGAATGTTTACAAAAAAAACGCTTGTAGGCCCACTGAAATTAACTATAGATATTACTGATAGTTGCGACATGCATTGTATTATGTGTTGGTATCATTCTTTTTATCTGGGTAACGATAAGAATTTGGTTCCGCGGTTTTTCCCTCTAAAAAGATTTGAAGCGCTCATAAAAGAATTGAAAGCAATGCATACAAAAACTGTTACATTATGTGCAGAAGGTGAACCCCTGCTCCATCCTCAAATTAAGGAAATAGTAGAATTGTGCCAAAGGCATGCTTTAAATATAGAAATTATGACCAATGCATATTACCTTGATAGAGAAAATATTGTCTTCTTTAAAAAAGCGGGTGTTAAGAAAATAATGGTAAGCCTTCATTCTGCAGACTCTCTCACCTTCGAAAAGATCCGGCCATTCAAGACAAAAGAGTCATTTGAAAGAATCATAGAAAATCTACTATTTTTGAAGCATATAAAGGGTAAAAACAAAGAGCCCAGACTTTTTATAATCAATGCGATTTCTTCGCTTAATTATCAAAACGTCCCGGATATGGCTAAACTCGCTGAAGATTTAAGTGCAAGTAAAGTTCTTTTTAAGCCTGTTTCGCTTATCCCGGGATTACCTGGATATCTGGAATTATCAAAAGCCAATAAAGAAACTCTCATCAATAGCCTGATTAAATTGTCAAAGGAAATAAATACCGCTAATAATATAAGGAGCTACCTTGGGGTTCTCCATAATAATGCACTTGCCGAAGGAAACTTACACCGATTTAAGAAGAAGCCTCCTTTTTCTTTATGCCGCTGCCATATTCCCTGGACGAGTTCAGTAATCAATATCAAAGGCGATGTTATTGGGTGCGTTCACTCCAGAGGAGAAATTTTAGGAAATATCTTTAAATCTTCTTTTAAAGATACCTGGTTCGGAAAAAAGTATAATTTATTTCGAAAAACTTATTATTGCCCTAAAAATTGCTCAGGTAAAGTCGTATACCCCTTAATACCCTAACCTACTTAAAAAACTAACTTATCTAAATTAACTCCGGAAATTCCTCTTGCAATAATCAAAAGCCGGTTCGCCTATAATCCGGGCTGCATCATAACAAAAATAGTTATATCAGATTCGCTCCTCCAATACCCATTAACCTTATTCCACGAAATTATTTTCTAAATCAAGGCAGAGCGTAATAAAGATTTTAATTTATTGGGATTGCCCCGAAGATCGATGCCATTTATCAACGAGAAGCACTTGCTTTGGCTAATCAACCTCATTAAGTTTTCTATACGCCTTTCTTTTTGCGCATCATTCTCATGATCAGGAAATTCGGAGAGAAAAACAATCCTTTTAAAAGCTTCTTTTTTAGATATAGGGTAAAGCCTGCTTTTCTGTTTCTTATGTAACTCTACGAAAAAAATAGAAGAACAGGGTTGAAACGGCGCAAGACTTTCTTTGCCTAAATTTTGCGGCGCAAAAGAAAAAATATATGAATTATCAGGAGTAGATATAACAAACCCTTCATCCTTGCCTATAGGCGTAAAGTTCTGGGTATCTTTCAGCATGCCCGAAAGAGTACTTTTACCTACCCCTGAATTCCCGACAAAGAGAAAACCTTTATTTCCTTTCCCTACCGAGGCGGCGTGGATCCTTACTGAAAAATTGTACAGATAGCAGTATTTTAAGAAAGCGCACAAGAGAGCATATTTATAATTATCAGATTCGACGATACCCCCTTCCCCAAACCCTTTTACAAAATTTCCCTTTATAAAAGAACCGCGGGGAGTAGAAAATAAAAAACTCCTGTATCTTGTATCCATAGAAACCTTTAGGCTACCCTCATTTCCTTTGCGACATCGATTCCTATGGTTATGATAAGATGGCTGTAAATGAATGGTAAGATTTGCTTTTCTATCGGTAGGGTTTCTTTTGTAACAATTTAAGAAACTAGTCTCTAATACATCTAAATGCTGGCTGAAAAAGCCAAAGTCCGCCCTAATTTTTATTAAATACGAAAATTTACTTTCTTTAAATTGAATGCCTACTTCCATTTAAAATAAACGTTGCTTTTCTCAGTATGGATTTACAAGGTATCATAATTGCTTATAGCTCAAGTTCCTTTTAAGAACAACCGGCGCAACCGCAGGAACCGCAAGCGCAGGAACCGCAACCAACGCAAGCGCCACAAGAGGAAGCAACAGATTCTCTTAATTTTGTCGTCCGATCAACCTGCACTTTCTTTACATTGGGCTTTTCATAGGTCTTTTTCTTCTTAGCCAAATTTCACCTCCTTATTTCTATTCCCCTTAGCTATTTTGCCGTGCCTGGTGTCCATCAAATAAATTTACAGGGGGCAATTTTTTGAAAATCCTCCAACATTGAGGGTCTGGAACAGAATCATTCCTAAAATAAGCGTAAGACACGCATTTTGCTCCACCTAAACAAAACCTAAACTCAGGACATTTTTTACATAAAGGATGGGCGTTATTCAAATTCCTGAAAGTCCATAACTTATTAGAAGAAAAGTGAACATCCAAAAGGGTATCTTTTAAGGCGTTCCCTAATACAACAGGAAAACGCCTACAAGTAAGAATATCGCCATTAGTAAAGATATTTAAATGCCTGCCATTAATCACGGAACAGTTCTTTATGCAATTCATTCTCTCTGAAGGCCACCCTCCTAAAGCAGAAATGCCATCTTCGCAACCATCAGAAAAGAAGAATTTACCTTTTTCATTAAGCTCTTTTTTTAGATTTTCTTTCTTGAAATAGAAATCTTCCTGCTCTAAAGGAGAAAGCATAGATTCTTTCAAAAGCTTTCCTCTTCCAAGACCAACATACCTTCTTATCCCCAAAGAATTAATACCTAATTCTTTAAGATACCTGGCCAAACCATCTACTTCGCTTAAATTCATTTTAGTTAAAGTCAAAGATACTCGAGTAATTACCTTATTCTTTCTCAATAATTTAATTGCCCTTATAGCCGTATCAAATGCCCCATTACCACGTATGGCATCATTTGTTTGCCTTAGGCCTTCCAGACTCACCTGGACCGAAAACATTCCCATCTTCTTTAAATCCTTTGCTATTGCATCTGTGATTAATTCCCCATTAGTCATAATTATACTCTTAACCGATCTCTTATATTTAGTTAACAGCGATAAGAATTTAAAGAAATCATTTCTTAGAAAAGGCTCGCCACCGCCAATATTAATCCTTGCAAAACCTGGCTTTATCTGGAGGGCTTCAAACAGCTCTAGGCATTGCGGAAGAATGCTTTTGAGCTCTCTAAAAGAAAGCTCTTTGACCTTTCTGCCGTTCTGATAGCAATGTTTACAACGCCAATTACACCTTTCAGTCAGATGCCATTGAATAACAAAATACGGAGGGCAAAGAAATCGCGCATCCTTCATCGAATAACCAATATCTTTCTGTTTAGTAAATCCTCTATACATGCTAATGTATCCCTTTCTGCAACTTGCCTATCAATATCATAATATTGGCTTAAGAGGGCGATAATCTTTTTAATAGAATTTTTACTAACCGCCTTTTGCCATATAAAACCGGCAACTTCATTTAATTCATAAAACGACTTCTCATTTTTATGTAAGAATATCACTTGTTTGTCTATTATTCTCCAAGAGACAATATCTTTATTGTGTAAAACACACTTGTCCAATAGGTTGACTTTCATTTACGCCCTCCTCATTTTGAAACCCCTGCAATTACCTTGCCATCCATTCCTGCAAAGAAACACCTGAAAGCGGGAAAGACTAGGTACCTTTATTAGTTTTAATCAACTGCAAAAAATACCATACCAATCTTTGCCTTTTATATGGCCTTTTTATTGAAACAGGCCTCAAGATTATATTATTATACACTTCAGGATTTTTCAGTCAATCTTCATTATTATGCCTTTGCCTTTAAAACTGTAGCGTATAATATCTTGATAAACCCTTTTACAGATTCCGTATAAAGCCCGTGAAATTGCTTTTCTACGGACATCCTGGCTTCTTTACCTATTTTATAAGCCAACGACGGATGATTAATTATTCTAAGCATCTTACGAGCAAAATCCTCAATATCCTGGGGATCCACTAATAAAAATTGCTTGCCGTCTTTGTATTGAGAGTAAAGCCCTTTTTTTGCCATCCCCTCACCTAGTAACACGCATCTTCCACAAGCCATCGCCTCTAAAGAAATTCTGGAGAAATGTGTACCGATAGGTAAATAAGGCATTTCTTGGCTTTCCGGGGCAACAATACAAGTAGAAGCACAGATGAACTGAGGCATTTTCCAGGGAGGTTGAAAAGGTAAAAAACAAGAATATTCTGTTAAGTCGTATCTTGAAATAAAATTCCTCAATTTTATCAAATTCAGTCCTTTTTCCGTTATAAATAGTAAATAAAATTTGCCTCTGGGAAGCTTGGAGGCGGCTTCTACAAAGTTAAAAGTTTTCTTTAACTCTGAAATCTTTCCTATAAAAGTAAAAACCGGCAGCTTTTTATTAAATCTCCGGAAATGCGGAAAGAGATTTAAGGAATGCGATTCTGGAGAAAAATCACGGTGTATATTTATTATCTTGTTATAATGAACCTCCTTTTTACTCAGAGGAGCAATTGCATACGTAGGAATAAAGCCAGGCTTAACTAATTTCTTATAGACATGGCGAGAATTTGCCACCATATCTGCCTTTTTAAACAAATCTACAAAAACAGGATTTAGCAAGGGTTCATCGAAGAGGTTGGTGATATCGCTCCCCGCATGATCCAAAAACCACGGAACGCCAGTTGCCTGCTTTACAATATAGGCAGCTATCCCGTATGGCATTAAATAGTTGGAATATATGGCATCTATTTTCTCTTTTCTTACTATTTCAATAGCCAGACCAGCCAATGTTGCAACAAAAGGCGAATAAGAAGGAATGAACTTACGGTTTAAAGGAGAGGTATTATATACCTTTACGCCCTTGGGCTCTAATTTGTGTGCCTCTTTCGGCAAAATATCCTCCCTATATTCAAACCCGGCCTCATTCGCATTAGTTACCACAAATACCCTGTTTCCGTTTTCTCCCAAGGCCTTTGCCAGCCAGTAGGTATAAGTTGAAACCCCGCCTTCAATGGGTGGATACTTTCCGATGATACAAATTTTCATCTTGCCCTCCTTGATATACTAAATAAATTTAATACAAACGAATGAATCCTCAAAATGCGCCCCTACCTGAACTTCGATCTTTGAGAAAATTTATTTAGGGTTTATAATTCTACTTATCATCTTAAAAGGAATATAAAATAACCTGTTGCGATACAGAAACTCTGTCCTTTTCTCATATGACCCCATCCCGTAAAACTTGGCAAATTGCTCCTGCGGTATATTAAGAATATAATCTACAGGCTCCCAAAGGTTATCATATAGAA
>JAHJCJ010000065.1 GCA_018812825.1 Candidatus Omnitrophota bacterium
ATTGAAAAAAATAAACTTGTAGAAACGCCGTCTCGCATATTGGGTTCTCTGCGCATACAGACTGGTAGTTACTTTGAGGAACAATTTTTACAAAAAGGGTTAATTACGTCCTCCGATTTTGATTTAGATAATCTTTGCTATGTTTTTGATAAGAGCAAATACAAAGATCAGATTGTAGCAGAGATCGAAACGGTGTTTACTCAGTGGGAGAGTCAAACAAGAGATTTCCTTAAAGTTCTTTATATGTTGGGTAGAATTGCAAATACTCCTTCAGGTAGTAAGAGATTTTTAAACGAAGTAGAGTTTGCTCTAAGAAAGAAAGATTTCGAATTTATAAAAGCGTTGATTTATGCAAATAGCAATGATGAGAGGCAGAATGTTCTAGAAGAAAAATTGAATGATATGTGCGAATTCTTAGAGAAATTTTTAGAAGATTTAAACAGTTATTTTACTGAAGCAGAAAAACTTAGAGGAGTTATTTTTGATGCCATAAACCAGAACAAATATCTATCTGAGAAAGGTTATTATATTTTATCCAAGGAATATCATATTGCTTCCGACTCTGACTCTTACTCTTACTTTGTTTCTTCACCTATTACCACCGGCGCCCTTACCCGTATCCTATCCACCAACATCCGCACCGGTAGATCGTTTGCGCCGGTAGGGTCAGGCTCTACTAAAGAAGAAGAGCAAGTATTTTTGGTAATTTCTTTGATAGAAGCAATAATCTATGGCGATTTTAAGAAGATAAAATCATTAAACCTTGGCCTGCCAGAAGATTTTGTAAGTGAGCTGGCAAGAAACTCCTACGAATTAGACCATATGATTGCTTTTGCTATGGCAGAATTATTAGGACGTAAACCTATGGTTAAACCATACCGTGCTGTAGTAGATCAAGATTTTATGATAGCAGCCGCCCATATTTTAAGCGCAGTAATATTTACTTCAGAACGCCCTGCTTATTTATATGATAAGTTTTTTGTTTATCTGGAAGCCAAAATAAATAAAATGCTCCAGACAGACCAGGTAGAACAAGCAGGGAAAGGAGAAATTCTTTTATTTACCCCGTTCTTAGATTTAAAGAGATTAGAAGAAATGGTCGCTCACGAATACGAATTAGGTATACACTATTATCCTTTACCTTCGTATTGGAGAAATGCTTATTGTAGAGATGATTTTATGATAAGAGTTTCTAGGGGTGAGTTAGTCTTGGTAACCTATGGTTCTTATGATGAGTTTTTCCGCGATGGGACCGTTAATGAAGAACTAAAAGGCATTGAGGCGGAAAGTAAATTAAGACAGATCGGGATTATTGGTGGTCGTGGTGTAATGGGGATAGTGAAAGGCAGTGGTAACGGAAAAATTGGTTCAGTAGCATTCGACTTGTTGCCGCGTTTGGGTTATGCAGGGCATACTCATCCGGTTACTTTCAAAGCAGAAGAAACAGCGCCATCAATCATGGATATCAACGGTTTAGAAGCCGACCGTCGTTTTTACTCGAATATTCTTGGTGACAAACCAGAAAAATCCGCTAGTTTTTCGTTATTAGCATTAGATTCGTCTAAGCCTCTTACTAGCTCTATTAAAAAGCAGGCAAGTTCTGCGGTTGTTTATGCAGACGGTATTTATTTGAGTAAATTTAGGCTGATAAGTGAGGGTTTTGAAGTAGCGGATATTACTTATGATAATGCAGAAAGTTTCGCTGCTGGGAGAGTAATTCGTATTGCTCCCGGGATAGGTTTAGATATTTGGGTAAATAACGATAGCGTGGCATATGATTTTAGCAGATTTTTCAGGTCAGAGAAATTTACGGAAGCAGGTAAAGAGTTTAAAGAATTCCCGGGAATGACCTTGTCGCATTTTATTAAAAAGTATGAGCCAGTATTTGCGGTTAATGGCCATCAGGGCAACTTCTATCTTTCTAACACCCTGATTATAAAGAATGGAAGGTTAATCTCAAAATTCGCAGAATCTGCCTATGGCTTAAAGGATGATATTCTTGCAGGGTGTAACGGAAGATATAACTTTTTTGTTTTGGATAGCGGCTTCAGGGGTTTTAAAACTATCAATTTGGTTAATGGCCAGCCACAAGAAGTTATCAAAGGAATATATAATGCCTTAACCGGCCCAGTTTTAGCAAGAGATGGATTAGATGAAATATCTTCTATCCTGCAGGCAATGCCTCCTAGTGGCCAGGATGAAGTTACTTGGGATCCTGTTAAAACCTCGATGGCATTTTCCTTATTTGGCAAAGAAAATCATGGAAATCTTATTCAGGTTTCCATGAGAGGGTATCCGCAAGAACGCCCGGAGATGCGGTTAGAGGATATCAGGAAAATAATTCATAAGTTTGGTTTAAGCGATGCAATTTTACTGGGCACAAGCGCTGATGTTCAGCAGTACGTAGCTGGTGAAGAAGTTCTGTGTGCGCAGGCAAGGCGCGGTAGTGATACCGGCGCTCAAGAGCGTCCTTTGGGAAGCATTATTTATATCAAATTTTCCTCACCACTTACTCCTGAGGCGCTCATCCGTTCGCAGGTGCTCGTAGCTCCTTCTGCGGTTGAGGATGATTTATTGCTTAAGTTCGAGAAACTGGAAGAGCAACTAAGGAAAAGAGAAGAGGTAAGGGCAACGATAGCGAAAACAGGCGCCTCTAGCCCCATAGTTTTGTTAGAGTCTCGATTATTAGCGACTATTGCCATTAAGCTTGATTGTAATCCCGCAGAACTTGAGATTCGGAAATCAACAGAGCCAGGAGGAGATATTTGGTTGGAGGTAACCAAGAGGATAACTGGCGAAAAAATATCAAGATTCCAATATTCAATCATGGGAACTATTTTTGTGGATTTTGACTATGAAGAAAGACCAGATTTAGCTGTACTTTTCCATGCATATATTTTCTTACGCCATCTAGAATTTCCTGATGTTTTCCGTGATCATACTACAGATCGTACTGACCGCATTACTAATGCTTTGATTGCAGCAGGTCTTTTGACTATGATGCCTATAGGAGGAGGTGACTATTGCCGTGGGATTATTAATCGCGATGTCGCTGAATCATTATTGCCGACTCAAGGCGCCTCCAGCCCGGTATTAGAATCTTTAGATAAAGTCTCCTTAGTTAAGCGTAACATCGCCTTTACCACTCAGCTTATCAAAGACGGCCAGGTTCCGGATGTTATCGGCACCGTTGGTAACAGTGCTTCTCAAGGCTTCTGGCAAACGATTATGAATATATTTGCTCAAACTATCGGAGCACAACGCGGCATTGCCTTAAAAGAAGACCTGCCTACTAATCAGGCCTTTGGTATCCTTTATATGTGGCATAACTTAAGAGATATCATTCAAAATCAAAACAATCCTTTAAGTACATTATTTGCTTTTGTTTTTGGTTCAGGCTCACGCTCAACTCCTTTTACCGAAACCGACTGTGCCCAGAAGCCGGCAATCCAAGGGCCATTTAGAGTAGGTGCGCGTTATATCTCAGCAGTAGAATTGGCAATGATGTATTTTATCGGTGTACAACAGCATATATGGCGTTCTGGATTTAGAGGTATTGTTATTAAATGGGGTGATGAGATTGAGATACCTATCTTGAATCTATCTCAGGATAATCCGTTATTTAAAAATGCGGACATCGTGCGTTTTGTATCTTTAAGAAGAATGAATGACGATGAAGCCAGAAACAAGGACTGGGTAGGAGTAGATAGCGAGAATCGCGTTACTGCCTTTATTCCTAGGAGATCATTACAAGAGATGGGAGTCTTAGCAGATAAAGGTTTATTGCAGCGCCGCGAAGATGGTCTTTATGGCGGTATTAACTTAGGAAGCGTTGCCATATCTTATGAATTATTAGAAGCCTTATTAACTGAATTTAAATCTGATGTTTTAGATCCTAAAGCAAAAAGAGGAGACCGACCAGACTTAGATCCGCAGTTCTTTACTGCCTTATGTATTGCTGCAATTGCTGATTCTCAAGCCAGAGAAGCAGCCTGGCAGGAGTCAGTTGCTACGGTTAAGGCAATGAAAGAGTTTAATGACAAGATGCCTGGGGTCTTATCTAGAATCCGTAACGCCTTGGATAATTTTGAACAGATGCATAATCGCCCGATCAAGATGGTAGCTATGGACTTTCTTGATCAATACTGGGC
>JAHJCJ010000007.1 GCA_018812825.1 Candidatus Omnitrophota bacterium
CATTAACAACCTGCATAAGCCTCAATTTACCTTCCCAGTTTCTTTCTAGCTGTAAGCCAATCAAAAACGCCAAATGCACATTAGGGCTCCCTCTTCTTATCCAGAGATTAACCACTTGCTTCTGACCAAATGCTAGTTTTGGATGCAGCCTAAAAATCATAATTCCCAATCCTAAAGCCTCAGCCCTAACAATAAAATCTTTTACCTCCTGGTCTTTATCCTGATTTATTCCCAGCCGGACAAACAATACATTCGGAGGCAAAGGCAACCCCATTAAGGTTTGCGTTACTATTGTCGCTCCCTCTAGAAATTCAGTTGCACCAACAGCAAATACAGAAATAAAAATACCTTCCTCTCGCAATGGACCAGCCAAAGATAAAAGCTCTTCGGAAATTTTATTTCTTTCGGCTGTTTTCCCGTCATTCATATCCTTCATATCCTTGTTTATAATATTAAAGAAAACAACTCTCCCCCGGGGCAAAACAATTGCCTTTATAAACTCAACCATACCTAACCAATCGCGGGGCTCTTCTACGGGAACTAAAAGATTCGGCTTCCATATTTTAGGATGATAAGGAAGCTGTGAGGCAATTTTGTTAGCCTGCTCAGCAATGAATATGAATATTCCTTTACGAATATCGGGAAAATTGTGCCGAATATGCCTGCGCACAAGCACTATATAAATAAGTACGGTTACTGTTATCGCGATAATACTAAAGAACTGGTTAATAAGGAACATCGCGTATAAACAACCTGCTCCTCCTATCAGAGAGACAATAACAGGTGTCTTAAATGTTGGACGAAAGCTCGCTATACCCGTAGTCTTCTCTACAAAAACAGTCAAGTTCAATATTCCGTAAGTAATTAGAAAAAACATAGTCAAAATACCTGCAATGGTATTGAGGGTCCCCAGGGAAATAGTTAGCAAAGCGAGCAGAGCGGTAAAAAGAATTGCCGGAGTAGGTTCACCTTTTGCGTTTAGATGATTAAAAGCTGAGAAAAAAGGAATAACTCTATGCTTACTTAAAGCCAAAAGTGTTCTAGGGGAAACTACAAACATGCTCAGTGCAGATGAAAGCGTTGCACCCATTATCCCGGCAATCACCAGAAAACGCCAGCGCGCCAGAACAATAACAATAGAGGTGTTATTTACTAAATCCTGGGGCTGAGCGACAAACGCAAACCAGAACGCCAAAAGCACATATATACAAAAGGTTACCACAATAGCAAGCAGTGTTCCGAAAGGAATGTTGCGTTCCGGTTGCTTCAGTTCCCCTGACATAGTAACACCTGCTAAAATACCCGTTACTGCGGGGAAAAATATCGCAAACACTTTCCAGAAATCTAACTGCCCCACTCCATGCCAAATAGCAATAGGCTGAACTAACCTGCCCTTACCTAAAAAAATTGACAAAAGAGATAACGCGATAATGCCCATAATCACGGACTGAATCCGGAAAGCAAATTTTGCGCTAATATAAGAAATAACAAACAGGACAAACCAGGTTATTACGGAAATTAATATAAAATTATGCTGAGGGAAAATAAAAACCCAGCATTCAGTAAAACCGGTGATATAAAAAGCTACTGAAATTGCCTGGCAAAGATATAACGGAATCCCTATCGCCCCGCCCACTTCAAGTCCAAGAGACTTAGAAATTATAGAATAGGCTCCTCCTGTGCCTATTCTAATATTAGTAGTGATACTTGCAATAGAAAGTCCCGTGCAAAGCGTAATCAGGTTGCTTATAATAACAATTGTAAGTGCCCCTGCTAAACCAACCTGCCCCACGACCCAACCTAAACGCAGATACAACACCACGCCTAAAATACTTAAGACCGTAGGGGTGAATACGCCTTCAAAAGTCCCGAATCTTTTTGCTTCCATAAACAGTTCTCTTTAAAAATTACTTATTTCGTGAAATGATCATAATCCTTTAATTAATTAGTTTATCAAATTGTATCATAAATACAGGATTAAGAATACAGCTATTCTAATCAACTCCTATTTAATCGCCTTATTAAACTCCTAAATATACAAATTATCAACAATATTGGCATTAAATAGCCGCCTTAAATAAAAGTGGAATTCACATGTTTAGCGATAAATTGGCTTAATTCCTAATGGTTTTGAGCAGCTTGCGATGCGGGGATGATTCGACGTGGCGCGGCAGCCAAACCACAACTACCAAGGCTTTCTCGTCAAGCTATTTTTATCGAGAACGGAATTCCGCTTGCTAAAAATTAAAAAAACTGCCGTAATTTTTAGGAGCGTAAAATCATATCATACCTATAGCGCATCATAGCTTATTCGACTGCGGCCCCATTTATAAACAAGGCTGGTTTATCGGCATCAAGAGTAACAGGAACCCCTATAGGAAGAGTGATATTAATATCTCCTGGCTTTCTATGCCCGGAGGGAAAACCGTATATAATCGGAATATTAATATCTTTAAGGGTATCATCCATTATATCCTCAATGGTATATTTATTCCCCGAATCATCAACGCAATCGACCATCCTGCCGAAAACTATACCCTTCACCTTTTTAAACTTACCCGCAAGCCTCAAATGCATAATGTAGTTATCTATGACCTCCAGATCCTCTCCGATATCTTCAATAAAAAGAATCTTATTCTCGGTATTGATATCATAAGGAGTGCCTATCGCGCTTATAACCATAGACAGGTTACCTCCGATTAAAACGCCGCTTGCCCTTCCGGGCCTAAGCATCTTAAGTGAACCACACTCTATTGCCCCCATGGGTACGGGTTGGGTAATTGCACGCAGCAGGTAATCCCGACTGATAGAATTCATCTCTGGGCGCATCTCACCGGACACCACCGGACCGTGAAAAACAACCATCCCAGCTATCTTGTATAAATAATAAAGGAGAATAGTGATATCGCTGTACCCAATAAAAATCTTAGGGTTATTACTAATGATCTTTTTGTCCAGATACGGAATGGTCCTTATTGAGCCGTAACCCGCCTTGGCGCAGAATATCGCCTTAACTTCTTTGTCGGCAAACATACGGTTAATCTGCGCTGCCCTTTCCTTGTCATAACCTGCCATAGACCAATAGTTGCTGAATATAGCATTTTCATATTTTACCCGAAAGCCCATTCCCTTAAGCTCTTCCACTCCCCTTTTAAAATTATCAGAGTCAAATGACCAGGCAGGGGCAACAATGCCGACGGTATCGCCTTGACGCAGGCGCCGCGGCCTGACAGGTTTAATTTTATACATTCTCATCCCTTACCTTAATCTTCGGAAACCAGATGGCCCTGTGGCCCAAGGTGAACCTTTCCCTTATATATTGGAAGGCCTTCTCCACCATCCTCTCAGCTATCTGGGCTATCAATTCATCAGGGACACCGTCTTTGTATTTAGATTGAGGGTTGATCGCGCACTGATCATTCATGTAATCTATAGTCACGAAGTCCTTCTCTTTCTTGCTGAGGGCGATTTCACAGGAAAACCAGTCTATGCGCGTTATCCTGGCAATCTCTGTGGTAATCCGGATAAGGGGCAAGAGTTTATATTCATCCGTTTCCTTAAGCGTAACATGCCGGTAAACGTGGGTAACAGGATTCCACCAGCAGGGAAAAATTTCTCCGAATAAATGAAAGACCCGGAACCAGGCCGGCTCTGCGTTTAATTCCAATGGTTCAATAAATTCCTGCAATAAGAAATTATCCCCTTTATTCAGCTGGCGGGCCTCTGCTATTTCTTTAAGGGTGGCTTTATGCCTAATTATTTTCACGCCCTTCTGGCCGTAACCCAGGGCAGGCTTTATTACAAAGGGAAAACCCAGTCCCGCCTTCTCTTCATCTGTAAGACGCCGCGTGGGTTCCCAGTTTCTCACCAGGACCGTATAAGGGACAGGTACCTTTGCCATTGCTAAGTCAAAGTGGGTTATAGATTTATCCGCAGCCGCTTTTACATCATCAGGATCAGCTACAATCCTTGCCCCTGAATCCTTCAAAGAATAGGCAAATCTTGTAAAATCGTCTTTAGGGTCAAATGTCTCGGAAGCCATATCCAGATAAAACTTCAATTTGAATTCGCCCTTTTTTATCTTACTGCTTAAGGCATCTATGGATGCTCCATCGATAACAATGAATTTTAACCTGCGCGCCTCGCATTCTAACTTAAGGGTGTTTACAAAAAACTCGTCTTCCCCTCCCTCAACCGGCCAACCAATGCCAAAATCGAATGTCTCCATACCGTATTCCCTCCGAAATTCATTATATCACAATCAACTTCTCAATAAATAAAAAACCTTCATATTTTATGGGGAAAAACCCTGCTCAACGCTAAGAAAATTCACAATCAAGTATCGGCGGAAATTAAGAAGCAAAAGGTTACGCCAGCTAAAACATCTGTTTGATCTATTAGTACGTGGGGTTATTAAGGAAACCTACGCTTGTAGAGTGAAATTTACTCCTCAAGAGACGAACATTTTATTTGCTGCGTATGCTCGATCAATTGAGTAAATTTTTTATAGAGGATAAAATCGCAAAATCGATTTTTTATCATTAGGGACGTAGCGGCCTGCTATATAGAAATGCCCTCCGCCATTATATTCTTGCACAATCATTCCTATATTACTATCGCCTTTGGACCTTAAACTTACTTTTAATATTGCGCTATCTTTTCCCTACTCCTTAGCGCCAACCAAATAATCCTTCCACACGCTTAACCCTTCACCACTTTAGGCCTTCTCAACCTCAACGGTTATTTTTACTTCTGGGGGCTTATCTCCAGGAAAACGAATCTCAGATGGTATAATAAGTTTAGGGACTAAGGTTATTGTTTCTGTTATTGATTTTAATTCAATAGGTTCTGTCGTAATAGAGAGTCTCTTTTGGTCAATTACATCAGGAATCTTTACCGATACATTTTGAGGCTCTATCTTTATCTCTTTAATAGTAACCCCGGAAGGCGCTCGTCCATTCGTCTTTATTTGTATCGGAATAGTAACAGATATCATCTTATACACCCTAATCGGGATTTCCTTTGGTTCGATATTGACCAAAGAAAGCCCTGCGGGCTTGCGCACCATATCCTTATTAAGATAATATTTATCCTCCCCCTCTTTAACCTTTAACATATCCATGGACAATTTAAGCTCTTTTGCATCAAGAAGGTTAAAGGCCCGCTCCGAACCGCTCAGGGTAATAGTTACCTCTTTAGGTTTCGTCTCACTAATTATCCTGTCTCGAGTAAGATTACGATATTCTATAGGAATGACAAAATCACGGCGGATTGTTTCACTGCGATGCCCAAATGCCAACCACAAACCAGACGCCAGAATAATAGCAATAACCTTTTCCAGGAAATGCCCTTTTAAAAAATCCGTTGAAAACGCTCTATGTTTTGCAGGAAACTTCTCTCTGTAAAACCTTTCTAAGATATTAGGCAGCTCTCCAATATCTTTTAACTGCGTTATCTTTCCCTCTTCTGCCACTGAAATCGTACCCCGCTCTTCTGAGATAGCAATACAGAGTGCGTCTGTACGCTCTGCGAGACCTAATGCGGCGGCATGACGCGTGCCTAAGTGGCCTACCTCCTCAATATTGGTAGAAAGAGGCAGATGACAACCAAACATAGCAAGCCGCGTCCCTTCAATAATAATCGCACCATCGTGACTTGGGCTATTGGGCTCAAAGATACTCTCTATTAACATTTGGCTTAACAAAGCATCGGAATGAATTCCCGCTTCAAGATAGCGGTCTAATGGGTCTTGGCCCTGTACAACAATCAAGGTACCGATTTTTTTCCGAGAGAGGTTAGCCAACCCACTGGTTAACATAGCAATATCATAATCTTGCGAAGCCACCCGGGGCCGCCGGCGCGCTATTCCCCAGATAGCTATACGCTCAAAGAAATGGCGGAAATCATCCTGAAAAATCACTACAATCATAATAAGAAAAATGGCAAAAAAAGCCTGAAATACCATCGTGGTCAGATAGAGACCAAAAAGGCGCGCCAAAATATAAATAAAACCCAAAATGATCATTCCAATCAGGATAAACCGAACCCGTGCCTTCTCGAGCCAGACCAGGATTATATAAACAAAAATGGCTATAATACCTATATCGATGAAATCAACAAATCTGAGAGTCTGAAAAAACTCCGTAACATAATCAAATATTTTATTAATCATGGCTTTAAATTGGTTGGTCTCCTTTTATCTTAATTTCAAATTTCAGGTTTAGCTCAAGAGAACTTTTCCTCTATTTGCTTTCAGCCCCCATTATATCAATTAAGAATAGGTTACGAATTATGAACAATTTTTATTAGGTAGAATAAAGGTAACTTTTGTTCCTTTATTTTCCAGGCTTTTTATTTCTATTCTACCACCTAATTCTTCAACGGCTAACTTACAAAAAGCCAACCCCAGACCACTACCTTCTAAATTGTCTTTTTCTTTTTTATGAAATTGGGTAAATCTTCCATAGGCTCTTGGAATTGCATAAGACGGAAACCCCCTCCCCCCATCTATAACA
>JAHJCJ010000066.1 GCA_018812825.1 Candidatus Omnitrophota bacterium
CAATCGGCTATATTGCCGGAAAAAAATTAAAGATATTCGGCTTTAGCCTGGGCATAACTGCGTCTGTATTATTGGCAGCTTTGGTTGTCGGACAGGTCGGTATTGAGGTCCCGGGGATTTTAAAGAATATTAGTTTTGCTTTGTTTATTTTTTGTATCGGCTATAAAGTAGGCCCGCAGTTTTTTGGAGCGATTAAGGGGGATGGTATTAATTATCTGTGGATTACTTTAGTCGTTGTTTTTACCGCGTTAGTCACGGCTATAGGCGTAGGGAAAATGCTGCATTTGGATAAAGGAACTACCGCAGGTATGTTCGCAGGTTCAGTTACCACATCATCTGCTCTTGGAACAGCGGAAGGGGCGATAGGGCAATTGCCCGTTACTAATGATAAAAAAGACGCTTTAGATGCAAATGTCGCGGTTGCTTATGCAATAACATATTTATTTGGCACCGCAGGCACTATAATTTTCTTAAAATTTCTCCCGAAGTTATGGGGAATCAGTTTAAAAGAAGAGGCAAAAAAGTTAGAAGCGCAGATGGGGGGCGGTTTGGATAGCATGGATAAGCCTGAACTATTCTCATGGGTAAAACAGTTGGATTTAAGAGCGTATGGCGTAATAAATAAAGATATAATAGGCAAAAATGTAAGCCAGGTTGAATCGCTCTTCTCCGGAAGAGTGGCAATAGAAAAGATTAAAAGATCCGGCCAGGTTATGTCAACTGAGCCAGATATGGTTATAGAGTCAGGCGATGTGCTTGTGGTCGTTGGCAGCTGCAGTCAGTTTGTAAAAGCTGTTGATATTATAGGTCCGGAAGTAGACCGTAGTGATGCGGGCGATTTGGTGGGTGAAGTTATGGATGTCTGTGTCCTCAAAAAAGAAGTTGTAGGAAAGACCTTGGGTGAATTAAGTAAAAGCAAATCTGCCCATGGAGTATTTTTAAGACGGGCAACAAGGCAGGGCCATGAGATTCCAATTACAAGAGATACGGTTATTCATAAGTGCGATGTATTGCAATTAGTCGGAGCTAAGGATGATGTTGAAAGAGCGATTAATTATTTAGGTTATCCCGAGCGCCCTACCGCTATTACAGATATTGCTACAGTTGCAATCGGTTGTATTCTGGGTACTTTTTTAGGATTGATAGTTGTGCCTGTGTTTGGGCTGCCGATTACCTTAGGGGTAGGGGGAGGGGTTTTAGTCGCAGGGTTGATATGCGGTTGGCTTCGCTCAGTGCATCCTACATTCGGCCAGATTCCCAGCGCAGGCCAGTGGATACTGCAGGATTTTGGTTTGAATTTGTTTATTGCCTGCGTAGGTGTGTCTGCAGGCCCTCAAGCAGTCAATGCCCTTAGAACAAACGGCCTGACAATTTTCTTAGCCGGAATTGCTGTGGCGCTTATTCCTATTATTGCCGCTTTGTTTGTCGGAAGAAAAATGCTTAAAATGAACCGACTTCTTTTATTGGGCGCTGTCACCGGCGCGCATAATATTACCGCGGCGCTTAATATGCTTACCGAAGAATCGGAAAGCTCCATACCCGTATTAAGCTACGCTGTTCCTTATGCTTTTGCAAACGTTATTCTTACTGTTTGGGGAAGCGTTATCATAAACGTGATGTAAAACAAGAGTGACCCAGGCAATGTTAATAATATGTTAGGTTTGTAGAATAACTTAAGCAAGAGATTTTAAAAAACAGAATTAACCAGCTTTTGGTTAAGGATAAAGTCAAGATTTATAAAGATCCGGATGGAAAGTATTGGGTAGATATAACTTCATATGGTAAGATAATCAAATGATTATAGGCCGAAAATAATGTTAAAAGCTTAGAATGGGAGATCAAATGAACCCGGCAATTTTACAAAAAGAAAAATCAATCTTATTAAAAAAGATAAGAATTCTTTCTTTAGTTTTATTATTAGCTTTCGCGGTAATTATTGCTTTTACTGTCTTTTTTTTAAAAGAACAGGGATTGTTGACAAGGAGAGCCGAATTACCCTACATAAAAAATCCATATGCTGCAGAGGTGAAAAAAATAGTTGACCCCTTGAGGTATTCTGGAATCCAGATGTTTGTAAATAATGATGTTTATCTGACCTTAGATTTCGATAAGAAAATATGGATATTGCATAATGTACATAGCTTTAATGATAAAGGTGAGTTGATTTTACAAGAAGATCGGTATGGGACATGCGGAGAGTTAGCAGCGTATACGGCCAGTAAAGTTAGGCCGCTTTTTGAAAATAACTACAATATACAGTTTGTCAGGGCTAGTCAATCAGGATATTTTCTTAGTCTAAGGGCATCACACATAGTGTTACGAATTACTGCAGAAAACAACAAATCAGAAATATTCATTTTAGATCCATCTTTCCATAAATATGGCCCGATATATGAATTTGAGGACTATTTATTTATTGAGCAAGCGGATCGCCTTGACTTTGTGGATAATAAAATTAAGGATATTACCCAATCATTCAATAGATTAATCCCTTTAATTATAAGGAATGATTATCTTGTAGGGGTTACTGTTGAAGATAGAAATAGTGAGTTTGGCCAGAAAAATTTTGTTTTGGGATTGACGCTGACTAAAAAACATAATTATGCCGGTAGATTTATTCTTGCTTTACGCAGTTTCAATGGTAAGGCAGAAATCGTTGAAAACAAGAAATTGGCTCTTGAAGTTTTAAAGGAACAAGAATGGAGTATTTTAAAACAAAAAATAACAGAATTATTTGAGCAGGCGATAGATAAGCCCGCTAACTAGATAGGATAGAATCAATACAGCCCTGATGCATCATTTTCTTGATAACCGCCATGTTTTAGCCTTATAATGCATACTTGTAAATAGCGGGAGGTTTTCTCAAGTGATACGTCCCGGAAGGGGCGTACTTGACAATCTTTATCCCGAGGTGCGAGAGGGAATTATTTAGAATTACGGAGGAAAACATGACTCAGAAGAAGATGATAAGAACGACACTTATTGCTTGCCTATTCTTTCTTGCATTTGGCGGGTGGCTTCCGCATCTTAGAATACATCCTTTAGCAAAAGACGCGAAGAATGCTATCCCTTTAATTTCAGGGATATTAAGCGTTTTTTTCTTCCGCTTCTTTTTTGGTTCGACTCTACGGTTAACGCAGCCTATATTACGAACGGTTTTTTGGTTATCATCGGCACTTTAACCATGGCGCAATTTTCCATCGTTAATTTTAGGCAGCCTGTTACTCTGAAGAATATTATTTTGAATTCGACATTTGCCGATATATCTATCTTATGGGCAAAATTTGCTATAGGGAAAGTGCTCTTTGACATCAAGCATTTAAAGTCCGATCAAGACATGGCAGCGAAAGGGCTTTTTTTCAGATATCCGAATATGGGTTGATGGTGGGTTCATTTTTTTGCGTTGGCAGCAGTCTATGTTTTGGGGAATCTTTTCTGGAGGTAGAGGAGGTTGTTATGCGTCGGATCTTGTTATTCAAACCTGGCTGGTGGATTCTTCATATCATAGCTATAGCGTTTATGCTGTGGTTTGGCCACGCGGTGCGGTTTTAGATTCTAGCCATAATTCGGCTATGCTTGGCGTGTATATATTCAGAGGGCCTTTTATTTACTCGCTACAAATTCTGCTTTCGTTTCCGACAATTAG
>JAHJCJ010000067.1 GCA_018812825.1 Candidatus Omnitrophota bacterium
GCCTACGCTTTCAGAGAATTCCGAGCCAGGGGGGGTTCCTCTCCTCTAGTTCGGTTTTTATTGGGTGCCTTGGTGATGATAGGAGCCCTGGTATTCTTGGGTTGTCCCATTCGTGCCACACTTAGGTTGGCTGGTGGTGACCTTAATGGCATCACCGGATTAGCTGGTGTTGCTGTCGGTGCCCTGGCTGGCATCTTCTTTCTTAAACGAGGGTTTAATCTTGGCAAAGCCGTAAGAATACCGGCTGCTGCCGGAAAGCCGATACACTTATAGTTTTAAACAACCCCTCATTAGAGAAATTTAAGGCTAGAGTTAAAGACAAAGGGCTACTGGTTCTTAATTCGTCTTTAGCTAAAACCGCCGACTTTGGGCGGATAAAAGTATTGCAGTTTCCTTTTACGGATATTGCTATAGGATTAGGTAATATTAAAGTAGCCAACATGGTGGCTTTAGGTTGTTACTTAGGGGCTAAGAAAATCGTAAAGATTAAAGAGATGCTGGAGGTGTTTAGATTTATGGCCCCTGCCGGAAAGGCGGATATTTTAGAAGTTAATATAAAGGCTTTGCAGGAAGGAGTAAGGTTAGGGAATGATTAGAGTAAGGTTTGCGCCTAGCCCCACGGGGAACTTGCATATCGGCGGCGGCCGCACCGCTTTATTTAACTGGCTTTTTTCCCAGTCGCAAAAAGGAAAATTTATCTTAAGAATCGAAGATACGGACCGGGAACGCTCTAAAAAAGAATTTGTGGATGAAATACTTTTTAGCCTTAAATGGCTGGGATTTAATTGGGATGAACTTTATTACCAGAGCGAACGTTTTGATAGATACCACGAGTATGCGGACAAACTCCTTCAAGCCGGTTTAGCTTATATTGAAAAATCTCCCGAAGGTAAAGAAGCGGTAATTTTTAAAGTTACCGCGCAGAAGATAAAAATTAACGATCTTATCCGGGGCCAGATCGAATTTGATTCCAGCCTGATTAAGGACCAGGTGTTAATTAAATCCGACGGCACTCCTACTTATAATTTTGCCTGCGTAGTGGATGATGCGGAAATGAATATTACGCATATAATTCGCGGTGACGACCATATTTCCAATACTCCGAAGCAAGTTCTTTTTTATGAAGCATTAGGTTTTCCTCTGCCTAATTTTGCGCATCTTCCTTTAATCATGGGCATGGAGGGAGGCAGGCTTTCTAAGAGGACAGGGGCAACTGCAATTAGCGATTATCGCAAGATGGGGTATTTGCCCGAAGCCCTGGTAAACTATCTTTTGTTATTAAGCTGGGCTCCGGGAGGCAATCGAGAGATAATTAATAAGGATGAGGCAATAGAATTATTTGATATAAAGAATGTGAATAAGACAGCGGCTACCTTTGATTTAAAGAAGCTGGACTGGGTAAATAACCAATATTTAAAGAATGCGAATCCCCAAAAGCTGCTGGAGGAGCTCTCGCCATTGCTTATTGAGAAAAAATATATTGCCGAAAAAGGATCCGACCGGGAATATATCCTGGAATTGATAAAATTATTTCAGGCAAGGCTGTCTCGCTTAAATGATTTTCTTGATTGGGCGGACTTTTTCTTTATTGAAGAGATCAAAATTGATCCGCTTGCGCAAGAGAAGTTTTTGTCCAAAGACTTATCTAGAGAGTTCAAACTTTTCATTGCGGAGCTTGAAGGGTTGAGCAGCTTTAGTGCCGTGAATATTGAGAAAAGTTTTCGCGATCTGGTGGAAAAACTTAATATTGAAGCTAAAGTATTAATTCATCCGCTTAGGGTTGCTTTAACTGGCAAGACTATTGGCCCGGGGCTTTTTGAACTGATATATTATTTAGGCTTAGAACGGACAAAAAGGAGGTTATTAAAATGGGCAAAGTGAGAATTGGTATTTGCTGTGCCGTTTTTTGTCTCTTTTCTCTAAGCCTATGTTTTAGTGAAACCATTTTACTTAAATCAGGCCAAAAAGTTGAAGGCAGGATTGTTGAGAAGACAGATACATATGTTAAGCTGGATTTTCTTGGGGTCGACCTGGTTTATTATAAAGATGAGATAGCTTCTATTGTCCAAGGGGCTTCAAATAGCGAAAATACCGTAAGTCCTCAACTAGAATCTCTTTATCAAGCTTATGCCTCTTCGCTTAATGTGCCGCAGAAACCAAAAGAGGGAAGGGATGAAGAGGTTCCTGCCGCAATTATTCAGCAGGCGACAGGGGTTGGCCAATCAACTCCTGCTATGGCGTCAACTGGGGGTTTATCGCAACTTACTCCTGAAACCCAAAATATAATACAGAAGACTTTACAAGGCGCTCAAGGTGGTCAGGCAGGGGGTAGTAAGCTCGGAGGGATGCCTTTGGGGGTGGATCTTTCGCAACTGCCACCCGAATACCAGGAGATGGTAAAATCAACCATGATTAATCTACAAGCTGCTAAATCCGAGTTCCCAGAGGAAAAAGAATAGCAAAAAAATACTTTCTACACCCCTTGAAATTGAAAGCGAATTTGTGTTATATTTAATCAGTAAGATTCAGGTAAAGGCAAGGGGTAAACTACCAGCGGGCAGGCAATGCCCAGAAATAAAAGCCAATAAAATTTCCCCTTGCCTTTTTACTTTTGCGGGAAAAAATACTGTTTTTTAGTGCGATGATAGTTAATGGTTGCCCAAGTATTCCGTGCGGGTAACCCCGGGTTTTAGTCTACAAGGGCCATATTTTTGTCCCGCCGTAGAATTAATTTGGAATAAGCCCGGCTTTGATATAATAAAAGTATTGACCTAAACTATTTATAATATAGAATAAAGTTATTAAGCGTAAGTATTATTAACAATCAAAGGAGGGTGTATGCGTAAGAATATTCTGGGACTATGCTTGATCATTTTATGCCTTTCAATAAGTTTGGGCTTTGCGGAAGATAAGAAACTAAGCCTGCAAGCGATTAACAGTTCTATTGAATTGTTTTCAGAAGAAGATATAATATCTCCGGATGAATTAACCGTTTTTGATGTACTACGCGCGATCATTTTCTGGCTTAGCCCGGGAATATTTTTTGTAGGTATACTTTTAGTGCTTTACGGCAATTTTAGGAAAATTGAAACTTTAATGTCAAAAGAAATGGGCATACGTAAGAAGGTGCTACCCAAATTAGAGTCCTATAACTACACTTTTCACGAATGGCTCTTGGAAAGAAATACCTTAATAGGCTTAATTTGCATAGCTTGCGCGGTAATGTTTTTCTTTATTTTGAAATAAGCATATTATAAACTAATGGAGGTGAGGATGTTTTCTACGCCGGTAGTTTCAGCATTATTGTTGGCTTTAGTATTTGTTTTTATCGTCGATATATCATTTAACCTGCGCCGGGTAAATAAAAATATTATAAAACTATTGAAGAGATATGAAGATGTCCACGGCGCGGTAAAGAAATAAGCTAAAAACTTTGCGATTGGCATACGCTTAAGCCGCCATTAAATGTTAAAAATAACCAGGAGAATAAGTTTTTTGTATTATTTAATCTTCTAGTTGTTACGGTATATGTTTTGAATCTTGCCCTGGGTTATAATTTTATTGGCCGGTATTTATCTGCGCAGTGATGAGTTGGGTAAGCCCAGATTACTTTAACCCAGTAGTGCCGTTTGAAGAATATGGTCATTTAGCTTAAGAGCCGGCTTTGATATTTTTTCATAATTACATTCTAGGTAATTATGTTTCTTAAGCTTGTCTTGGTCAAAACCTTATTGGATTTAGCTGCAAGATTAAAGTAAGCGGTTGCCATATTATAGATAAGTCCGCTTTATCTTTTAAGCCTCATTTTTATTCTTCATGAGAAAAGTGGTCGTTATTTTAGCGCTAATTTTAATGATTACCCCGCCTTCTTATGCAGTCAATATCTTTGATCAATTGCTCTATAAGGAAGTTGTTTTGGTTGCTAATCGTATGACTGTTTTAGTAAACCGCATAACGGGGAAAGCTAAATATATAAGGCTTAATAATGGAAGATGGATGCTTCTTAAGGGAGGGCTGAAGAATAAATGTCAAGCTATGTATGATGTTCAAATTTCACCCCAGCCAGTTTTAATTCCTGTCTCACGGTAGATCTTGCTGGGTTTTGCTTATAAGGCCACTTTGCTCTGGTACCATTTTAAAATGTAAGTAGTATAATAAAGAAAGAAGGAGAAGAAAATGAAAAGAATAATTGTGCTGCTAATGATGTTTTGTTTTGCCGTTTCATCAGGTCTTGCTCAGCAAGCCGCCGCCAATGTTCAAATCAAGGGCGTTATTATTGATAATTTATGTGCAGGTTCCCAAAAACCTGAAGATCTCGAAGAATTTGTAAAGACACATACGAAAGAATGCGCCCTTAAGCCAGAATGCGTGGCAAGCGGGTACTCTATTTTCTCTAGCGGTAAACTTATGAAGTTTGATAAGATTAGTAGTATTGACATTGAGGCTTTTTTAAGAATTCCTACGAGTAAATTGCAGGTCATAGTTGAGTGTATGGAGCATGGGGATTTGTTGCGTCTGGTGTACATTGAAAATCAGAAGTAATCCTTTTGTTTAGTTTTTTATCCATGATGCGCTTTTTAGGTTATTGCCCTGTCGTCTAATGGTAGGACACAAGATTCTGGATCTTGTTGTCATGGTTCGAGTCCATGCGGGGCAACCAATTAAATCTCACCGGGGTATCTTTTTAATAATTCTATTTAATAGTTTATCTAGCTCTTTGCATCTTTGTGCAGAGAGTTTTTCTGTAGCGCCATATTTCTGGACGTCTTTAAAGGGCCCCTCCTGGAATGTCGTTGCTTTGTGGTTAATTGTTTGTTAAAATAACTTATTGCAATAATTTTTATTGTTTCTAGGAGATAGAATGAAAGAAACCATCCTAATCGTAGAAGATGAAAAAGATATAGTTAAAATGTTGGACTATAATCTTAAAAAAGATGGATATAAGACTTTAATCGCGCATGATGGAGAAGATGCCATAGATTTGGCAATTACAAAACAGCCTGATCTTATCCTTTTAGATTTAATGTTACCCGGGATGGACGGACTTGAAGCATGCAAGACCTTAAAAGGTAATAGCAAGACTGCTTTGTTACCGATAATCATGCTTACGGCTAAGAGTCAGGAGACGGATAAGATTGTAGGGCTTGAGTTGGGCGCTGATGATTACGTAACGAAGCCTTTTAGCCCCAGAGAATTAATGGCGAGAATCAAAGCCGTATTGCGGCGTATGAAAGAAAAAGACAAGCTTCCCGATGTGATGAAAATAGGCGAGCTAAGGATAGACTTTTCTAAGATCGCGGTTACTGTTAAAGATAAACCGGTTGAACTTACGGCCAAGGAATTCGAGCTGTTAAAGACTTTAATAAAAGTAAAAGGTAGAGTTTTGTCGCGGGATTACCTTTTAGATAATATCTGGGGTTTTAACCATGCAATGGAAATTCAAACCCGCACTGTAGATGTACACATTAGGACGCTACGTAAAAAATTAAAGAGCGTATCAAAACGGATTGTTACTGTGAAAAATTACGGGTATAGATTTGAATATGAAGATTAGCTTTAAATTGAAGCTGATTCTTTCTTATGTTTTTGTGATCCTGGTTTCTTTTGGATTTATTGCCTTCTTTTTAGATAAGAACTTAGAAGAAAATTCCCTCCATAATATTCAAGCCTCTTTAATCAATCAGGCCTATCTAGTTGAAAATCAATTTACTGCTGAAAATATTAAGAAAGAAGATATTGCGCATTTAGAATCACTCATTACTACTTTAAGTGGAAAAATAAAATGTCGCATTACCGTAATTAATAATCTTGGCAAAGTTCTTGCTGATTCAGAAAAGTCACAAAAAGAAATCCCAGAGATGGAGAATCATCTTTATCGGCCGGAGGTAAAGATGGCTTTGGCCAGTGAGGTTGGTATAGATACACGCTATTCCTCAACACTAAAGTTAGATATGTTATATGTTGCTTTGCCCATAAAAGAAAATAAGGAACTTATAGGAGTTATTAGGCTCGCGCTTCCTCTTGAGAGCGTAGAAAAGACTTTAAATGAGATTCGCAAGACAATTTTATTTGGTTTGATTTTTGCTTTAGCTTTAGCTTTTGTTTTAGGTTCAATAATAGCAGCTCAAACTATAAGGCCGATTAACAGGATGATTCAGGTTTCTCGCAGATTTTCAAAAGGCGATTTTAGCCGTAGGATTATGCAAGTTTCTAAAGATGAAATAGGGGAACTCGCTGCCACCTTAAATAAGATGGCTCAGGATATAGAAGATAAAATCAAAGAAGTCAAGACACAGAATCAGAAGTTGGCTGCTATTTTTAATAGCATGATTGAAGGGGTTATTGTTATAGATAAGGCAGGGTATATAATTTCGGTTAATCCAACGATTGAGAAAATATTTAGTATCTTAAGAAAAGATGTTGAAGGAAAAGTATTTCTGGAGGCAATACGCAATAACGATATTGCTGAAGTTATCAGCGCGGCCTTAAAAAGCGGAAAATCCGTATCAAGCGAGATAGCGCTTATTTATCCAGTGCATAGAATATTTGAAGTTAACGCTACGCCAATCTTTGATAATAATGTTATTAGCGGATGTTTGGTGGTTGTGCATGATATAACCGAGATAAGGAGGCTGGAGACCGTAAGAAGTGATTTTGTGGCCAATGTCTCTCACGAACTAAAAACCCCGCTTACTTCTATTAAAGGATTTGTGGAAACGCTTCTCGAGGGTGCTTTAGGTGACAAGGAAAATAACCGTAATTTTTTAAAGATTGTACATGATCATGCTGAGCGTCTTGATAACTTGGTCAATGATTTACTTTCTTTGTCGCACCTTGAATCAAAAGAAATAATGCTTAAGAAGACAAACTTTAATCTCAAGCAGCAGGTTGAAGGTGTTATTTCGGGTTTTAGATCTCAGTTAAAAAAGAAGGATATAGAAATTAAAAATGAGCTGCCTGTTAGTATTTCGGTAGCAGCTGATAAGAATAGATTAGAGCAGGTAGTTACCAATTTAATCGATAACGCAATAAAGTTTAACAAGGAAAAAGGTTTTGTCAGGATTTATGGTGAGGAAATAAACGGTAAAATCAAGATTACCGTAGAAGATTCAGGAATTGGTATCCCCGAGAAAGATATTCTTCGCATATTTGAGCGTTTCTACCGCGTAGACAAAGCGCGCTCGCGCGAACTCGGCGGCACGGGCCTTGGGCTTTCTATTGTCAAACACATCGTTGAGTTGCATAGCGGAAGTGTTGGCGTGGAAAGTACTGAAGGTTTTGGTTCAAAATTCTGGTTTATTCTCCCCAGGTAGTCGCAATACCTCCAAAAAAGTTTTACCCACATTTTACTTACCCTTGAAGCAGATTTAATGTCTTCATTATATACTCTTTTTGTGAATTGAAAGCCTGCCTGCCGGCAGGCAGGAAAGGAGGTGACATGTTGGATGGATTTGGTTTGTTGTATATGTTTAGGATATTAACTGAATTAAAAAAGCAATCAAAATTGCGAAGGGAGAGAAGATGATGAAGGCGATTTTCGTGATAATCGGATTAACTCTGTTTTTAGCAACAAAAGTTTATGCCTATGATGATGGAGATTTTCAGGTATGGAACACTGATATAGAGGAATACAAGGTAAATAAGGATCTCAAGGTTGCATTTGAGGAAGAGTTTCGCTGGGGAGGCAATGTTTCTGAATTCTATTACCAGCATTATGACCTTGGATTGTCTTACGCATTAAACAAATACTGGAGTATCGGAGGTGGGTATCGTCAGATTTATGAATTAAGCAAACGCAAGTTTAAAATGGAGAATGCGCCGTACTTAACTGCTACACTGTTATTATCTGGCGGAGGATTCAGTTTCGAAAGCCGTAATCGCCTAGAGTATCGGTATTTTGAATATAAGGCTGATTCTGGACGCTATCGCAATAAATTCACGCTTAAGTATCCTTTAAAGTTTACAAAAATAGAAATTCAGCCTTTTGTATCTGATGAAGTGTTTTTTGGTTTTGGAGGGACAAATCAGTTTAATCAGAATAGGGTGTCTGCTGGTTTAGGGATGAATTTTACAAAGAATATAAAGGCTGAAGTTTATTATATGCTAGTTACCGCTAAAAGCTCCGGTAAATGGATTGATTCTAATGTATTAGGAACTAAGCTAAAAATAGCATTTTAAGATTTTACACAGATTTTACATTAACTTCATATAGGTGTAATATAGGTAAAATATAATATAAACAAATGGCACCCCGCGCTAATTGGAATTGCGCGGGTGTTGTGTACGTACACAAGGAGGAAGATATGTTTAGAAAGTGGTTATTCGTTTTGATAGCACTTATGTTTGTAACTTCTGCATTTGCGGGGAAAGATAAAAATTCAATACAGGTCAAAGGTTCGGATACAATGGTGAATCTAGGCCAAGCCTGGGCTGAGAAATATATGGAGAAGAACGCAGGTGATTTTGTAGCAGTTACAGGTGGTGGTTCTGGCACAGGGTTATCAAGCCTCATAAGCGGCAGTTGTGATATTGCTATGAGTTCAAGAAACATCAAAGAAAAAGAAATTGCTATTGCCAAACAGAAAGGAATAAACCCTAACGAAATAAAAGTTGCATTAGATGGGCTTGCAGTGGTAGTAAACCCGGGTAATCCTATCGGCAAGCTTACTTTGTCTCAGCTTGCAGATATTTTTACCGGAAGGGTAACCAATTGGAAGGAAATTGGTGGTAAAGATGAGAAGATTGTTATTCTCTCACGCGAAGTCAATTCCGGAACCCATGTCTATTTTAAGGAGCATGTATTAAGAAAGAACGATCCTAACAGTAAAGAAGAATTTGCGCCAAGAGCACTAATGCTTTCATCTTCTCAGGCAATTGCTGATGAAGTGGCTGGAAACCCTGCCGCTGTTGGATATTATGGAATGGGCTACATATCCAAAAAGCAAAAACCCGTAAATATAGCCAAAGATGAAAAATCGGAATATGAAGCACCGACAATAGAAAATGTCATAAACGGTAATTATCCTATCTCAAGGCCGTTATTTCTTTACACCAATGGCACACCAGAAGGGTTAGTAAAGAAATTTATAGATTTTATGCTTTCTAAAGAAGGCCAGGATATTGTGTTGGCAACTGATTTTGTGCCGGTTAACAGATAAAATGTTCCCCCTTCGCTAAGGCTCCGGGGGATTTCGCTAAATAAAAACATAAGGTGCTTAATGCGCAAGTTTAAAGAGTTTATTATTGAAAAACTAGTTTTAATTTGTGGATTAGCTTCCATATTTTTTGTAGTGTTGATTTTTCTTTTCTTGCTTAAAGAAGGACTTGCAGTATTTAAGACTGTAGGTCCTTTTAAGTTTCTTTTTGGCAAGAGTTGGTATCCCATTTCAGAACCGGCTCAGTTAGGAATACTTCCATTAATTCTAGGTTCCTTACTTGTCACTGTTGGCGCAGCAATCATTTCTATCCCAATAGGAGTAGGTTGCGCAATTTACATTGCCGAGATAGCCCCATTAAAAATTAAAGAGACCCTCAAGGCAGGAATCGAATTATTGGCCGCCATTCCAAGCGTTGTATTAGGATTCATTGGTATGATAACCCTCGTTCCATTAGTAAAGACAGTTTTTCATCTACCTACTGGATTAACTGCGTTATCTGGTTCAATAATGTTGGCATTTATGGCTATGCCGACAATAGTTTCAATTGCAGAAGATGCGTTATATTCTGTTCCAAAGACGTATAAAGAAGGAGCTCTTGCGTTAGGAGCGACACATTGGCAGACAATATGGCGAGTAATGCTTCCTGCAGCATCAAGCGGTATACTTGCAGCAGTTATGCTTGGGATTGGTAGAGTAATCGGTGAAACAATGGCAGTAATGATGATCACAGGAAACGCTGCAGTTATGCCAAATAGCATTTTAGCGCCGGTTAGGACCCTGACCGCTACTATTGCCGCTGAAATGGGTGAAGCAGTAGTAGGCAGTGAACATTATTTTGCTTTGTTTGCTATTGGTATAGTTCTATTTGTTATTAGTTTTGCGATTAATGTAACTGCAGACTTATTCTTGCATAAGAGGCAGTAATGAAGAATCCGTATAGAACACAAAAAATTGCCTTTTTTTTGTTATTCTTAGCGACACTTTTAATCGTGGTTCCGGTAGGCTTAATCGTTGTTATTATTATCCAGAAGGGTTTACCCGCAATTAATTGGCAGTTTCTTTCGGATATACCGCGACAAGGAATGCGCGCGGGCGGAATATTTCCGGCAATTGTAGGAACGATATACTTAGTTATAGGGGCTATTATCTTTGCTTTACCAATAGGACTTCTTTCGGCCATATACTTAAGCGAATATTCAAAGGATAATTTACTTAATCGGCTTATAAAATTAGCAATTGTCAATCTAGCAGGCGTACCTTCAGTAGTTTATGGCCTTTTTGGTTTAGCCCTTTTTGTAATATTCTTTAAATTTGGTGCATCAATTCTTTCAGGTTCACTTACTCTTGGAATAATGATTCTCCCGGTTATTATTACTACTTCACGTGAAGCTTTAGAGAGTGTTCCGTATTCTTTCCGCGAGGTAAGCTTATCTTTAGGCGCGAGTAAATGGCAAACGATAAGACACATTGTTCTTCCTAATGCTATCCCTGGTATATTGACCGGAACCATTCTCGGCTTGGGTAGAGCAGCGGGAGAAACAGCACCGATTCTTTTTACTGTTGCAGCTTTTTATCTACCACGATTACCTAATTCCATCTTTGATCAAGCAATGGCTTTGCCGTATCATCTTTATGTCATTTCAACACAGGTACCTAATGTTGATGAGAAGATAAGGTATGGGACTGCATTTGTTTTGCTAGCGTTGGTTCTATTTATGAATTTGGTTGCAATAATTATTCGTTATAAGTTTAGAAAGAAGAAAAAATGGTAAAGTTTGATATAAAAGATCTCAATATTTGGTTTGGTTCTATACACGCCCTAAAGCAGGTAAGTATGGAAATACAGGCTAATGAAATTTTAAGCGTGATCGGACCTTCAAACAGCGGTAAGACAACTTTCTTGAGAATGCTTAATCGTTTAAATGATCTTAATCAGAATTTCAAAATGTCCGGAGTAATAAAACTTGAACAAGAAGACATTAAAAATATTAATACGGAATTATTACGTAAGAAAGTAGGTATGGTATTTGCGTTACCGCTTCCGCTTCCACTATCTATTTTTGATAATGTTGCTTACGGCGTAAGAATGCACGGCACGAAAAATAAGAAGGTATTAGGAGAAATAGTAGAAGGATCGTTACAAGAAGCTTATCTCTGGGAAGAGGTAAAAGATAGATTAAATGAATCAGCTTTTAAGCTGTCTGGAGGCCAACAGCAACGTTTATGCATAGCTAGAACACTCGCAGTCCAACCAGAGGTAATTTTATTTGATGAGCCATGTTCAGGGCTTGATCCTATATCCACCGCAAAAGTAGAAGATGCCATGGTTAAGCTAAAACAAAAATACACAATAGTTTTGGTTACTAACAATGTAAAGCAGGCGGCCAGAGTTGGTGATAGAACAGCTTTCTTTTTAAATGGTGAACTTATTGAGTTGGATAAAACGGATAAGATTTTTACCGCGCCACAAGACAAACGCACAGACGGTTATATCAGAGGAAAATTTGGATAATGGCAAAAATAATAACTAAAAATCTAAATCTTTGGTATGGGGCATTTCAAGCCTTAAAAAATGTCAACTCAAGCATAGAGGCTAACAGGATTACCGCTATAATCGGTCCTTCGGGGTGTGGTAAATCCACTTTGCTTAGAGTTTTTAACCGTATGAATGATTTGATTGAAGGCGTGCGTACGGATGGAGAAGTTCTAATTGATGACAAGAATATCATTGATTCCGGCACAGATTTAGTAGTTCTACGTAAAAAAGTAGGAATGGTATTTCAGAGGCCTAATCCATTTCCGCTATCAATTTATGAAAATATAGTTTTTGGAGAGAGGATTCATGCCGATGGTATTACTAGAGACAAATTAGATGAAATTGTTGAGGGAAGCCTAAAGGATGTTCTTTTGTGGGATGAATTAAAGGATAGGCTTAATACACCTGCTTTAAGATTATCATTAGAGCAGAAACAGAGGCTCTGTATTGCTAGGCTTATTGCTGTTAAGCCGGATGTATTATTAATGGATGAGCCTTGTTCTACTTTAGATCCGCAGGCAACCGCAAGAGTTGAAGAATTAATGCGTGAACTGAAGAGCAGGTATACTATAATAATAGTTACGCATAATATGCAACAGGCTGCACGGGTTTCCGATGATACAGGTTTTATGCTTTTGGGTGAATTAGCAGAATTCGGTAAGACTGAACAGATATTTACTGCCCCGCAAGATAAGCGGACAGAAGATTACATTACTGGAAGATACGGATAGAAATCGGAGGTTTAAAATGGAAAGACATTTAGATTTAGAGCTAAAAGAGTTAAACAAGGATATCTTAAAGATGGGGGCCTATGCGGAAGAGGCTATTTTCAAATCTGTTGAGGCTCTAAAGAATCGAGACAAAGATCTGGCTAAAAGTGTCATAGATAATGATACCAATATTGATAAGCTGGAATTGACTGTAGATGAAAGGTGTATAGATTTGATAGCTCGTCATCAGCCGATGGCCAAAGATCTTCGCTTTATCACAACCGGTATGAAGATAAATGCAGAGCTAGAAAGAATAGCTGATATTGCGGTGGATATTGCCCAGCGTACACTTGAGATAGTGGATAAGCCTCTTTTAAAACCATTAATTGATATACCTAAGCTTGCAGCTGTTGCGCAAAACATGATAAAGATGTCCATAGATGCGTTCGTGAAAGGCGATATTGCATTAGCTAAAAAAGTCTTATCATCTGATTCTGAAGCTGATCAACTTCGCAATATTATACAAGAGGAGCTGGTTGAGGATTATATGGTCAAAGATGGTACTACTGCCCCTAGAGCGGTTCAGTTATTATTGATAGCTCGTTTCTTGGAACGTATATGTGACCATACTACTAATATTGCAGAAGATGTAATTTATATGGTGCAAGCAGAGGTTGTAAGGCATCATCCAGAGAGATTAAAGAATGGAAAATAAAATGTTCACTTCCCTAATACATGTGGAAATCTTACAGCGCTATCATTAGGCGCTATCAAAAAATCCCCTCACCGGAAGAAAGACGCTTAATTTCAAAAGCTCAGAAAGGATCGAAGAAAAGTAGAGAAGAGCTTGTGTTGCGCCACATTGGTTTTGTAATTTTTAGAATTCATAAGGTAGCGTTTCCTGCTTTAATCCGAAGATTTGGGGAGGATTTACTTGAAGAGGCCATCCTGATTATCTATAAAAAGATCGAAAGTTACGACCTTAATTACTGCGATAAGCATGGGAATTCTAATCCCGTTAAATTTACTTCTTACATTTGGAAGCGAATCGATGGGTTCATAATCGATACCTTAAAGAAAGAGCTAAGCGAATCAAATTATTACGATAGGTATAGCGGATACGCCCTCAGAAATGGCGACTTATCGCCTATGTCCGGACAAAGAGAGGCGGACGAATCTATCTCTTAATCCATCAAAGAGTTACGCAATTGCTAGCTAAAGAATATCGGACAAAACGGACACTAAATCCATCTCTAATATGCCTAATTTCTTGATATTTGCCCAATTTTCTATATAATTAGCTTATTAGTATTAAGAGGTATAGTTATTACCTATACCAATGCGCGTAACTTTTTGGCAATTAGTTAAGCTTATAAGATAAGGTAGATTAAAAAAATAAAATGGCATTACGGGAAGATATTGAAAAACAAGGCAGCTGGCTTTTTAGGTGGAGAAGTTATTTACCGCTTTTAAGTATTCCGGTTTTTACTATTGCTGTAAGACAGTCTGGAATATTGGAAAATAAATTCGGGGATTCTGTAGGTGATTTTTGGGGGGTTTGTGCAATTATAATATCATTCTTTGGGTTTGTTGTTCGTTGCGTTACTGTGGGATTTGCTCCGCGCGGCACATCAGGTAGGAATACGAAGTCGCAAGTAGCAGAGATGCTTAATACAACTGGCATGTATTCTATTTCAAGAAACCCACTCTACCTTGGTAATTTTATTATAGTTTTAGGTATTACATTATTTATCCAGGTGTGGTGGCTAGCTTTATTAGTTTGGCTTGGATTTTGGTTTTATTATGAACGGATTATTTTCACCGAAGAAGAGTTCTTGAGAAGTAAATTTAAGGATCAATTAATGGAATGGGCTAAAAAGACACCGATTGTAATCCCACGTTTTAGAAATTGGGAGAAACCGGAGTTAGGTTTTTCATTAAAGAATGTTTTTAAGAGGGAGTTTTCTACATTTTTTTCTATTGTTGCAACTTTCTTTTTCTTGGAAATTTTAACCAATTTTTTAACCCAAAAAAGATTTGCGGTTCATAATTCTTGGTTAATATTTTTTAGCGTAAGTCTTTTTATTTATTTAACTTTCTTCATTTTGAAAAAGAAAACAAAATTACTCAATGTTGTTGATAGATAAACCAACGGTGCTTATAGTAGTTTATGGGCGAAAGATTTTCTTACGGCCCCGTCCTCTTGGTTATCTTCAACCGGCTAGCTGTAAATTAATCAAGTTTTGATATATAGCTTAAGTTTCTCTGAATAAGTCAAAGTTCTGAGATTAACATAAGGGTGAGCATATAACTGCAATGTTTACAAAAATAGGCTGATTATGTTTGTGCTATCTAATTTCTTATTCGCTATTGCCAGAGCATTGGATATCCTGCTTGGTATTTTATATTGGCTTATACTTATTAGGGCCTTAATCAGTTGGGTCAATCCTGACCCATATAATCCCATTGTGCAGTTTTTATACAAAACTACAGAACCCGTACTGTATTCGATTAGGAAACTCCTGCCTTTTACCCAGAGTATAGGCATAGATATTTCGCCTATAATAGCTTTCTTGGTGATTATGTTTTTTAAATCATTCCTGGTGAGGACGCTGTTGGATTTAGCAATGAGGATACAGTAGATAAACATCTGTTTTACAAAACCGCTGTGTTTTTAACAACAATGCCTCATGCTATAATTATAATTGATACTTGTACAGATAGCTATAGAAGCAGTAGGTAATGCCGGAATAAGCAGCAGGTTTTATGACTACGGCTGATATAAAATGCAAGCCTATCGTGGTGTTTAAGGACAATAGTCTTTGCCAATCGGCTAACCTTAATAGGCCAATTCGAGCCATGAAATAAGAAAATATCTAAAGTTACTAAATTGTTAATTCGGCGTGCTTTAATGCTTTGAAATAGGAAATAAGCGTTATATAATAACCGCAGTAATGAGGTAATAATGATTAATAGAGCGGTTTTTTTAGTATCCTTGCTCACGGTTTTGGTTTTATTTGTCCGTCTGGAGGCAGAAGAAGTAGGGATGCGGGTAGGATATTTTCCCAATATAACCCATTCACAGGCCATCGTGGGTATGGCCAATGGAAGCTTCCAGAAAGAATTGGGAAGGGATGTAAAAATAGATGTCAAGATTTTTAACGCCGGTCCGTATGTGATTGAGGCGATGTTTGCTGGCAAGCTTGACTTGGCATATATAGGGCCTAATCCTGCGATTAATGGTTATATAAAATCTAACGGGGAGGCATTAAGAATTGTTGCCGGAGCCAGTAGCGGCGGGGCAGCTTTAGTTGTGCGTAAAGATTCCGGTATAAAAGAAGTAAAAGATCTCCATAAAAAGAGAATAGCATCCCCCCAGTTAGGCAATACACAGGATGTATCCCTAAGGGCATGGCTTAAGCATAATGATATGCTTATGACAGAAAAAGGCGGGGATGTTCAGGTGGTGCCGGTAAGCAACCCCGATCAACTTATCTTATTCCTTAATAAACAGATAGACGCTGCTTGGACAATTGAACCTTGGGTGAGCCGTTTAGTAAAAGAAGGCACTGGAGTAATATTTCTAGAAGAAAGTTCGCTTTGGCCCAAAGGCGAATATATCACGGCAAATATAATCGTGAGGAAAGGATTTTTGGATACGCACCCCGTCCTTGTCAAAAAATGGCTTAGGACGCATGTAAACTTAACACAGTGGGTTAACGAGCATCTTAGCGAGGCAAAAATAA
Source organism: Candidatus Omnitrophota bacterium (assembly GCA_018812825.1). GTDB lineage: Bacteria > Omnitrophota > Gorgyraeia > Gygaellales > Profunditerraquicolaceae > UBA6249. Next base: position 16,151 of record JAHJCJ010000067.1, read on the forward strand.
TTATAAATAAGGAACTTAAGAGATTAACCGGCGCAGCACTTAGTGAAGATATTTTGAATTCTTCTTTTGATAGGTTAAGAGTAACTTACAATCCGCTTAAGACTTCGCTTTTTACTTCCCTGGACTGGGCATTCGAACAGGGATTTCTCGGAGAGAATAAGACTGATATTTCCGGAATATATGACATTAGAATTTTAAATGAAATATTAAAAGAAAAAGGATTAGTTCCTCTAGATTAAGATGTCCCTGCTTAGCATCAACATAGATTCGAAAGTATATAGCGGTAGTAAAAATACTTTAAAAGTATTAGAGGATATCCATCTTGAAATTGGAGAAGGAGAGCTTGTTTGTATTGCCGGGCCATCGGGATGCGGTAAAACAACTTTTTTAAATATTCTGGCGGGTTTAGATTCTGATTACTCTGGAAGAGTCCTCTATAAAGGTGCTCCTATAATTAAATGCAGCCAGGAGCGAATGATGATATTCCAGGAGCTGGGGTTATTTCCTTGGCTTAATGTTCAGAATAATGTAGAGTTTGGTTTGAAAATGAAAGGTATCCCTAAGAAAAAAAGAGAGCAGATTGCCTTGAAATACCTCGAGATGGTCAACCTCGTTAAATTTAAGGATTATTTTATCCATAATCTATCCGGAGGAATGAAGCAAAGAGTCGCCTTAGCTAGGGCATTAGCTATGGAGCCCCAGGTGCTTTTGATGGATGAGCCATTTGCTTCTTTGGATGCGCAGACAAGGGATATGTTACATCTTGAACTGCAAAAAATATGGATTGCTACCAAGAAAACAATAATCTTCGTTACCCATAATGTAAGAGAAGCAGTCTGTCTAGGTGATAGGGTGTTAGTTTTCTCGTTAGCGCCTGCACACGTAAAGGCGAGTTTTAAAATCGACCTTGCGCGCCCGCGGCAGATTGAAAGCGAAGGACTGATAGAAAAGGTCAGGCCCATACTTACTGAATTAAAATTTGAGATCGAAAGGGATTATGAATAATAGATTCTTGCAGTTAATGTTCAAACAGGTTATATTTTACTCGGCATTATTATTATTATGGCATTTTTTATTTTCCATAAAGATTTGGCCGGCGTATCTTTTCCCCTCTCCCTTAAAGGTATTAAAAGCAATTATTGAGGGATTTAGAAGCCATATTTTTATTATCGCCATATTGGTTAGTTTACGCAGGGCCTTGATTGGGTTCGGAATCTCTATTTTATGTGGAGCTGTTTTTGGTATTTTGATGAAAAAATTTAAAATCATTGATGATACATTCGGAAAACTGGTAATGGGCATTCAAGCATTGCCGAGCATCAGCTGGTTTCCGCTTGCGATTTTATGGTTTGGGTTAACCGAAACAACCATTATTTTTATTGCCGTTATGGGCTCGTTATTTTCTATTACTATGTCGGTATATTCCGGTTTAAAACACATCCCCAAGATTTACATTCAGACAGCAAGGAATATGGGTGCGCGTAGAATGAAAATGCTATGGTGGGTATTAATTCCTGCGGCAGCGCCGTCATTGATCGTAGGGTTAAAGCAGGGATGGTCTTTTGCCTGGAGATCTCTTGTGGCAGGCGAACTTCTATTTGTAAGCCTTGGTTTGGGTTATCTTCTAATGATGGGCAGAGAATTAAACGATATGAGCCAGATTATCGCCGCAATATTTATTATTATTTTAATAAGCGTTGCAGTAGATAGGTTCGTATTCGGAATTATGGAAGCAAGGCTTAAGAAAAGATGGGGTCTTGAAGGGGCAGAAGCCCTTTAATGACTTGTTACCCTATTTATATCTTCGCAGCTAAAAATCTTGCTTTTCAATACAGGGATGGATAATGGTCGTCTAAATATCCCGTCCGGGTGACCCCCCTGGGCTTTAGTCCGGGTGGTTGTATTTCTAATTTTATATATAAATGGAACCAATTTTTATCATAGGCACAGAACGTTCCGGTACAAACTTACTCAGGGTCATTCTTAATTCTCACTCTAATATCGCCATTCCACATCCCCCGCACATAATGAAGAATTTTTTTAAGCTAGAGCCGCTCTATTTTAATTTGAGCAGGGATATTAATTTTCAGAGGCTCATTAATGATGTGGTCAAAATGGTTGAACTTCATTTTTATCCTTGGGAGATTAAAATTGATAAAGATAGAATATTCCGAGAGGTAAAAGGAAGGAACTTAATTAGTATCTTCTTTAGCATTTACGACCAATACCTGGAGAGCACAAAGAAGAAGAGATGGGGCTGTAAAAGTACCTTTATGATTTATCATGTTGCTTTAATCAGGCAATATTACCCCTTAGCTAAATTTATTTACATGGTGCGCGATGGAAGAGACGTCGCTGTATCTGGCAAGAAAACCATCTTTAATCATTATTCTGTTTATTATACGGCGCTATTATGGAAGAAGGAGCAGGAGATCGGGATTTTTTGGCTGGGCAAGCTCCCGAAAGACAGGATCCTTTTAATTAAATATGAAGATCTTTTGAGTGAGCCGGATAAAATGGCTAGGATAGCCTGTTCTTTTTTAGATGAACCATACCAGGAGAATATGCTCAATTATTTTAGTACCAATGAAGCTAAAAAAAGCGCAAGCCTAAGCGCAGCCTGGAAAAATACCTCTGCCTCAATAATAATAGACAATTTTGGGAAATTTAAAACTGAATTAAAAAAGAAAGAAATTGATTTATTCGAAGCCGTGTCCGGCCAAGAACTGGATTATTTTTCGTATAAACTATCAAAAGATTTTTCTCTTTCAGAGGGTGCCCGGGCAAAGAGGATAAAGTTCAGGTTCGCTTATTTAATTGAGGAGTTATTTTTAATGATTAAAGTGCAATTACAATCTTTCTTTACAGATAAAAACATCTTCTTAAGGCTTAAGAAATTTTGGTTTTTAAAACTCATTAAAATCTTAAGGTATTTTCAATGGAATTAGATTGCAAATTACAGTCTGCCTATATTGACCGAGTTAATGATTTTAGAAATCATGTTTTCGAGGAAATAAATAAAAAAGATCAATATCGCCTTTGGTCTGTCAAAACCCTGCGTAATGTAAAGGAGGCTATTGTTATCAGCTCTGCTTCTAGGTCAGGCTCGAGCCTCTTATTTTCATTACTAAAGAAGGTTCCTCAGCTTTACTCTTTAAGCGGGGAGAGTGTGCCTTTTTATAAATTAAACGGCCTATCTTCGGATATCTTTCCTTCAGATGAGATCCCTAAGGAAGTTATGGAAAAAAGAAAATATACCTTTGGTCTTTCCCGTGATTTTTTAAGTGATTTTTCTTCAGGTGGTGACCCCGGAGATATCTTCAGGGATAGAAAACTGTTTAGCCAGTATATCGAAGATCTTACATTGAGATTTCCATTACAATGGCCCCAGGTAAACTTTTCCTTCGGGTTTTTAAAAAAATCAATAATGCGAGCATTTGATATCTATGCGAACAACCATCAAATATTTTGCAAAGAAACATTTTATCTTGAGCTGCTTTCGCAGTTGCGGAGGGAATATAAAACCATAAATCCTTATTATTATGATATTCCCGTCACGTTGGTTAAGAGGAAATTTCCCGGGTTAAAAATTCCATTAGCCCCACCGAGCCGCATCCTGACAATTGAAGAGCCACCCTTTATTTTATTATCACCTTGCAGAAAAATCGATGAGATGGACCTTTTAGGAAAGTCTCTGCTTTTGAAATCTTCGGCAGATTGCTATCGAATGGGTTTTATCAAAGCACTCTTGCCCAATGCCAGGATTAAGATAATTTATTTGACCAGGAATCCCGCTGCTTCGATTAATGGTTTATATGACGGCTGGCTTCATAGGGGATTTTTTTCTCATAATTTGAAATGTTCCTTGGCTAATGCGAATAATTCCTTGTCAAAGAGCCTGAATATACGCGGATATTCAGGCCGGCATGAATGGGGGAGATGGTGGTGGAAATATGATTTGCCTTTTGGATGGCTAGATTACACGCAAAGCCCGCTTGAAGAAGTATGCGCCTTTCAATGGGTTTCCGCAAACAGGGCACTGCAGGAATATTTGAATAAAAGTAAAAAACAATATTTACAGGTTAAGCATGAAAACATCATTAAAAACTTAGAATCACGAAAGAAAGAGATAAATAAAATCCTGAGTTTTATCGGTATTCGCCGAAGCGCGGTAAATCAATTGAATTTAAGCAGATTGCCTGTTATCCAGGCCACAAGCGCGCCTAAGGCCTATAGATGGAAAAAAAGAATAAACATACTTGCTCCGCTTATCAGTAATCCTGTAATAGCCAATATGAGTTTTCAGCTGGGATATAAAAGAGATAGAATCGAGGAGTGGTTATGATGTTTGCGCATACTATCGGTTCGGAATATAAGCCATTAAAGGCAGTATTGCTCTATAAACCTGGCCCTTTTATTGAGAATATTGATATTCCTCGGGAGGTTCTGCATCTGGGAAGTATTAGTTATTCGGTTTTAACAAGAGAATATGCAGAGATGGTCAATGCCTATAAGAAGCTCAAGATAAAGACTTATTTTATAAATGCTGATAAAATAAGTAATGATGATAACCACGGTTTGTTTAATCTTATGTTCATAAGGGACCTTTTTCTTATGACTCCTTCTGGGGCAATTATTTCTAGAATGTTTTCAAAAGTTAGGCGAGCGGAAGAGGGGTACGCAAAAATGACCCTAAGCGGTATGGGTGTGCGAATAAGGAGAATTGTTCGGGCTGGCGCAACATTTGAAGGAGCTGATGCTTTATGGCTTCGTGATAGATTGATGATGGTGGGGGTGGGTAAACGAACAAATATTAATGGTTTTCGTGAGATCAAGGAAGAGTTAAAGAAAGATAACATTGAATGTTTAAGCTTTCCTGCTCCGCAGGCTACGCTTCATCTTCTGGGTGCGTTGCAATTTGTTGATTCGGCGCTTGCCCTGGTTAGGGTGGATCTAGTGGATGTAGGTATTTTAAATTTCTTGAAACAAAATAAAATAAAAATAATAAGTATACCCGAAAATGCAGAAGTAAGGAAAAAGCAGGCAATGAATTTTGTAGTAATAGCTCCGAGGAAAATAGTTATGCCGGCGGATTGCCCCAAAACACGCAGAATATATGAACGTTTTGGTATTAAAATTGCCGCTGAAGTTAAAATCACTCAACTTGTTAACGGCGGCGGTGGCCTTGCCTGTGCAACTGGTATTTTGACGAGGAAGCCAGAGGCAACGCATTCCTGGCACCCAAACATCAATAATAAAATTAGTAAATAACCTAAATATATGATAAAATATTTTCAAATTGCCCCTTCGGTTTATTAATCCCTATTCTTTAAGATTCAAAGGAGGAGATGGGTATGTATAATGGCCACAAAAGATATGCCTTATTTATCGGCAGATGGCAACCGTTTCATAATGGGCATAAATATTTGATCGATGAGGCATTGTCAAAGGGTGAAAATGTTTGCATAGCGATAAGGGATACAGAAAACTCAGCCAAGAATCCTTATACCGCTGAACAAAGAGTCGAAATGATTAAAAGAGTTTACGGAGACAGGGTGGAAGTAGCTATTATGCCTGATATCAAGAGTATAAATATAGGCAGAAATGTGGGTTACGAGGTTAATATCGTTGAACCCCCCGCTAACGTAGGGAGTATTTCCGGAACAAACGTACGTGCGGGCAAAGATGATAATGTCCCTGTGGAAGTGGCAGAGTATATAAAATTATTGCGCACCACTTTGTGGCTTACAGGAATTCCCTGCTCAGGGAAGACCACCTTATCTAAGAGACTGAAAGAGGAATTAGATAATCGCGGATTTAAGGCAGTCCATCTGGACGCAGATGATTTGCGGAATAAATTGAATGTGGATTTGGGATTTTCTGCTGAAGACAGGAGAGAAAATTTACGGCGCGTAGCCCATGTAGCTAAGTTATTCAACGATAATGGCAATTTTGTAATTGCTAGTTTTGTTTCTCCGACTGATGAATACCGCAATATGGTAAAGGAAATTATCGGTAATTTTAAATTGGCTTATCTGAAATGCAGCCTTAAGATCTGTGAAGGAAGAGACGTTAAGGGAATGTATAAAAAGGCTAGAAGCGGCGAGATTAAAGAATTTACAGGCGTCTCTGCGGTTTTCGAAGAACCATCTAATGCCGACATTATCGTTGACACCGAGAATTACGGGATAGAGGAATGTGTAAATGGAATATTGAATAGGATCGGTGTTCAGTCGGTGACAAAGCATAATTTGCATTTGTGTAGCAAAAAATAACATAATGGGTTGTGAAAATATAAACAAGGTATTGAGCCCGGAGCATAAACTTAAAAAACAGTTTGATTTGCGTTGTGCTGAATTCGATCTCTCTGCTAACTGGATTACGAATAAAGAACTTATCCGTAGCCACATAGATTTAGCAGGTCCGTCTTGCGGCAGGGCATTAGACTTGTGCTGTGGTACTGGTCAAATTGGCCGCGCTTTAAAAAGTCAGGGTTGGGATGTTTACGGCTTGGATATTTCTGATGGCATGGCCAGGATGTCGTCGCGGTATTTCCCGGTCTCAAAATGCGCAGCCGAAAGAATGCCTTTTTCCTCCCATTATTTTCATCTGGTAGTGTGTCGTCAGACATTTCAATTTTTAAATGCCCAAAAAGTTTTATCTGAGGTGGCAAGGGTTTTAGCTCCTCAGGGGGTTTTTATTTTAAGCCTTACTGTACCGTTTTCCGATAAGGATTATGACTGGCTATATAAGATTCACCGGGTAAAACAGCCTTTGCTTTTAAAGTTTTACACGGCCCTGAATTTGATGGATGAATTGCGAAGAAAAAATTTCTTAATCGAAGAAACAAGGATTCTAAAAGTACGAGAATCAGTTACGCGTTGGATGCAGCATGCCCCGGAGTTGAATCACAAAATACGGGATAAAGTCATCTTAATGGTAAAAAACGCGCCCGCAGATTACAAAAAGATTCATAATGTAGAAATAACGGGTAAAGAAGTGTTGGAAGACTGGAATTGGGTTATTTTTAAAGCAAGTTTTCGTAAAAACTAAGGTTTATACGTAGGTTACTAGAAAACATATATGGATAAATTGCCCGGATGCCACTATAATTATTCTCCTGAAGTAGACCCCCAAGAGGATGTTCTGCGAAAAATAGCTTATTCAAAATATCCGCGTAGGAACACCGGAAGAGTTGTTCTTATTGTGCCTCCTTCCCCGCAGATTCCCACGCCAGGCAGGGAGTTTTTAGTAACAGGCCCTTTCGAAGGCTTTACTTGCGTAGCAACTTTAATTAAAAAAATGGGGTATGCATTAACGATCATTGATTGTCGCCTGAAAGAAGGCATTGATAGGCTTGTATTGGATGGCATAAAAGATGCAGAGATTATCGGGATAGCCACCTATTGTGATTCTTTTATTTTTCTGCGGGAAATTACCCAATTGATAAAAGAGGTTTCTCCAAAAAAACCGATATTTTTGGGTGGTCCCCTTGTTACTTCTTTACCCGAGATTGTGCTTAAAAATACTGCTGCTGACTATGCAATTTTGGGAGAAGGAGAGCTTACAATTATTGAATTTCTTGATATGTACTTCAGTAAGAGGAAAACCGACTTTACGAATATAAAGGGAATGGCTTATAAGGATAGTAAGGGCCGGATAATAATTAATCCAAAGAGGGCACAGATTAAAAATCTCGATAATCTGCCTTTTTTGGATTATTCTATTTGGTCCAATTATGAAAGTATTGTTAGGAATGGCCAAATATTGCTCTCATCAATGAGAGGTTGTCCCCAAGAATGCTCCTTTTGTTTTAAAACCATTCCTGCCCTTAGATTAAAAAGTCTTGGAAGGTTTGAAGAAGAAGTAGCCTATCTTAAGCAGGCGACAAGATTTGACTATGCTTGGTTGAATGATTTGACGTTTAATGTTATTGAAGAGAGGGCGATCAAGGTATGCAGAATTTTAAAAACATATGATGTCAAGTATCATTGTTTTGCGCGTGTGCAAAAAGTAAGTGCGGCATTGGTAAAGACATTGGAAGAAACAGGATGCTTGGGGGTATGGTTTGGCATAGAGTCTTATGACCAGAAAATCCTTGATGAGAACAGAAAGAATGTCAGCATTGAAGAAATAAATAAGGCTGTTAAAATTGCTCAAGAGGCTGGGCTGGCCGTAAGAGGGCTTTTTATTGTCGGTTTGTATGGAGAAACAGAGGGTTCTTTAAAAAAGATGCTGGATTTTATTACAGAGAGCAGATTCTTGCCTTTAGTCAAATATCTTGTTCCCTTTCCGGGAACAAGTTTATACCAATATGCAGTCCACTCCGGAAAAATAAAAGACACCATTGAATTTCTGGAGATGCTTTCTAGAAGAAAAGTAAGCGATTATGATGATGAGATAATTAACCTTACGGGCTTAAAGGAAGAAACCCTGAGATATTATTTTCATCGAATATGGAAAATAACTAAGGAAAGAGAGGATTGTGTTGATTACCAGTGTACTCTTAGCACGCGTAAGCCCGGTTAACCATTTCCAAAAAAGGGCAGAGAAGTATGATTGCTCATCTGAATGGGTGCATGATCCAGTTCTCATTAATAAGATAAAAGATCTGGTTGGGGCAGGTCCTGATGAGTATCTGCTTGATATAGGTGTGGGAACAGGAAAAATCAGCCGTGCGTTCAAAGGAGAGGTTAGCTGTCTTTTTGGAGTGGACATATGTATGGGGATGGTTAAGCAGGCCAGGTTGTTTACCGACAAAATTATATTATCTTATGCAGAAAAATTGCCGTTTAAGGATAATATCTTTGATGTTTGTGTTTGCCGGCAGGCATTACAGTTTATGAGACTTGAAGAGGTATGTTCTGAAATGCACAGGGTTTTAAAACCTGGCGGCCGTTTGGTATTGTGTCATTTAACCGCATATGGCGAGGGAGACAAAAAAGAAACCTTTTTAATTCAGAAGTTGCGTAATCCTGCACGTAAGAATTTTTTCTTACCGGGAGATTTTCCTGAGATGCTCAAGAAATATAAGTTTTCCGATCTAAAATCTTTCGCATACATTACAAGAGAGTCGGTTAATCAATGGATTAACCATGGCGCCATCTGTGAAGATGATAGAGTAAAGATCAGGGAAGCTTATAGAAAGGCATCGGGTGATTTCAAAAGAATACATAAGATACAATTCAGTGATACGGACATTTTTGACTCAATGAAGATGGTTCTTGTAAGGGCTATAAAGAAAAAAAGCCGGTTAGATTGAATAAGGCAATAGAGAGCACTATCCAAGTATATGAATAATATAACCCTGGTTAATATTACCATTGCCAAGAATTTTAATGAAAAGGTGGTTTATAAGCATAATTCAGTGGGGATTTTCTTACTTATCGCCGTACTGGAGAGGTCAGGTTATAAGGTAAGTTTTTATGAATATTGCATGGAGTATAAAAGAAAACTTACTGAGGAAATCAATGAATTTATTAATACCATAGATACGGTACCTCCCATGGTAGGTATCGGGTGTCATTCTGTGCATCTTCCCTTTGTGGTTAAGGCCGCAGAAGAGCTCAAAAAAAGATTCCCCGGTAAAGTTATCATCTTGGGAGGCGCAGGCCCGTCAGCTGTAGCAGAAGATTTGTTGAAAAAATTCGATTTTATAGACGCAGTCGTAGTCGGCGAGGGTGAAGAAACTATCGTTGAAATTGCAAAGAAAGGTTTAAGTGAGTTTAGGGAGATAAAAGGCATAGTTTACAGGGAAGCTGATAAGGTGCATGTAAATAGCCCACGGCCGCATATAGATGAATTGGACAAGCTTCCGCTCCCGGCGTATCATGCCGTAAACTTTAAAGAACAATACCAAATCGCAACTGTGATTACTTCTCGCGGTTGTCCTTTTCATTGCAAGTTCTGCAGTTTGACGGATTTTGACGGGAAAAAGGTCCGCTATAATTCCATTGATAATGTAATTCATGAATTAAGAATTCTATCTGTTGAGTATGGTTTTAAAGATTTATTTTTTGTTGACCCTACATTTACGGTTAATAAAAAACGGACGATAGAGTTATGCCGCAGGATCCGGGAAGAAAATTTAGGCTTGAGTTGGTTTTGTATGACGCGCGTGGAGTGTATGGATGAAGAATTATTGGAGGAGATGGGGAGAAGCGGGTGCAAAACTATTTTTTATGGCTTAGATACAGGTAGTGAAGAGGTGCTTAAGAAAATTAAAAGAGGTTTTGGCATAAAAGATGCCCTGAATATTATTGAGAAATCTGTACGATATATTAATATGGTTGAAATAGGCCTTATGTGGGGCTTCCCTTTTGAATCGCTTAATGATTTCAAAGAAACTTTAAGGATCCGTACATATCTTGAGGAGGAGTTGGGTTGTAACGTACAATTGCGCTGGTTAGAGCCGTATCCAGCGACATCGCTTTTTCAAGAGTATAAAAAAGATTTATTCCTGCCTAAAAGCCAAAGTCTTATGTTCCAGCCGGAAACAATAGAAAAACTTATCATTTCAGGAAAGAATTTTTACCGCGCCTCCGGGGATACATGTCGCATACCTGCCGATGTAACCAGTATACGTTTCATCATAGCCGCCTCCCATACCGCAAATATATGCCGTGATATTATTGAAGAAAACCCATATCTTTTTAGCGACTTTTACCGTTACAAAACCTTCGATTTAGAAGAAAAACTTAAGCTCGCCAGCCGTTACAGTATTTATTAAGTTTTTGTTTAACCTAAATTTTGTTGAGATTTATATTGCGGATGATTTATTTGCAATGGCCGCGGAAGTATAAGTTTGAATGCGTAACGCGGGCACTATTTGGTTTGGAATTGCGGCAAAACTGTTATATAATAATAAATAATACTTTTCTTTTGAGTTATCAATGAGTTTTATTTGCTAGCCCGTATAGAGCGGGTAAATCAAGGAGGCAGATAATGGGCAATGAGGATATCTATAAATTAGTTGCAAACATAGAAAAAGTTATTGTAGGCAAAACCGAAACAGTAAAAATGCTGGTTATAGGGTTATTGACTAATGGCCATATTTTGATAGAAGATATCCCCGGCATGGGAAAGACAATGCTTGCATTAACGTTAGCTAAATCTATAAGTGGAGAGTTTAAGAGGATACAGGCTACTCCGGATTTGCTACCCACAGATATTACTGGTGGGTTTGTTTATAGCCCCAAGACAGGAGAGTTTGATTTTAAAAAAGGTCCGGTGTTTACGCATATCCTTCTGGTTGACGAAATTAACAGGACTACGCCGCGTACGCAATCTGCTCTTCTTGAGTGTATGCAGGAGTATAAAGTTACCGTTGAAGGAATGACATTTGCCTTGCCAAATCCTTTTATGACCGTTGCTACACAGAATCCTATTGAATATCAGGGGACATACGCTTTACCTGAAGCCCAAATAGATAGGTTTTTGATGAAAATCAACATAGGGTATCCGTCTCTGGTAGAAGAAATAAAGGTTATTTCTGAACAAAAGATTAAACATCCAGTAGAAAGCGTTATGCCGGTTATGACTCTCGAGGATGTTGTGAAGCTTCAGGAACAGGTAAAAAAAGTTCAAGTTTCTTCAGAGGTATTGGAATACATCGTTAAATTGGTATCCTCAACCCGCAAGTCAGATGTAGTAAAACAGGGCGCAAGCCCGCGTGCATCGATTGCCATCATGAAAGCAAGCTGTGCCTGGGCATTCATCGAGGGTAGGGATTATGTTATACCCGATGATGTTATTAAGCTCCTGCCACGTGTCTTGAAGCATAGGATCGTATTGCATCCAAAGGCCATGATTTCCGGAATGACGCCTGAATTGGTTGTAGAAGGCATATTGAAACAAATCCCAATTTCCTGATTTAAGCATGTATAAGAAATTTCTGGGAAAGTGGATTCTTTTCCTCGTTCTTCTGGGCTTTAGCCTTTTTATGAGCCTGAAGACCGCCTTTATTATTTTCTATTTTTTCTTCTGGATCCTCCTATCTATTTTAACAGTAAGTTTTTTATGGCTGGTTTTGGTATATTTTTGCAAAAGGATATACTTGGAACGAAAAATAACACTTAAAATAGAAGAGGACGATATTCTAGAGATAACTTTAGAGATAAAGAATAAAAGTTTCTTGCCTATTTTTGATGTTGTATTGAAAGATTATTTAAGTTGTACGTATGCGCAAGAAAGGCAAAAGTTTATTATGCTGGATTTATTAATGCCTAATTCAGCGATTAAGCTTGTATACCATTGCCTTTGCCCTCAGAGGGGTAGGTATGAAATAGGCCCGTTGGTTGCTTATTTTTTTGACCCGCTGGGCCTGTTTTATTTTAAACAAGTATTTTCGGTGTATTCGGAAGTTTATGTTTATCCACGGACATTTAATATCCGTAAGTTCCCAGCTCTAAACAAAGGCACGTCTCCGTGGCTTGGCGTTGAAACATCGCGCGTAAGCGGCGATGATGACGAGTTTTATGGAGTGCGGGAATATAAAAGTGGGGACCCGTTAAAAAAGATACATTGGATGGTTTCTGCGCGTAAAAACCAGCTGATTGTAAAGGAATTTCAGCGCCAGAGTTTTTTTAGAGCGACCATCCTGTTTAATTTAGAGAAGGAAGATAATTCGGGAGAAGGTAAAGAGTCTGTTGCAGAGTATACCATAAAGATTGTAGCTTCGATTGCCAAATATCTTATTAATTTAGGCGTATCTGTTGAGGTTATTTCTCACGCAGGGGAAGTGGTGCACATTCCTTTTAACAAAGGGGCAGATCATCTAGAAGAAATCCTTAAATTTCTGACTATTGCGCAAGCAGAGAGCAGGATAACATTGTCCGAGCTTTTTGCCACCTTCCAGCGCAATATTTTAGAGGATTCAAGTTTAATTGTCGTAATGACGGACAAGAATAAAGCATTTTTGCCGGCGATGTTCTCCTTGGGGGTTAGAAACGTATCCCTGGTGCCCATATTTCTGGAATCTTCGACGTTTCTTAAAGATGATCCCGGTAAAAAAGATACTAAGGGCTATGGTATTGATATATCTGAAAATATAAGCCTTAATCCTATTTATATTGCGTGTAAAGATAATTTAGAAGAAAAATTCTAGTGTAGGCTATGGAAACCAAAGAACGCTATTTTCACCCAGTGTATTTTTTGACGTTTTTACTTTTTCTGCCGCTATTGTTTTTATTTCCCGAAGAAGCAAAACCTTTGCGCATTTTCCTCGTCGGCGGTATCATTATAGGTGCGGGTGTCGCTTACATCAGCCGCAATCAGCTTTATTCTTTCAGGAGATTTGCGACCCTGGCAGTGAGCCTATTAATTTTGGCGGGTACAGTTTACTTTGTGCTTAAATCTACCTTTCTCTATAGAGAGGTAATTGTTATCTGTATCAAAAGCCTGTCACTTTTAATAGTAGCCAATAGCTTCAGTTCATGCCTGCAGGGCTACTTAAATTCCATGCAGATTTTTAGTATTTTATTATTCTTCTGCATATGCGCGTTGACTAAAGGCTACAGCAATCTTTTTTTTATCCTGGCTACAGGATTTGTTTTTAACCTCTTGACAGTGACCAGGATAAAGTTCTATATTCTTTTTAACAATTCTAAACAAACACGGGGGGAACATCAAGGGATCAGCGCGTTTTTTATTATCGCTCTTGTTTTATCGGCACTATTGGCATGGGTATTGTTTATGAATTTACCTTTGGGAAAAATTAAAGCATGGGAGTATCTAAAGGACGAAGACGGGGGCTCGATGGAAGAGCAGGAAAAAGAAAAAGGCGCCTCTTTGCCGGAAGAACAAATCCAAAAGGAATTGACTAAATTGACATTTAAGCTTTCCTCTACCGATGAAATGCACCGGATGCTTGCGGCAATTCAGGATTTGTTAATTAAGGAGAAACCGTTCGCCTATGAAGCGAACAAAGCGCAAAAAGACATATTAGAAATAATCAAGAATCCAATTTTAGCCCAGGACGTAGCGAAAACGAAAGAATTACGTGATTCAATCAAAGCGTATGCAGGTAAAAAAATATTAAATAATTTAACCCGGATAAGGGCCGGTATAAATAATGTTATTGAAGATAACCGTATTGGTTTACGGCAAAGGTTCGCTATATTAAGTTCAGTTAATAAATTAGAATACAGTAATTCTTTAGAAGGGATTGATAAGTATAGTGAGCAGTTACAAACCGTTGTTAACGACGTTTCTATTCCTGATAAAACAAGGAAGCAATTAAAACAATTTAATAAGCAGCTCAAAGAATGGAAGGCCTATCAAGTGTATTCTAAGAAATTTGATTCTTTTAAAGGGAAAATTGACACCTTGGATGAAAATAAAAAACAGGATTTTAATTCTTTGGCTCAACAAATTAGCGATGCGAATACAGTCTCTGATTCTATAATGGCAGGGAAGTTGATAGAAAGAATGCGCCAGACGTCGTTTTTAGAAGATGATAAACTTATTAATGAGGCAGAAGAGATACTTAAGTTAAAGAAAATTATGCTCGCGTCGAAAGAAAGTAGCCTGTTGCGTAAAAAACTAGAAGATTCTGGGCATCCAGTGGATAAGCCGCCTGAACTTGAAGATGTGCTTAATGCAATCGAGGAATCTCGTAATCCGCAAGAGATTTTGAAAAAAATATCCAAACTCCTAGAACGCATGCGCGAAGATAGCTACTTTCAGATTCCCCGGGAAGTAAAAGATATGTTGGGGGCAAAGATAGAAAGCATGATTAAGGAATCGGTTGATGCTTTAAAGAAACAAATCCAAGAAAGCAACCTTCCTGATTCCGGAGAAAGCTTATTAGAAGGTTTAAGAGCCATGGACTTGGAGCGTACAAAAGACAAAATAACCTCTGTTGCCGAAGCAATGCAGAGTTCATTAGAAACATTTTACAAGCAAGGCAGTATTACTAAAGAAACGAAGGATAATTTAATAAAAGAAACGAAAAAGATAAAACAACTTTTTATTGTAAGGTTGGATTTAGCTAATATGGATAAACAAGAGAAGCCTTCGGATAAAGATAGTCCTTTGGGTTATCAGGAAAAGGTAGCTAATCTTCTGCAGGATTTATCTTTGGATAATGAGCAGAAAGAGCGGATAAAAAAGCTTATGGATAAACTGGAGGAGGCTAAAACAATATCGCAGGTTGAAGATGTGCTCGAGGCCATTAATCAAGAGTTAGACGTATTAACTAAAAAAGATAACACTAAGGATTTAGAGAAGATAAAAGAGCTTATACGGCAGGCAGCTGAAGAAAAAAAGATGTTTGTTGTTGAGAAAGATAGCTATGACTTACGGGAAAAGATTGAAGATTTAAAAAATGTATTACCACGGCAAGCTGCTTTGCTGGAAAAAAATTTAGATAAAATAAGGGAAAGTAAAACCAATCAAGATTTATTAAATAGTGCAAGCGCGCTTAAAGATTTATCTGAAACAAGACAGTTTGAAAAGCAATTTAAAATAGATGAATCTTTGGAGGTATTTGAGAATGCGGAGCAGCAGGAGCGGCTGAAAATAGACCTGTTACCGGGTTATATTGTTTTGCCTTTTAAGTCAAACGTTTCTTTAAAAAGCGTAGCCATCTACGATAATTTTGTTAAAGAAATCGCTCCTGAGCTGGAATGGTTTTCTTCAAATCCTTCCGTAGCTTTTGTTAATCAGCTTGGCCTGGTTTATGCCAAGGGTATAGGCGAGGCAGAGATAACCTGCCGTTATAGGGGGACAGTGAGCAGAAAATGTAAAGTTACGGTAGTTGAAACGATCTCTGATCCCGAGCTTGCCCTTATTAAAAATGAATTAGAAATATAGGCAAATTGATGAGAATAAAAAGACTTTTTTTATTGGTTTACTTAATGAGTTTATTCTGCTGCAAGTTTAGCTATGCAGAACGAGCATACCAAGAAAAAATAACCCCGCAGGGAAAAGTTATATTTGGGCTTAGAGGGGAAGAGGCGCTTAATAAATATGGGGTACCCGCATCTATTAAAGGGAATCTGTGGTATTATGGCGACTCAGAAAAATTGTATATTTATTTGGAAGAACCGCTTGAAGTATATCTTTATCCTCGTTTTATTAAAGGATATGTAGATTCTCCTTTAGAGCTGAGGACGCTCGCCGGCTCACAAGAAATAACCGATGTAACATCTAAATCTGAGCTGCTTTTAAGTAAAGCAGAAGGTTTTAATATAGTTGGCCAGGGGGTCCTGGTGCCTAAAAAACCCGGCGACTATCAAATTATAGCTATGTATAAAGGCCGCTATAGCAATGCTAGCTTTATTTCTGTAGCTGAGGCCAAAAAAGAGGTTGTGGCAGAGGAGCAGCTAATTAGCATAGATATTTTTCCTTATAAACCTTATGCAAATCCTAATGCTACGGTTTATTTCTATGCTTTTGGCACATTTGTTTTTAAGGGGCGTTATACAGTAAGAGAGATAACTATGCAGGCAGAATGGTTTAGCGAGCAATATGACCAAATCCTGAAACTGAAAGATTCGAAAGTTGCATTATTGCCTCCGGGAAAGTCCAAAATATTTTGCAAGTATAAAGGATTACAGGGTATTCCTCAGGATGTTGAGGTCGCAAAAAGCCCTGTTCGGCTTAACCGTTCTTTAAAACAGGTTTCTATTATTCCTACTGATGTTGCCGCAGCCATCCAAACCAGCATACCTTTTCATGCCTTTGCCACTTACGAGGATAACAGCGTAGAAGAAGTGACTAAAAGAATAGGCTGGGTTATTAAGGATAAGGCAATTTTAGAGAGAGAATCAGATAATATTTTTGTTGCTAAACTTGTCGGGGTAACTGAACTGCAGGGAGTGTTGGGAAATTTACGCAGCTTACCAGTTAAAGTGGTAGTTTCAAGTTCTCCGGTTAATAAGGGCAAAGCGGAGAAGATAAAGAAACAGAAAATAAACCTCGATGATTTGTTCGAGGATATTAAGGGCGATATAAAAGACTTGAATATAAAAGTTGCCGAAGAGAATAAGTTTAAGTATATAAAGATAGTTCCAGACCATTGCGATATTTCAGTAGGGGCTCAAAAGCAATTTTCTGCTTTTGGGGTGCGGCAGGATAATACAGAGGAAGATATTACTATATTGGGCAAGTGGAAAGTTCTTGATCATAAATTTACTACTGTAAAGAGCGGTTTAGTCAATGCTATCTCTCTAGGGGAGATTAAGGTTTGTGTTCAATATAAGAACATAGAAAATCAATGCATCCCGGTCATCGTAAGAGAAGCAAAGTTAATTTCTATAGCGGTTTCTCCGCCACAATTGAAAATAGCTAAAGGTGAACATATGGGCTTGAAAGCGGAAGGGTATTTTGGCGACTCATCCCATAGAGATATTACTCTTTTAGTTGGTTGGGTATGTAGTGATTTAAACATAGCGAAGATGGATAAAAACAATGTTTGGCCTATAAGGGTTGGCCAAACAAAAATATTTGCTGAATATTTAGGAATACGAAGCCTTCCTGTGGAGATGGAGGTGGTGCAAGAAAAATATTGGTTATTGAAACTTATTGCAAAGATACTATGTTTGATATTTTTAGCCGGATTCCTGCTGTATTCTTATTTCTATATATTGACTGAGAAATCTAAGGGGTATATCCTTAGCTTGTATTCTAGCCCAAGAGACTTGACTATCGCTCTCTACAAGAATCTTAACAAAATAATTTCCATCTTTGGCATACAGCAGAAATTTTATATGCCGCCATTGTTTTTAGCCGGGTTGGCTGATGAAAAATATGCCATAAATGATAATTTGTTTTTGAGATTTACGCAACGATATGAAGAAGCCAAATATAGCTCCCATATTTTTCCTCCGGAAGCATCCCATTCGATCCTGGAGGCATATAACCAGATATTAAAAATCGTTTTTGCGCAGCATAAGAAAAGAACATTGGCATGTAGATATTTAAAGGCTTTAATAAGCAAGACGCCATTTTTTATATGCAAAATTCAGCCGAGCTAAATATACAATAGATGTTTTTTAATTTACTACTGTTTAAAATGAAGAGAATCATAGCAATAGTTTTTTTCTGCCCCCAGGGATGTTTTTGGCAAATGTGTTTTGTTTCCGGTAGCCGTATGGCGTTTATAGCTACGGATTTTTCTGCGAAGAAGGAAGTTGCTGGGCTGAACTATGGGGTTGATCTACCAGGTTCTTGTTTTGCTATATTTCTGACCGGTATTTTCTTGATCCATATCCTTGGAATAGCTTGAAGTTGTTTTGTAGCTACGGCTATAAATTTTTCTGTTTTAATAGTATTAAGTTTGAGTGGAAACAGGTTCTAACCTCTTGATATTTTATTTATATAATGTATAATTACCTTGCCTATGATTTTAAGGTGTGGCTATAATTTATATCGATAAGCATAGTTTATGTTTTTACGGCAAACAACGTGGTCTCTAAAGTATTGCGGACAAGTTTTATTCCGAGGGCTCTATTTGATAAGTTTATGCGCGGGTGGTGAAATGGCAGACACGCAAGCATGAGGGGCTTGTGCCGAAAGGCTTGGGGGTTCAACTCCCCCCTCGCGCATTAAATTATCAGGTTGGCTCTAAATAAAATCCTACCTGTAGAGTTTTTCCTGCCTTTTGAGCCCTGTGTAATATTAATTTGTACTATAGAGGTTTTTAAGGTTTTAATTACCAGCGCTTTCTTAGCTTTAGGGGTTATTTTTTATCAGGCTAGGTTGTTTATCGAGGAAAGTTGTAATCTGATTTTTAAGGCTGGTTGTCCTGGCGCTTGTCTTTAACATAGTTGCTTTTTTCTAAATTCTTAGCCATCTTTTTTAGCTCTGCTCCAATTTCACCGACCTGAGCTACATGCGTAATATCGCGCGTTGTATTAGTTACCACGCCTATAGAGACGGAGAGCAGGCGGATTTTATGGATTTGTTTTTGTCGGTCGTATCCTACGATAAAACCGTTATCCTTGTCCTCTTTATTATAGAATGACGGCGAAATTTTATCAAAATCACGGATAATCCTTTCGCAAATTTTATCTGATAAATCCGGGGTAGTTATAACTACAAAATCATCGCCTCCGATATGGCCTACAAAATCCTGTGGGTTGCCGTATTCTTTTGCAGCGCCAAGCAGTATGCGCGCGGTTTCGCGAATTACATCATCTCCGTGTTCAAACCCGTACTTATCATTGTAGGCTTTGAATTTATCCAGGTCGATATAACAGACCGCATAAGGTTTTTTATTTACAATGCAATTTGAAAGCTCATTAAGGATGGCTACATTGCCGGGTAGGCGGGTAAGTGGGTTTGCTTCAAGATCCCTTTTGGTGCGTCTTAACACCATGCGTATCCTGGCCAGAAGTTCTTTGGGCTCGAAAGGCTTGACAATATAATCGTCAGCTCCGGAGTCAATGCCGTCAATTTTATCGCTGATTTCGCCTTTGCCCGTGACCATGATTATCGGCAGATGAGCTAGCAGCAAATCTTTTTTAATTAAATCACACAATTGCAATCCGTCCATTTTCGGCATTTTATAATCCAAAAGGACCAGGTCCAGGGGTTTTGAGCGGATTATTTCTAAGGCCTCTTCGCCGTTTTTTGCTTCAATAGTTTCATAATTTTCTTCGGTAAGAGTAATTTTAAGCACATCTCTTATATCCGGATCGTCGTCAGCAATAAGAATTCTTATTTTCATAATTTTATTTAGTCAGAATTAAGGGTAAAGCTAAAAGTCGAACCTTCGTTAATTCTGCTTTTTACCCATATCCTTCCTTGGTGCGCCTCAATAATGTGTTTGACTAAAGTAAGCCCCAGGCCGGTGCCTTTTACTTCCTGATTGATAGCGTTTTCCACGCGGAAAAATTCTTCAAATATCCTTTCTTGGGCGTCTTCGGGAATGCCAAAACCGGTATCGATAACATCTATTTGAATTATCCTGCCTGAACGGTGTGCGTTTATGCTGATTTTACCTTTTTCAGGCGTAAATTTTAGCGCATTTCCGACTAAATTAATAAAGACCCTTTCAATCTGGCTGCGGTCAGCCAATATTCTTTGGCAATCATCAGGTATATTACTGCTAAAGGATATGTTTTTTGTTTTTAATTGTTCAGAAAGCAAATCAGCTATTTTATCGGCGATATATTTCAGCTCTAAACTCTCCATATGCATATTTACCTTGCCGGATTCAATACGTGAAATATCTAGTAAGTCGTTTACCATATGCACCAGCTCATCGCTATGACGGTTGATCTTTTCAAGCCGGTTTTTTATCTCATCCGGCACAACTCCTAATTTACCGGCAAGTAAGATAGACGCATAACCTTTGATTGATGTAAGGGGAGTGCGTAGTTCGTGAGATACGCTAGAGATAAAATCACTTTTGCGTTTGCTAATTTTGCCTACTTCTTCCAATGCATGGGTAAGCTGACGGGTTCTTTCCTCAACTTTTATTTCCAGTTCTTGCTGTGACCTCCAGGTTTTTTCAAAAAGCCGGGCGTTATCTAAAGTCTGGCCGATTTGATTAGCCAGGATAGTAATAAGTTCTTGGTCTCCTTCGGTTATGCAAGTTTCAATATTTTGGGTGCCTACAAAGATAAAGCCTTGATCTCCTTCCTGGGCCAGTATGGGGCAGATAATAAATGAACGCACCAGAAATAACTGATAAATTTTGTCTTTTGTTATGAAATCATTGGGGATGAATACGGAGGAGGCGGTTTTTCCGCTATGGATTAAATCCAGATAGCAATTTTTATCGGTATTAACTGCGATTTTTATTTTTTCAGATTCATCGTTGCTGTACCCAAGGTTTAAGCATGGATGGAACTCTCTTTTTAAGTCGTTCCATAAAAAGGCAAGGGATTTTTCAAATCCCAGTTCTTCTAAATATTCGTTACCTATTTTCTTAAAAATCTGTTTTTCTTCCAAGGTGGTGCTTATATCTCGGGATAGCCTCTGTAAAATATTAAGCCCGGAGACCTTTTTGTCTAATTCTTCTTGAGTCTTATTCAGCTCCATGTCTGTGCGCATGATCAATTTTGCCTGCTCATCCATTTCTTCTAGGGAGTTTTTTAATACATCTACCTGTTTATCCCTATCTTTTATCTGTTGTGTCTTGGAAAGTAAAAGTAATCCGAGGCTGGCGACAATGAAACAAATGCTAAGGAATATGAAATGTAACATTTTATTGGCCTCCGAAAGCTAGGACGTTAATGCTTTGATTATGGAAATAAGCCCGGCCAAGATAATTTATAGATTTTAGCGGGGCCTGTTCACCATAAGTATATATTCCTATCAAAGGGATATTTTCACCGAACACCGCTTTAATTATATCAAGCTCTCTTGAACGATGTCTGCCTAAGAGCGTAAATCTTGAAGCCGAATCAAAAACCATCACGAATTTTGTTTTCTGCGCCCCAAGATTCCTTTTTGCTTCTTCGCAGGAAGTTACTGCCGCGGCAAGGCAAGAGTCTTTAGTGCCAATCATTAACCGGATTGGACTATCTTGAGGGATGTCTCCTTGGGTAACCAGTGATCCATCATCTTTTATGGAGATAATGTTGCGCAGAAGGTATTCCTTTTCTCCGTGTAGATAAATACCTATTGGATAGAAAATAGATATGCGCCGCAGTTCTTTAGCTAGCTCTAAAGCGTTCTTAGCAAAGTAGTCTTCATAAAGTTTTACTGCGGGCTCGCCGTTAATTTCCTTAATAATATTTCCTTCGGCCTTGGTAACGTAACGTATCTTTCCTAAGGCTTTCCATCCGTGTTTAATCCCAAACCCGAAATTTATTTTTCCACCGAAAAGCAGTCCGCAGCATGCATCTGTAAATACGTCTTTATCGAAATACTGAAAGGTTTTTGTAAAGGCAAAATTATCCGAGGCCGAAGCTCCGATTAAGGGAAAGCTTCTGCCTAGGTTTTCCTGGAGCCCATTAATTAAACTTGTCCCATCTGATATCAATCCGTCTGAAAAAATTAAGCTTAGGTTCCTGCGCACATCTTTACAGCCGTATAATAATTTTTCTCCTAATTCCCTGCCAGCAGCGATAGGTGTTTTTTTGTTCACATCTTTAACCAGGGCGAGATTTAAAAATATTTGTTGGTTTAAGCTAACTAGCAGAATGGCAAAACCGTGTTTGTGTATCCCCTTATTCGTTATAATCCCTAAGCTGCTGCAGCCTAATATGGGAATTCCGCCTAATAAATTATTTGCGATTTTTAAAACCAGCGGATGCGCGAATTCTATCGTAGTAAAGATAATAGCTAAATCTCCGCGTGTTTTTCTTAATCCGATTATCGCCTGTCCAACTGCTTCATTAGCGGCTTGGATATGGTCCCTGTTTTCACTAAAGCCAAGGCTTATATTCATGCCAGTCAGTATATAATGTAAATATAGGAGGGTCAATATAATTGTTGACTAAAGACACTTATATAGTAAAATAACTTTGCATATTTTCTGGCCCCATCGTCTAGCCTGGTCCAGGACGTCAGGTTCTCAGCCTGTAAACACCGGTTCAAATCCGGTTGGGGCTACCATAGCGACGAACATATCTTGTATAGGCGGTATTCTCTACCACAATAGGGAGTATCGCCCTTTTTATTGTTTCCCACCTTTTCCCATCCAAATAGCCTGTGAATACTAAATGAATACTAAAAACTGGGTGTATTTTAATAACCAAAAATGGTAGGAAAAGATGAAAAGATTAACTCCAGCCTGTAGATTAGTTTTATTTTCGCTTTGGCATAAGCGAGATTACTTTAGCAGAAAATCCATGCTGGAGAAGGACGGTTCTTTCTATTATGACGATAAAAGATTGTCTGAGGAAACTGGATTATCTGGAAAGACGATACTCCGAGTTAGGCGGTTTCTGGTGGGGAATGGTTATATAATAGTAGAAATAGGACACTTTAAAGGCAAGGCAACTAAGTATTGGGTTTGTAAGAAGCCCGACAGAAAGTCTCCCTTTAGCCCTTTGTCAAAGGTAGACAATCAGTTCCCCAAAGCCCCCCAAAATGTCCCTATAAACAAAGTGAATAACAAAGATAATAACAATAGAGATTTAATTAAGGATAAACCTTTAGAAACATTTACTAAGGAAGGTGTAAGGTCTTTAGTTAATGTTCAAGGGGTTGAGTGGGTTAGGGGGCTTTTGCTTAGGAATGGAGTGGATGAGGCAGAGGTGGCTGGATTATTAACAAGCACAAATTAAGAAGAGTAGCTTAATGATTTAGTATATTCTGAGCTTATGGGTAGAGATAGATGGTCAAGAAGATATGCGGTAGAGGATTGTAGGGTAGTTAATATTACCAAGCTTAAACAAGAAGGATATCTTGAAGGTATTTCTGTGGTCCAGAGTGAGATTCTTCTTCAGTATTCTAGGGAGATAATGGTCAGTGAATATGAAGAATACGATTATCCTATTAAATTAGAGTCTACGCCTTGTTTCTTTGGAGGGCGTAGGTGGTGGTTCATATGCACTAAGAATCCAGATGGAGTTTACTGTGGTAATAGAGTTGGGAGGTTATATTTGCCTCCAAACGCCAGATATTATAGCTGCAGGCATTGTCATAACCTAACTTATACGAGCTGTAGGAAAAGCCACGATTTGGATAGCATATATAGGCTAATGACTAGATTTGGAGTTTATAAAAATAGGTACAAATAATCCTCCCGGGCAATTTAATGGGTTTTTACGAGGGGTTAAAGGATGGTAAACAAACGAACGTTTATTTATTTTTTGAACTCCCCCCTATGGGTATATAATATGTGGTAAAAGGAAGTAGCTATGAGCTGGAAAATGTTTGGGCAGATAGTATTGTTAATGACAATCGGTGCTTTAATTTTCATGCTTATGAAATATGTTATGATGCAGTGTCCGATAATGGGTAAAAGTATGAAATGTTCTATGCACACCGTCCAAAAGTAAAAGAACGGTTTAAGTAACCTACTATTATAATCATTCTACATAAGGGCTGGACTTAACCGTTCAGCCCTTTTTCTTTGCTCACTAAATTGCTTACAATCTTGGGATTTGTGGTAAAATATGATTTAGGAATACTTCCGGTATAGCTTATTATTAGTATTGGATATTTTAGAAACAGTTTTTTAGGTTTTGGGTGAAAAAAGGGAGGCCAGACGAGGCTCAAGAGGATATTTTTAATAATTACAGCGCTGTTTCTTTTGGGAGCAGATTATTCAGAGGAAGGATTTTACGTGCGCAGAGTAAATATGATTAATTCGCAGATAAAGGCAAGGGGCGTAAGTGATGAGCGTGTACTCAAGGCAATGTTTAAAGTGGAAAGGCATTTGTTTGTTCCGCTTGCGCATAGGGACCTTTCTTATGAAGACGGCCCTCTGCCTATCGGTAAAGGCCAGACTATTTCTCAACCCTATATAGTTGCTTTGATGACAGAGCTATTGGAATTAAAAGAAGGGGAGAAGGTTCTGGAAATAGGAACAGGCTCAGGGTATCAAGCAGCAATTTTAGCAGAGTTAGCCAAAGAGGTTTATACTATAGAGTTACTTAAGCCGTTGGCGGAGCGCTCCCAGAAATTGCTTAAAGAATTAGGCTACGAAAACATTAAGGTTAAACATGGAGACGGTTTTTTAGGTTGGTCGGAATATGCTCCTTTTGATGCCATAATTGTTACTTGCGCTCCGGAAGAAATTCCTCCTGTTTTGTTTGAGCAATTAGCTGAAGGCGGGAGGCTGGTTATTCCTGTTGGTTCAGACTATCAGGAGTTGAGGCAAATTAAGAAAAAAGAAGGAAAAATTATATCCAAAGATATTATTTCGGTAAGATTTGTACCAATGTTAAGAGGCGAGGAAAGTAAAAAGCAATTTAAGTAACACTATTCACTCTTCCGTAGTGGCTGGGCTTAACCGTTCAGCCTTTTAGTTTGTAATTTTAGGATTTGTGATAGAATATATTGTAGGTAGTAGGTTTGTATATGCTAAACTAAAAGAAGGGATTATGATAAAAAAAAATAATTATATGGGGGTTGATTCTGTTAGCAGCATATTTTTTTTACAAAAAATACATGGTTGATACATTGGAACCGTTCTTTGGAAGAATTCAAAGGGATAGAGGTAAGGTAGAGCTTTTTCAACAAAAAGTTCCAGACTACAAGGTTGAGGAATAAATAATCAGTAACATCATAATCATTCTACATAAGGGCTGGACTTAACCGTTCAGCCCTTTTTCTTTGCTCACTAAATTGCTTACAATTTTTGAATTTGTGGTAAAATACGATTAATGGGTTTTTATTTGAGATAAAGCAAAAGGGGAAACAATAATGAAGCTCCAAAGTCGTAGAATAATGCTGTTTGTCTTAATGGGGATATTATTTTTGGGTATTCATTTTGTTTTTGCTGAAATAATTACTCTTAAATCAGGCGGGACTGTAGAAGGGGAGATTATTGAGAAGACGGATAAATACGTAAAAATATATTTACATGGAGTGAAGCTTAAGTATTTTATGGATGAGATTAAGGATATTGATGGGCAGAAGACTGTTTCTTCAGACAGTAATCATTTTCCTCCTATTAATGAATCCGCGTTATTTGAAGCTGTAAAGAATGTTGATATTCTCAAGGTTAAACAGCTTATTAGTGAAGGTGTAGATGTAAACGTAGTAAATTATTCTGGAGCTACTCCTTTGGTTTGGGCTATAAACGGATGCCATAAGGATATAGTTGAGCTATTACTTTCTAAGGGAGCAAAAGTCAACACTGTAGATTCTGGTGGTATGACACCCCTAATGTGGGCGGCACATAGGTGCAATAGGGATATAATAGAATTACTTCTTTCTAAAGGTGCAGATGTTAAAATGAAGGATAAGAATGGTAAAACAGCTTGGATTTGGTCGGTAGTAAACCGGAATAAAGATGCTAAAGACGTAGTGGAATTTTTTCTTTCTAAAGACGTGGATGTTAATGCAAAAGACAATTCTGGCGGAACAGTTTTAATGTGGGCAGCTGGCATGGAAAATAAAGAAATCGTTGAGCTACTTCTTTCTAAAGGTGCAGATGTGAATGCAAGAAATAGCCAAGGTTTAACAGCGTCAATGTATGCTG
Organism: Candidatus Omnitrophota bacterium; assembly: GCA_018812825.1. Lineage (GTDB taxonomy): Bacteria > Omnitrophota > Gorgyraeia > Gygaellales > Profunditerraquicolaceae > UBA6249. Next base: position 42,204 of record JAHJCJ010000067.1, read on the forward strand.
GAAAGAATGGATTTAATGAAATAGCGGAGCTTCTTAGGTTAAAGGAAGAACAAGTGCAACCTACAAAAAACTCCGGTAAAGTTGATTATTATGAAACGCAAAAAACGGTTAAGGCAGATGTTTCTTATTTACCTCCTAGTGGTTGGCTGGAAGGCCGAAATGCTCACAATAGTCCAATTGTTTATTCTCCTGATGGGAAAGCAACCATATTAAATCTAGTAAGAGGACCAGCGAATATAATTACTTTCCAAAATTCCTTATTACTTTTTAGGCAGAAGGCAAAGCCAATTTCCGAAGAAAAAATTACCTTTTTAGGTAATCCGTGTTATGTTTTTACTAGCGAAGAAACAAATAGTCGCGGAGGCAAGGTAAAAACCATGACATATATGTTTCTTGCAAAAAGTAAGCTCTATACGCTTGTTTATGGTGCTGTGCCAGATTACTTCGATACTGATTATCCATCTTTTAAGGATTTCTTAAATACTTATTGCATAATGGACTAATAGACGCTTTGTCTATAGCCATTATTAAAAGAGCTGGACTTAACCGTTCAGCCCTTTTTCTTTGCTCACTAAATTGCTTGCGATTTTGAAAGAGAGTGGCATAATTAAAAAAAGGAGAAAAAAGTTGAGTAAGAAGGATATTTTAAACATGAAAAGGTAAGTGTTCTTGCCTCTCTGAATTAATTTTCTGCATTCGGAAATATGATATCTTACGATTTGGTGTTCTTGTACAATTACCTAAGCCATGTTATAATTTTAGAATGGTTTAGATCTCATAACGAGAGAGGAAACAATGGGATTAATATCGCTTTTATTTAGTAACCCGGCCATTTTTGTCATTCTGGCTATTATACTTCTTTATTCTGTTATCCTACATGAAGTTGCTCATGGTTGGGTGGCGCATCTTTTTGGCGATGATACGGCTATTCTTTCCGGTAGGCTTACCCTTAATCCTGTATCACACCTTGATCCCATAGGCACACTCATGCTTTTCCTGGTAGGGTTTGGTTGGGCAAGGCCGGTGCCGGTAAATTACTCTAGTTTTAGTAATACTCGTTTTGGGTTATTCTGCGTTGCCTTGGCAGGATGTTTAACGAATATACTTATAGCAACAACAACATTAATCATATTACAGTTTGGGGTTGTTAATACCAACTCACTGCTTTTCTCTATTTTGCCCATTGTTATAAAAATAAATATTATCTTGGGTGCCTTTAATCTGATCCCGATTCCTCCGCTTGATGGTTCAAAAATCTTAATGAGTTTTCTTCCTTATAAAGCGCAAGAAAGCTTAGGGAGTATAGAGCCTTATGGGTTTTTTATATTAGTTTTTCTGCTATTCACGGGGTTATTGAATCCCGTGATAATTTTTATGCAGAATTTAATATATGGTTTGATAGGTTTTTTATTTAGTTTCTTCAGATGAACAACAAATTATGAATATTTTAACATTCTCAATCCTTAAAAGATCATGCTAATGATTCTAAAAATCAGTATAGTTTCATTATTAATTATTGGTTCTTTACTTTTATTCTTGAGATACATCGAAACACACACCCTTTTCTTTCCCACAAAAGAAATAGCCTCTTTTCCTGACCGAGCTAATCTTAAGTTCCAAGATGTTTCCTTTAAGGCAACCGATGGTGTGAAATTGAATGGGTGGCTTATTCTGTCCAAAGATTCAGAATACACAATCCTTTTTTGTCACGGCAATGCAGGTAATATTACTCATCGTATAGAGAAATTAAAATTTTTCAATGACTTTGGGTTTAGTGTTTTTATATTTGATTATCGGGGCTATGGTAAAAGTCAGGGAAAACCATCGGAAAAAGGTTTCTACAGAGACGCCAAAGCTGCCTACGAATATTTGCTGTCCCGAGGCGTAAATGGTAACCAAATTATAGGCTATGGTGAATCTATAGGAGGGGCAGTCATTGTTGATTTAGCTTCGAGAGAAGGATTAAAAGCAATAATATTAGATAGTACCTTAACTAGTGTAAAAGATATGATAAAATTCGCCTATCCATTTATTCCTTATTGGGTATTTTCTAGTCGGTTTGATTCAGAAACTAAGATAAAGTCGGTTAAAATTCCTAAGTTAATTATACATAGCCTAAATGATGAAATTGTTCCTTTCCAATTAGGCAAGAAACTCTATGAAGTTTCTCCTGAGCCAAAAGATTTTTTACAGATTCAAGGAGGACATAATAGCAATTTCTATGAATCTGAGGGGCTCTTAAGAAAGAAAATAGGGTTTTTTATTGAAAGTCTAAAAGAATCTTAAGTTTAAAGGGTGAGAAGGCTGGACTTAACCGTCTGGCCCTTTTTCTTTGTAAAATAGCTTGTTAGATTTTGTTACCTTTTGCGACTATTGTAGTAGGAGGTAAGAGATATGGCTATTTGCCCAGATGAAAACGATATGGCTTGCTACATTGACGGACTGTTACCTGATGATGAGGTTAGACAGATAGAGAGGCATTTGCTTGACTGTGATAGGTGTCGGGAAATAGTAGATGTGACCAAGAAGGTTGTTGTTTGGGTTAAGGGTTAGGGGTATAATCTTATCAATACCACAAAGGAGTAGTAATGGGGTTTAAGAAGTTAAATCTAAGGGCAATTCTTTAAAAAGGGAGTTGCCTTTTATTAAAAAAGGAGGCTTTAATGTTTTGTCAAAAATGCGGAGCAAAAATAAACGATGAAGCTGTTATCTGTGTCAAGTGTGGTTGTGCAGTATCTGGAAAATCAATTAGCGGAGTGCAAAAAGATGGTAAAAATTGGTTAGTGACACTATTGCTTTCCCTTTTTCTTGGATATTGGGGTTTTGACAGATTCTATCTTGGTTACATAGGATTAGGAATATTGAAGTTATGCACTTTTGGAGGTTGTGGTATATGGTGGCTGATAGATTTGATTTTAATCATAACAAATAGTATGGTAGATTCAGATGGCAAACCGCTTAATAAGACATAAATTAAGCAACTTTATATTACCATTCATATCTTTAAGAAGCCCAGAAGGAATAACTGCCGTATTTGGGATTGCGATACTAATATTATTCTTTTTAAATCCAGGGCACATTAATCTACCAGATTTATGCCTCATTAAAAAGATTTTCGGGTATTGTCCAGCCTGTGGCACAACAAGGGCTCTGGCGTGTTTCTTCAAGGGGGAATTTATAGAAAGTATAAAATATAATTTCAATGTTATATTAACTGCACCTTTGATTACCCTTCTTTTTTAAGAAATCTTATTAAAGTAACAATAAAATACGGATTTTTTCAGAGAGCAGGGTAATAGAAGCATTGTGGAAACGAATCGTTAGTAAGAGGGTCAGGTCACCTATTTCCCTTAGTCAACTTTCAGGAAGAGGGAAAGTTTTGAAAGGCAAAATAAGGCCTAAGGAGATATTTCTTAAAAACAGGCGAAAGAACACAAATCACTGCTGAAAGCACCACCCAACACGTCCAGGATGACCATAACTTCCTGCCAGTGAAGCTTCTCAAACTCTTTCAAAATTACGTTGACGACTTAGTATTGTTATAGTAATCTATCAATGAGAATTTAGTTCTATAAAAACAACTTGCGTTTTGGGTTTGCTCCTTGTGAAGGTTATTAGGTCATCAACCGAGTCCTGCGGTTTATCTGCGGGGCCGTTGGGGCTAAAATTAACCGGTTCTCCCACCTAGGTCTAAAACATGTGGCGGGACTACGCCGTTTAGCAGAAAAAGAATCGGCTTGAAATCCGGTTGGGGCTATTAGGTCATCAACCAGGTCTTGCGCGCAGCCGTAGAGATTATACTTGCTCGTTTACACTCGCAAGTATTTTGTCAGATAAAAACTTAAGGTGTTTAATTCGGGCATACGATTTATGTTCATTGCTGCGCTCATTCCATAAATTGTGGCTTCATTAAATTTTGCTTGCATTTTATAGAGCTTTATAATAGAATTTAAATATTAATAGGGAGGGATGAATGCGTAAACATTTAGGTTTCTTAAAGGTTTCCAGCGCAGTGGTTAAGGTAGCTGCCTGGATTTTTTTATTTCTGGGGATTTTAGGTGGAGTTTCTTTGCTTTTAGGCTCAGTGCCGGGTAACCCCCGTTGGATGGGGGCTATTATCTTAGCTTTTTATGTTTTTGTTTTTTTCTTTTTATTTCTTACTGCAAAAATAGCCGATCTTTTGGTTAAGGTTATCAACGAGATCAAGGCGGAGTAATAAGGAAGCCAGGATTTTAAGTTTGAATGTTAAAGGAGGTTGAATATGAAGCGTAATTTTATCTTCTGTGTTATCCTGGGTTTAATTTTTATAGGAGCCTTGGGGTGTGATAAAATAAAAATCCCTGTTTCTAAAAAAACAGAGGTAGCGGAAGTAAAAGCCGTGCCGGTGATCCCTCAAGTTAAAGGCGTAGTTATCGCTAAGGTAAATAATATTCCCATTGGTTTGGATGATTTTAACCAGGAGGTTGAAATTTATAATGCCAATGTTCCAGAAGACAGGCCTGAATTAAAAATTACCACCAGGGAACAGAAGATCAATTACCTAAAAAATGAAGTAGTACGCAGAACCTTGCTTTATCAGAATGCTCTGGATAAAGGTTTGGACCGAAATGAAGATGTTCTAATGGCGTTAGATAAAACTAAGATGCAGCTTTTAGTTATGGAATTAATTAAGCAGGTTTCGCAGAAGGTCGATGTTTCTTCTAAAGAGATCGAAGATTATTATAATACATACAAGGAGCAGTTAAAGGAACCAGAAGAGCGTCAGATTAGAGAGATAGTTTCTTCAAGCGAGCAGGAAGCTAGGGATATATTAATCCAGCTTTTACAAGGAGCGGATTTTGCTACTTTAGCTAGGACTAATTCTAAATCCTCTAGCGCTAAAGATGGAGGGGATTTGGGGTTTGTTAAGCTAGGCGTAAAATCTTCGCAGTTTAATTCTGTGGCTTTTTCTGATTCTCTAGAAGCTGGTAAGATAAGCAGTATATTCAAAACTCCCGACGGCTACAGCATAATTAAATTGGAAGGCAAACGCGGAGGTAAGCAAAAGCCGTTATCTGAGATGTGGGATGATATTAAGACAGGGCTTGTTTATCTAAAACGGCAGCAGGTTATTGACGAGCTGATCGGAAAACTTTCCCGCGACGCAAAAATAGATATTTATGAAGGAGAGATAAAATAATGGCCATAGAGAAGCAGAAGCTTATTTTAATAAGCGGCGTAGTTCTAGGCGTGGTAGCAATTCTGATGACTAAAATGTATCTGGATCAACAACAGCAAGTGGCTCAGGCGCAGGCAAAAAAAACGCTTGCTAAAATGCAGACCAACCAGACTGTAGTTTTAGTAGCTAAACAGGATATCCCTAGCGGTTCAGTTATTGAATCCCGTATGATTGATAGTTCAATTGTTCCCAACCAATTTATTCAACCCCAGGCAGTTACTTCTATAGATAGGGTTTTAGGAATGGTTAGCCTGGCTCTAATCTCTAAGGGTGAGCAGATAACTCTTTCTAAGCTTTCTAAATCCCGGAAAGAAGACGGCGGAAGCCTGGCAGGGAATACTCCGGCGGGTAAAAGAGCAATCTCTATTGCTGTAGATAGTATTGCTTCTGTATCTGGGATGGTCAGGCCAGGAGATTATGTTGATGTGATTGCTACATTGCAAGTCCCTGCGCAAGGGCCGGATGGGCAGGTATCAACTCAAATGGCCGTGGTTCCTTTGTTCCAGAATGTTTTAGTTTTGGCAGTAGGCCAGGATACTGGTTTTGTTGGTAGGGCAGAAAGTCGATATGGGGAAAAAGGAGCTTCTTCTGGAGGGTTAATTACTCTGGCTATAGGGCCTCAAGAGGCAAATCTTATTGCTTTTGTACAAGAACAGGGTAAAATGCGCCTGACTCTGCGTTCTCCGGCGGATGCCAATGTTGAACCAGTGGTTCCAGCCAGCTGGGAAACCTTATTCCAATATATTATGCCTCAACAGAAAAGCGTTGAGGAAAGCATTGAGGTTAAAGAAGTTCCGGTAGTTGATGCTACTGCTGAGTACGTAGAAGTTTTTCGCGGGCTAAACAAGGAAAAAGTCTCTCTTTCAAAATAAAAGGAGAAAAATGAGAAAGTTATTTTTTGGCCTATTCTTTATTGCTAGCTTTATAACCTTTCTGCCTTTTAAGGGATATCTTGCAGATGATATCGAAGAAGAGATAAAGATCTATATGGGGCAGACTAAAGTTATTTCTGTGAGTACGCCAAAGAGAGTGGCTGTTGGAAATCCTGCGATTGCCGATGTAGCTAATATTGGCAAAAGCGAACTTACGGTCGTCCCCAAGGCAGTAGGTAATACCACGCTTATTGTTTGGGATAATTTTGGCGAGCAGGCTTATCGTTTAAGGGTGTTTGCGGAAGATACTGCCGATCTCAAGCGTCGCATAGACCATATGTTAAAGAAATTAAATTTACCAAATGTTTATACTAGCGCAGAAGATGAGGAAGGAAAAGTTGCGCTTTTAGGCACGGTTAAGCATGCTGCCGATAGAGAAATAATTGCTACCGCCTTAGGAGCGCTTAAAGGTAAAACCGTTGATTTAATAGTAGTAAAAGAAGAGGAATCAGTTATAGAGATTGATGTTCAGGTGATTGAAATTAATAGAGGGTCTCAGGATACACTTGGTTTTACCTGGCCAAGTTCAATGACCTTAACCGAAGTTGGTTCTCCTGGTATTGCCGGGACAGCTTGGGGTAAAGTATTTCATGTCGTTAATGAATCCCGTGCAGCCTTTACTTTAAAGCTGGATGCTTTAATAAAGGAAGGTAAAGCGCGCATTCTCTCTCGGCCAAGGGTTTCTTGCCAGAGTGGTAAAGAAGCTAAGCTTCTTGTTGGAGGAGAGGTTCCTGTTTTAAGCGGTTCAGTTACCCCGGGTACGAGTGGTGAAACCTCAGTTGGCGCAACTACCGGAGCTTCAGTAGAATATAAAGAGTATGGGATTATTTTAAATGTTAAGCCTTCGATTGAGGATTCAGGGCGTATTCATCTTAATCTTGACGTATCCGTTAGTGAGGTAGGGGATGTGGTGAGTACTTCTTATGCCCTTGCATATAAAATGACTAAACGTACAGCTACAACCGAGCTTTTTCTCGATGATGGCCAGACTATGGCTATTGGAGGTTTAATTAAGAAAAAGTCTTCCGAGGAGTTAACAAGGGTTCCTTGGCTTTCGGATATTCCGGTGTTGGGTTTATTCTTTAGGCAGAGAACTACTTCTCGGGGTTGGAATTCCGATCTTAGCAAGGCCGATGATACAGAATTATTTATTACTCTTACTCCGCGCGTAATTACTCAAAAGGAGCCGTTGAGAGAATTAAAACCATCAATTTCCGGCACGCCTACGCTTAACGATGACGATATAAAGGATCCTGTTGTAAGGTACGCTAAAATTATTCAAAGGAAGATTCTCGATAGCCTTACTTATCCTATAGCGGCTAAAGAAGCAGGTTTTCAGGGTAAGGTAAAATTAAGCCTCAAGCTTTCTGCGCAGGGAGACCTGCTGAATTCAAAAGTAAAGGAACCTTCCAGTTATCGTTTGCTCGACGAGAACGCAATAAGGACAGCGCAGAAGATTGTCCCATATCCTCCGTTTCCTCCTGCAATAAAAGAAGCTCAGCTTTGGGTAGATGTCCCTATAATATATCAATTAGAATAAAATGGCTAAGGTAATAACTATTTTTAGCACTAAAGGCGGCGTAGGCAAGAGTTTAATTGCTGTTAATTTAGCCGTGACTCTGGGTAAAGAAGGCCAGAAGATTTGTGCGATAGATTTGGATACACAGGTAGTCGGGGATATGGCGCGTATGTTTGGCATCAGTCCCCAGAAGTGCGTGGCGGATTTAATGAATTTTCTCAAAAAACAGCCGCAGTTAACCAGGAAAACAGATTTTGTTATTAAGACCAATTTTACCGGCGTAGATTTCTTAGCCGGTGTATTAAAACCGCAGCAATCCGGCTATCTTTATCCGGATAAGCTTCTAGAGGTATTGAATCTTTTTGATAAAGATTATGATTATATTATTGTGGATGCAGGCAAAAGCTTCAGCGATATATTTCTTGCTGCATTAAACCTGGCCAATCTGATTCTTTTGGTGGTTACTCCTGATGTGCTCTCCATATATCAGACAAAATGGGCGTTAGATACCTTACAGTTTCTGCATTTTCCTTTAAGCATGATTAAACTTGTGCTTAATCGGGCGGAATCAACTGCAAGTATAAGCTGGCAGGAAATTCGTGTTAGCCTTCCGGTAGATATTATTGAAAAGGTTCCTTCTGAGGGCAAGTTAGTTAATCAGGCGGTTAATCAGGGCGTGCCTATGGTCATTGATTCTCCGCGTTCAAAGATCGCCTTAGCTGTTACTAGGCTTGCGCATACGCTTGTTGAAGACAAAGGCCTGTTTATAGAAAGAAGAAACCTTGATCAGATTAAGGTTAAAGAGTTAACGCAAGAGAGATCCGGTCAGTTTTGGGTAGGCCAAGGTTTACAAGAATCGGTGATTGAGCCTGATGTTGCCGAAGATAGAGATGAGATTCTGATCCTTAAACGCAGGATACATACTCGTTTGATCGAAGGCATGAATATTAAAAGATTAGATCTTAAGGTATTCAGCGATCATAGGAAAACCAAAGATTTAAGAGATAAAGCAGAGTTAACCGTGTCAAATCTTTTAGTTGAAGAAGCAGGGAGCTTTATTCCTTCTCAAGAAATAAGGCAGAAGCTTATCAAGGAAATATTGGATGAGGCCTTGGGGCTGGGCGCCTTAGAGGACCTTTTAGCTGATCCAGACATTACCGATATTATGGTAAACAACAAGAATGAAATCTTTGTTGAGCGTTTTGGCAAGATAGAAATAACTAGTAAGAAATTTATCTCTAATGAGCAGGTTAGGACGATTATTGAACGCATTATCGCTCCCATAGGGAGGCGTATTGATGAATCAGTGCCTATGGTTGATGCGCGCCTTGCTGATGGCTCGCGCGTAAATGCGATTATCTCTCCGCTTTCTTTAACCGGGCCGACGCTTACAATTAGGAAATTCCGTAAGGAAAGGTATAAAGCGGCTGACCTGGTGAACTTAGGAGCGCTTACCCAGGAGATGACGGATTTTATTAAGGCTTGTGTTTTTTGCCGTAAGAATATGATTGTTTCCGGTGGTACCGGCTCGGGAAAAACCACGGTGCTTAATGCCCTTTCAGAATATATCCCTGATGATGAGCGTATTGTTACCCTGGAGGATGCGGCGGAGTTAAAATTAAACCAGCAGCACTGGGTCAGGCTTGAGTCTCGCCCGCCGAATATAGAAGGCAAGGGCGCTATTACTATAAGGGACCTTTTCCGCAATACCCTGCGTATGCGGCCGGATAGGATTATCGTCGGTGAATGCCGCGGGACAGAGTCTTTGGATATGCTTCAGGCAATGAACACCGGACATGATGGCTCAATGACGACAATCCACGCTAACTCCACCTTTGATGTATTGTCGCGGTTGGATTCAATGATTCTTATGTCTGGGATAGAATTGCCTGTAAGGGTTATCCGTGAAATGATTGCTTCTGCTGTGGATATAATCATTCATACCGCTAGGCTTTCCGATGGATCGCGTAAGGTTACGGCTATTTCTGAGATTTCCGGGATGAAAGATGAGTTGCATATTAACTTAAATGATGTATTTGTTTTTAAACAGAGCGGAGTAGATGCTAAAGGAAAAGTCATCGGGTATTTTACCCCCACTGGCTATCTACCTTCTTTTCTTGATGAAATCCGGATTCGTGGTGTTCAAATCTCCGAAGACATTTTTAAACCTACCCATCCCTAAAGCAGGGTCAGGCACTGACCCAATCTTAAGGGTGTCCCCAATATGAAGATAAAAATAATTAATCTAACCAAGAATCAAGTTTTGGCCGAGGATGTTTTATTGTCAACCAGTTTCTTAAAGAGGCTAAAAGGGTTATTAGGTTATGAATCTTTTGAAGAAAATCATGCAATGATACTGCGGCCTGCTAATTCCGTGCACACTTTCTTTATGCGTTTTCCGATTGACGTGCTGTTTGTTGATAGGAATAATATAGTGGTAAAAGCGGTTAGTAATATGGGGCCTTTTAAAATTACCAGAATTTATTTTAAATCCGCTTTTGTTATTGAGTTGCACGCCGGAATGCTCAACGCAACTCAAACTGCAGAAGGTGACTACTTGCAAATCCAGTAAGGGTCAGGCACTGATTCAACCGTAATAGTATCCTTATCTATCGCTCGAATACATCAAATTGATTTATCAGATGGTCTTGTTTTATCCCGAATCTGCTGTTCCAACTGCACCAACGGTATTCCGCAGGTGATTTTACTAAATTTGCTCTTGCCGGATTAAATTCTACGTAGGTGATGCAATCTAAAAGGTATTTATCTTCTTGTACCAGCATGTCTTTGTATCTTCCTTGCCATAGGTGACCCGCCTTATTATATTTTTCATTAAACCAAATTGTGTATGTTTGATTTAATCCTTGCATAATTTTTTGCAAGTCTTTTCCCAGAAGTACTTTTATTATTAGATGAATATGATTTGGCATTAAACAATAGCCGTATAATTCAAACCGATATTTATGTTTATAGTGCTTAAGCAAATCTAAATATCTTAGAAAATCGCATTCATCGATAAAAGTTATTTGTTTTTGATTTCCTCTAGCTATGACATGGTGTATCGAATTATCTATGATCAACCTACTCGGTCTTGGCATATTTATCACCTCCTATTATTAATTGACGTAAAACAGGCTGAAATCTAACAAAGAGTTTGCAAAGGGACACCTTTAGCCCTTAGGTTAAAGACGACCCTCGATTGGGTTAGTGCCTGACCCTGGTTTGGGGTTGACAAAGATTGGAATATGCGCTATATATTAGGTAAGTAAATGTCCAATCTGGAGGTTCTGTGGGCGTAGTGCATAAATTAAAACCAGAAGTAATTAAGTTTATCCTCGATAATAAACAAGCTACCCCGCATTTAAGTTGCCGTAGCCTAACTGTTTTGTTGCTGGAAAAACTTCAAGTTGAAGTCTCTAAATCAAGTATAAATGCCATTCTTAAGCAAAACAACCTAAGCATGCCTGTGGGGAGGCGCCAGAAGCCAAAGAAAAAGAAGTTTAATATGCCTATTCTGCCGGTTATTGAAAGCATTAAAACTATTACGCCAGAGGAAGAGCTGCAAAATCCCGTTTTGAAAGACGAGCCCAACATTCAAGAAAAGTCCAAGCATGAAATTATTGAAGAACAGGGTGTCGAAAAGATTAACTTAGAAGAGAAACGTATCCAGGAGGCAGAGGGTTGGGCAGAAAAATTATTGGAAAAGGAACGCGATCGGCTTGAGCAGGAAAGGTTGGCCCGGGAGGAGCAGGAAAAAAAAGCCGAAAAGGATACAATTAGAGAGGATTTGCTGAGGTTGCAGAAATTGCAAGAGGAGGAAGATGCCAGAAATAAAGAGTTAGCCAGGCTTAAGTTGGAGGAAGAGGCCAGGTTTATAGAAGAACAGGAAAGGCTGGCTCAGGAAGAGGCGTTGCATAAAGTTGAAGAGGAAAGGATAAAAGAAGAACAGCTGAGGTTGCAAAAATTGCAAGAGGAGCAATCCGCTAAACAGAAAGAGGCAGACAGGGTTAAACTTGAAGAAGAAACCAGGTTAAAGGAGGAGCAAGAAAAACTGGCTAGGGAGGTGGAATTAAAGGCGGAGCATGAGCGTTGGGCGCGATTATCCGAGGAAGAGAGCAAAAGAAAAGAAGCGCTTATGGCTTCTCAGGCTATCAAGGAAGAGGCTAAGATCGAGCCTAGCTCCGGGTCGTCGCTGCCAAGGGGGTGCACAGGAGCAGTCTTATTAAAAGCAATTGATCAGTTAATAGGGGGGAGCATTCAATTAAGCGAAGCTATTCAGAGAAGGTTAGGTTACCCGAAAGAAGAGGTGGAGGCCCTAACTCAGACTTTAATATTCCAGGATATTGTCGGTAATGAGCCGGGTGCCTTGAGTTCTATAATGCGCAATGAAATAAGCGCAGATAAGTTGTCGGGTTATTTTACTCAACTTCAAGAGCTAAAAACTATGAAGCTTGATTTATCGCGCCTTTCGGCAAATATATTTACTGAAAGCCGGGGGATTAAAATGCATTTTATCGATGGAAGCATAGTTTATCTTGACGCCCAAATGCATACGGTGTGGCCTACTCCTTATATGCCTCATGACTTTTCCGCGACAGTAATGAGCGTAAAGGATTGTATAAACCGGTATTTCTTTAAAGATGGTAATCTCGTTTTATTTATGGCACCCGGATACGATATCCCCACAAAAGAATTCTTTACGTTGCTGCTTAATTTTAATTCAAAACATGAAACCGCAGACAACCTTATTTTATATGGCAATAAACTTGATGAGTTAGAGAATATCGTTTTAAACCCTGAAGATAACCATAATCTTATATTTGCTTTATGGCCTTGGCAATTTACCGCTTACCGGAAGGTAAAAAGAATTGGCGAATTCAGTGCGCAGCGTATTGATTGTATGAACAAGGATTTTTATTTGGCAGAGGTCGAAATTGAGCTGGTACAGCCGACGAGCATGCAGTCATTCTCGCTAAAAGGCTGTGCTATTAAATTAAGTTTAGCGGAAAAAATACGGCTGGTAATTTTAGGTACTGATGAGGCTAGGAGCCTGGTTTCCCTGGCCAATGATTATCTTTGCCGCTGGCCTAACCTTGATGAAGGCCTTCATGATTTTAACCGTAAAATTGAATTGTTCAGCTGTACCGGAGAATCGCAGCAAGTTTTTAACTATGAAGACCTGCCTATCAATAAAAGCGAGCCCGTTGATTTAAAATCTGTTTTTTCAGGCTACTCTGAGGCTTTAGACGCCTACCTTAGATGGCATTTTATGCCGTCTGGGTATGAGAAAATAGAGTTTAGCCTTACCAAAGCACGTTTTTACAGCCAGAAGGCGCAATTAAAGCAAGATAAAGACAAGATACTCTATTTTTTTACCGTTGCTCATGATTATGCTTATGCAAAAGACCTGGAATATATCTGCCGCAGGCTTAATGAAAGGGATATCCGCGTTGATGATGGGCAAAGAATTTGTTTTGAAAGCGGTTTCAAATAAGCCCTAAATTAGCTTGATTAGCCTATTTTATAATGTTATATTTAAGTGTAATTATTATAAGAGAAGACGTATCCTGTAGACGGAGAGAAATGGCATGCATACGCCACGGATGCATAAAGAATTTACCGGCGGACAAAGCCTCGTTGAATATATTGTATTATTCGCCATAGTAGTTATGGTTTCAGTGGCCCTTGCGCAAAGGGCTCCTTCTATTTTTAGCGGTTATGTTTCCACAGCCACGGGGGCAATGCGATGAAGGGGTTAAGGTTTATAAAAGCTCAAAGCACAGTTGAATATACTATGCTTATAATTATCGTCGCTGCGGCGTTGGCGGCGATGACAGTATATATAACGCGTTCAATGAACGCTCGCCTTAAACAGGCGCAGGATGAGTTAAATTATTACCGGCCGTAATAAATTTAGGAGGTGAAAAGATGAAGAGGTTTAGCAAGGCTCAAAGTACGCTGGAGTATGTGATTATTCTAGCAGCTGTGGTTGGCGCTATTATCGCTGTTGCTGCGGCATTGAAACCAAAGCTGGAGGGCGGTTATGATACGCTGGGCACTACGATGAAGGATAAAGTGGAATCAGTAAGTTTTTAAGGAGGTGAAGAGAATGTTAAGGATATTAAGAAAGGGCCAGAGTACGGCAGAGTACGCCATTGTTATCGGTTTAGTTATTGCCGCGGCTGTTGCTATGCAGATTTATGTAAAGCGTAGTTTGCAAGGTAAGGTTAAAGATGCGGTGGACTATAATGATCCTGCGGCAAGCGGTATTTTAGGTACAACCACGCAGTATGAGCCTTATTACTCTACTTCAGCCATGAATGCTACTCGTTCATCTACTGATACGGAAGATACCGCAACCGGTGGTTCGGTCGCCAGGACTACTGTAGATTCTTCATCTAGGACCGGTACTCAAAATATTTTAGCAGTGCAGTAGTATCAATAATTATTTTGAAGAAATTTTTAAGGAGGTGAAAGAAATGTTTATGCGTAAAATACGCGGGCAGAGCACGTTGGAATATGTTATTTTAGTGGGTTTTGTAGTGGCAGCGTTAATTGCCATGGGTATTTATATGAAACGAGGTTATGAGGGAAGGATTAAGGAATCTACCGATCAGATTGGCCAGCAGTATTCTGCCGGAAATACTACTTCAAGCTATACGACTATATCTAATGTCGCTCAGTCTGAAACTGTAAGTTCTGGAGGGGTTACGCTAACCACTATTACTCAGAATCAGCAAGATAAAACCGGTAGCGAGAGCGTAGCAGCTTTGAGTGCGCAATAATTAAGGTAATTAAAATGCGTCGGGCGCAGACCAATTTGGAGTATTCTTATTTAATCGGCATAGTAGCAGTGGCTATTATCGCCATATTAGCATATATGAGCCGCGGGTTCCAGGGGAACCTGCGCACGCTTTCTGAGCAGGTCGAAGCTGGTGCTTATGCTCCAGGAAACACCACGGTAAACAATGCAGAGACCAAGCGTACGCAATCTACGGTGGTTTCCACGAGTACCACCACAACTACCTATGGAAACGGGCAGGCGGAAAACGAAGAGATGCATACCAATAGTGAAGAGCAGAAATCATTACGGGCTGAATTGGTGGATCTTAGAAAAGCCGCGGAAACGGCAACCGGTAGTGCGCTGGAGATTCTAAATCAGCAGATAAGTGATAAGACCAAAGACTTGCAAGATTTGATCGATGAATATAAAGCTTTATCGGAAGTATGGGAAGCGCGGACAATTACTCCAAACAGTACTAGTGTTACAAGCAGCACAGTTGAAACCGGTACTCAGACTGTGGCTAAACAGGTAAATGAAGCGCTGGGGAATCTATCAAATGACAGCTGGTAAAGCAGGTAAGGTATCTTTTAAAAAAGGCCAGAATCTTACGGAAGCCGTGGTAATTATCGGCATTGTGGGGTTAGTTTTTGTTGGAATGCAGGTTTATGTTAAGCGCGGTGTACAGGGTAAAGTTAAAGATTTAACAGATAATATGATAGGTACGGAGCAGGAAGCTTATCAGGAAGATACTTCAGGGCTTGAAATAAATGAATCTGCTTCTACGTTTACTTCCAGCTCGACGATAGCGTCGAATGATTCTCTGGGAGGGGCAAAGAGTTTAATTGCTAACGAAGCTACAACAGTTACCTATAGTTCCGAGTCCACAGATGCTTATTAGAAACGTTGCCTTTGTGAGTATTTGAATAAGGTTTTTTAAAAGTGAGGCGGGCAAGATGTTAAGTAATAAAAACGCCCAGGCAGCCACAGAATTCGCGATCATAGTCTCATTGGTAATTGTGGCTTTTGCTTTTTTGATTAATTATAGCGTGAAGCTTAATAACCAGCAATCTTGCATTCAGCAAGCCTTCCGCTTGGCATTAAGTGAAGCAAGAGAGGCGGATAACTCTGCTTCTTATACTAAAGTTGTTTTTAGGCGCATGCCGAATGTTTCCAGCCCGATGGAATTAGGGCAATTGCAGTCTGTTAGCAGTAGTTCCAATGTACTGTGGGCAGATGGCAAGAGCAGGAATGAGGATGAAACGCCAAAGGATGGCGTATCAAAATACCAGCTTAATGAAGCTGAGGCAATAGATATACCCAAGCCCGAGTATGAATATTTGGAGGGTCAAACCAAGGTAAGCATGAATACCTTTACCAATACCGTAGACTCTACCACTACTTTTACAAAACAAGAATCTGCCTCTGGAGATATCACTACTGCTAAGACACTTAATGCTACGGATACCTTGTCCGCGAGCGTTGACATTGACGGCACAGCATATCCTTTTGAGCATTATTTGGGCGCTAATGGAAAGTATTATGACCAATCCACAAGTTTGAGCAGGTCAAGGAGTATGGAATAATGCATAAAGCACAAGCAACGCTGGAATCTACATTATTTTTTATTATAATAGCAGCATTATCTCTGGGTTTGATTAGTTTATGGAAGGGCTCCAGCGATACTATTGTTAGTCGCCAGAAAGATTTTAATGCCAGCCGCGTAGCTGCCGGCTCAGTTCCGCCAGGGACTTCTTCCTCGGGAAACATACCCCTTGAGTTTACGTATAATACTATAGATGCTTACCTGGATTATATTGACGGATCAGCTTATGATCTAATGTCATTAGAACAGATAAATGATAATCTGGAAAATATAAATCAGGCCATAGCGGGTACCCAGGCAAATATTGCTCAACTGACGCAGATAAGAGATACCTGGAAGAGTTTTTTTGATGAGGCTCAAGCGCAAGAGGTAAACGCGCAACAGCAAATCGATAATTTGCAGGCCCAGCTGGATGAAAAACAAAGAGAGCTGGATAGAGGTGAATGTGATTGGTGGGATGATGACGGTTGCGGAAGCCTTATTGCAGAAATAAATTCGCTCCAGGAACAGATAGAGATGGCTATAAACGGATATTATACCATAGAGACTGGGTGGGGTGATGATTGGGAGATTACTTATGATTACTCTAATGCGCAATGGATGTCTGCATTAGGTACGAGGGAGGCATGGTCAAATGATTACTGGATGTATCAACAGTATGGGGTTTCACCAGGAAATAATAAATATGGGCTATACAACGATTACACTCCCGGGTTGCTTGATTGGCAGTCAAGAAAGGATGTTGCCCTATCGCAACTGAATGATGCTCAGTCTAATTTAGATGTTATGGAAAATACTCTGGATAAACTTACAGCTATGCAGGATAAGCTTCTGGAAGCCCAGGAAAAAAAATCTTAAATCCTAATAAGGAGGTAACCTGTTTTTCTCCTGGTTCGCTAAAAATAAACAATTTAAGAAAAAGAGTAGTTTATCCGGCCAGGTCGCTCCTCTTTTGCTGGTAGTATTGGTTATTTTGTTAGTTGCTGCGATTGCAACGATTAATATCGGCAGGGTTTCTTTAGATAAAACCTGTTCGGCTAATGCCGCGGATGCCGGTTCTCTTGCCGCGGCTTCTGTGTGGGCTTCTGCTTTTAATGTGCTCACCGAAATAAACAAAGATCAGATAAAAACCTGGTTTGACCTGAATTATTACACTTACGGGCAGCTTTATTTTGAGGCAGATAGTTATATAAATGAGGGGATAAATTATGCGCTTGCTGCCAGCGCAGCTGCAGTAGCATCTCTTGCAGTTGCGAGCGTGCCGTTTCTTTGTTATGAGATTTGGTATGAAGGTTTAGCCGCTGCTGCTCTTGATGGGACTGCTGCCTACCTGTGTTTTGAGGCATCTCAATCAGTTGCAGCCTTTTCTATTACTATTCAATTTATGCAATCGCTCACGGATTCTTTTTATGAGCAGCAATGGGAAAACTATTGTGACGCCAGGGAATATATGGAGGATGCATATACTAATGCCTACGAAACAGGATTAAACTATGCCTTTTCCAATAGTTGTATATCCTCTAAGCTTTCAGATGCGCAGAATGATGCCTTTAGCGCCTGGATGGATGGAAAAGGCCCTTCTACTGATGGGACCTATAGCTGGGAGGACAAGCTTTCTCAGCCGCATACAGTTACCGCTACCTTGGATTTACCAGATATAACCTCCTATGAGCTGCAGCATACCGAAAGCAGCTATTCGCAAATCAGTGGTTTGTTAGACGGGCTTATCAGCCGTGCGCAGACAATCTCCGGAGTATTAAACAGCACAGGTGTTTCATTAGGGGCTACTGCAGCTTTGTTTCTTGTTACCTTTGGAATGAGTGTCACAACTTACATCTTTTGGTGTTGTTGTGATATCCCTTGTGCTTATTGCGTTTGTTGTGCGTGTTGTGCGGCGTATGTGGCATGGTGTGGTGCAACTATAGCTGTCTATCAAGGCGTGTATTTGGATCAAAGTTATATAGTTTCTGTGCTTGCAGCTTTTATTGCATTTGTAGGAGCGATGTCCCTGTATTCGCTAAAGTCTGATAATGATGCGGCATTCGCAGGCTGGGCTCCTGATCCTGATAACATATATAGCAGCACAAGTTGTGCGGATGCTGAAGACCTGATGATTGTTCAGATCAGCGAAGTAATCTTACCTAACGACGTAAATTGGCCTGCCAGTGACTGGACTACTGTTTGCTCTACAACCCAGCAGCATCCCGGCACAAGTTCTGGTATTATGCCGACGAGCTATCCAATTATAAATAGCAGCAGCAGGGCTAAATTTGATGGCGGTGATGTGGGGGCATTTGAGGATACTTATGATCCCAGCATAGTGTGGGTAAACTAAGACACCCGGCGCAGGCACCTGGCGCTTATTTGAATTGCGCCGGTGTTGTCTTCGTAGATAAGGAGGCAGAATAATGTTTAGAAACTTGAGTAGAATAATCTTGTGCACAATCTTATTTTTCATCTGCGTTTCATTTAACCGTTTAATATTCAGCGCTGAGCCAGACATACCTTTGCCGGAAGGTGCTTTAAAAACCATGGAAAAGAGCATGGATGTCGGGCCTTCTAAAAGCACCATTCAATTTTATGAAACCTCTCTTAATAATAATAAGATAGCCTCTTTTTATAGAAAAGAGATGTTGCGTCTTGGTTGGCGTGAACAGAGAACCGGGTTTTTCTTAAAAGATAACTATCTGGCGGTTATCGTCTCTAACCCGCGTAAGAGTAAGGGCGAGAAGACGCAATTTTCTATCACCATAAGCAGGATTCCCGGTAAAGAAGAAATATTAGCCGGACGCAAGGATACGCCGGATAAGTTAAGCTTTATGCCGGTTTATCCTAAATCAGCGCAGGTCTTTCTCTGGGATATGCCCACTGGAGTCTCTGCTTCATATGAGACCGACAGCAGTATTAAAGAACTGGTTTTCTTTTATAAATCTGGTATGCTTAATTATGGCTGGAGCCTTGATAAAGAGGCGCCGATCACAACAGAGACAGCTGATTGTCCTGAGTGCCAGAAGGCCAAGCAGAATTTGCCCAAAGACAGCAGCTTGCCTGATATGAAAGTTACCTCTAGCAGGGGCAATTTGTTATTCAGTAGGCAAAACGGAGAACGCTGCACGATAAAGTTGTATCAAAACATTAGTGATATACAAGAAGTAAATAAAACAACAATTTTGGTTACCTACAATGCGAATAAAAAGATTAATTAACAAAGCCCAATCTATTATAGAGTATGTAGCGGTGATTATAGTAATTATTTCATGTTTTATCGCCATGGGAGCGTATTATAAAAGAAATTTGCAGGAACGGTTCCGGCAGGCAGGGGATGTTTTAGGCGGCGGGGAACAATATACCCCCGCAGTAGTTATCGCTCCATAAAAACAACAGCGGAGAATTATGATCTTATTGCTTGGCATTGTGATTTTGTGCTCAATTATTTTGTTATCTTTGAGTATCTTACCTTTTTTCATGCAAAAAATACAATTCTGGCAGCAGAAGCAGGAGGTTAAAGTTGCTAAAGAAATGGATAAGATGTTTTATGATAAGAGCCCCAAGATCATTGTCACGCTTTATTATATCCTTCCTATTATTTTTGGACTTAGCGGGATAATTTTCCTACACTCGCCTTTTTTTATGATTCTCGGGGCGCTTATCGGAGTGACCGTCCCAAACCTTATTCTTAAGATGCGCTTTAAACGCAGGATCCAGAAATTCGATAACCAGCTTTTAGATGCTATTAATATGCTCACCAGTTGTTTAAAAGGCGGTTTAAGCTTGCTACAGGGGATTGAAGTATTAGTAGAAGAGATGCCTGCGCCAATTAGCCAGGAGTTAGGTTTGGTGGTTAGGGAGAATAAGATGGGCATTTCTTTGGAGGAGAGCCTTGTCCGGTTGAATAAGAGGATGAATCTTGAGGAGCTTGGCTTGATGGTTAACGCACTCTTAATTGCCCGCGAGACAGGCGGTGAGTTAACGAAGGTATTTAGCCGCTTGAGTGTGACTATAAGGGATAATCATAAACTAAAAGAAAATATCAAGACGCTTACTTTACAGGGAAGAATGCAAGGTATAATTATGTCATTTTTGCCGATTGTATTTGTTGTCTGGGTCCTTTCGGTTGATAAACATCATTTTGATATTATGATGAACAATGATTTAGGTAGGATGCTTTTGGTGGGAGCGGTAGTGTTGCAGATTTGCGGCATGCTTCTTATCAAGATGTTCAGCGTAATTAAAATATAATATGGATATTTTTATCTACCTTCTAATTATTTCTGCGGTTGTTTTAATTTTCTGGGCAATAAGTTCTCCCCGCCAGTCCGCAATTATGCACTTAAGGGAAAACAAGCTCATGGCGGAGAAAGTTAATAAGCCGCCCTTTGATTTATCCAGGATCCTTCCCACGCGGGATATCCTTGAAAGGACCGGGCTATTAGTTAAAATCAAGAGTAAGGTTGATGCCGCGCATGTGCATATTTCTCCGGTGGGATTTTTTAATTTAAAGATAATTATTATATTCTTTTTTGCAGTTTTTAGCATTATCGCTACCGGAAAAATTAACCCCATTTTTATTCTCATTTCTTTCATAATAGGATATATTATTCCGGAAATTTATTTAAAACAAAAGCTTGCCAAACGTAAAAACCTAATCTCACGCCGGCTTCCGGAAACAGTGGATCTGCTCGGGCTTTGCATTGAGGCCGGCCTGGATTTTGTAAGCGCGGTTAACTGGGTGATTGCCAAAACCCCGGGTACGGCGATGACCGAGGAATTGGCATTTGTGGCTGAAGAGATTAAATGGGGAAAACCGCGTATTCAGGCTTTAAAAGATATGTCGCGTAGGCTGGATATTCCCGAAATGACCTCGTTTGTGCAGACCATTATTCAGGCAGATCGTATGGGGACTCCGGTTGCCGAGGCTTTTACTATAATTTCTGAAGATGCCCGTGCTCAAAGGTTCCACCGCGGGCAAAGGATCGCCTTACAGGCGCCTATCAAAATACTCCTTCCCCTTATATTCTTCATTATGCCCGTAATCGGTATTGTAATTGGAGGGCCAATCTTGCTTCAATTTATGCAGGGTGGCCTTATCAGCGGCTTCAAATAATTGGGCGTGAATCCTATTTAATGAGATTAAGCATTTTTTGGGCTTACTCGGAAGCTTTATAGCGGCATTACCCCGGTAACTTTATTAATATATTCTTTGAAGTGCCCATCTAAAGAAATCCACCTTTTTGAGCAATATAGCATAGTTGTCCTCATTCATTTTTTCCAATCAATTCTTTAATGAATTAGATGTAATCAGCCAAGGCTACTAAACCATGGTCAAGGTAGTAGCTGGCTATCGATTCTGGATGTCCTATGATTGTAACTTGACCATTGGTAAGGCTCGGGAATCTTTACTAAGCCTGCCCTTACAGGTTACTGAAGCAATAGATAATATATCTAGAGTTTCAGGTTTTCCCAAGCAAGATTTATAGCCCCAGTGGAATGGGGCCTATCCGCGTCCGTGAAGAATATGTCGATTACGTAAAGTAAGCAAGCAGCGTATCAAATCGCTTTTACTCTTTGCCTACCTCAAACGCTATTAAAAGATACAACCTCATGCTACAGGCTAAAAATTAGAGTTATATTTTTATGACCTAGAGTGTTCGCGCAACCAAACCGTAATAATTCTCAAAGAGTTTAAAAAACTATCTGACCAAAATGCAATCTTAGAGTGCAATATACATTATTTACGCTCTATTCCCGGCATAGGTTTTATCATTGCCATAACCATTCTGGCAAGCATTGGAGATATAGAAGAGTTGCATGGTCTCAAGAAATGGCTGCCTTTATGGGATTAGCGCCCTCTGAATACTCAACTTGATAACAGATCGCAAGAAGTTGTATTATTCACTTAGGCAGTTTTGTGCTTAGATCTTTACTGGTAGAGACAGCCAGCTTAGGCAGGTATTATTAAAGATGAACGTTTATGTCAATTCTATGCCTGACCTGCCCCTATAAGTTGTACCAATTATTAAGAGAGAACAACCGTATTTTCTAAGCACTCCAGCTTAATGGCCTCTGGAGCAGGAGGCCGGTAATTCAATGAACTATGTGACCTAATTGTATTATATTCTGTCTTCCAGCGCCCTGCAAGTACTTTTGCTTCAAGTAATGTTTTAAAGATCTCCCTGTTCAA
>JAHJCJ010000068.1 GCA_018812825.1 Candidatus Omnitrophota bacterium
CCCTTAATAGAGAGATATGCGAGGAAGACATTGTAAACGTGGCTATGCTTTTGGATGAAGAATTAATGTTGCAGGGGATAAAATATGCCTTAAATAATGGGTACCTTCCGCAGCTTCATGAAGCTTTTGCGGGTTTATCTAAGAATATTCGCAGGCTGTCTGAGATTGAAAATGAGCTTATAAAAGGAGATATTTCTGGTTGGTCTGATCGAAAAATAACCAGGCATACTAAATTGCTCCTGGAGAAATTAGAAATTAGAAACCAGCCCTTGGAAGCGATTATGATGTTGCATAAGTTATATTGCGAGTTTAGCCTCATATCGGTTACCTTTATTAAAGGAGCTGCTAAGGATGTAATTAGACTTGTTGCTTCATGGTTGTTTTTCTGGAAGGAAGGTATATTAAATACCCCATTAATGATTTCGTTTATAGATGGTTTGACTAATGAGGTTATAAGTGAGGTACCGGAAGATGCAGATAAAGTAAGGCATGACAGATTAAAGGGCGTAATGGCTTTAGCGCTGAAAATTTTATCAGAGCAATGCGGTAATGGCGACTTTTCAAAAGCTCACCAGATTTTTAAAGATATGTATGGAGAAAGAAAATTCAAAGAAACATTTGAGTCGGCTGTTGCGAAATTAGATGCCTTAAACGATAAATTAGGAGAGATGGGTTGGATTTTTGCCGCAGATCCTTTAGTTAAAACCGTTATAAGTTTATTTCCATTGCCAAAGTATCAATTGCGTGCCACAGCCAGTAAATTAACAAAAGACAGCAATGACGCTTTTATCACTGCCTTCACTAATCCGCAGTATGAAGGAGACCTAAAAAAGATGTTTGCAGCGGCGCTAAATGTTTCAAAGCACAAAGAAAGTTCACGCGCTAAAACATCTTCTAGCTCGCCGGCCGCTTCGCCGATGGGAGAAAAAGAAAATACAACCATGGCCATTGAATTATTAGAGCAGGGCTTTTGCGCTGATAACCGCAGAATCGTTCAATTTGAAATTTACCCTTTCTCTATTAAGGCGATAGATGGTTCTTTAAAAGACGAATTAATTAAGACAATAAACGCTGGCCAAATTATCAAGCTTAAATTGGCGCACCTTTCTAGTGATGCTGCGGAATTTAATAACATTATGTCTGTTTTTAATCTCCTGGAAGAAATTATCAGCCAAGGATTATCTGCCAGGTTTGGCGTTACCCCTTACGATTTAAAAAATGCTGTCAGAGAGCTCTTAATGAATGCTTTCTTCTACGGTAACCGGCTGGATTTCGCCTTACCCATCTACATTTATTGTAATTTTAACAATCAGTGCCTGGAGGTTTATGATTTAGCGATAAAGCCAAGCCAAGCCTGGGAGCAGGTCAAAGAAAAGGCAAAGAAGGCTGGGTTGGGTGGGAAAGGAAGCGGATTAGGATTACTGCGGTTTCTGGGATGGAACCATGAATTAACTCCGATTGCTGCTTTTAGTTCCGCTAAGCAAATAGGGTGTAAAGCTGTAGTTAATATGGTTGATCCTTCGGCCGCTTCTCCGGTGGCAGAGAAGAAAGTAGAAACGTCCCAGATTTTACAGGGAATTATTAGAAAAGGTTATGTGCTTATTGAAGAAGAGGGTAATTTTTCAAACGAAGTAATTGATGAACTTGAGGGGGTAAGGAAATTAAAGATGGGTCTTTCGGACGAATTAGATGTTTTATGGTTGTTAGCAAATGCCTATTTAGGAAGAGGCAATATAGAAAATAAGGATTATTCGCACGCTGTAACGATATTGGAAAAAGCAAAGAAGGTGGCGCAGTTAAATGAAGAAATCCCGGGTAAAAATCAAAAAGAATGGTTGTTAAAGATTAAAGTCGCTATTTCCGCTGCCTTAGCTAATAAATGTAAGTTTGAAGACAAAGATAATGCCGGGGTTATGGAAAGGATGCAAAATTTATTTGGTTTAGCCAAGAGTCTTAATGAAGCTGGGGAAAATGAAGATGCGATAAATATTCTATTGATATTGAGAGATGGCGCAATAGCGTTACAAAACCTCGGTTTTGCGGTGGCGGTATTAAACTTTATAGCGAGAATTTATGTGGAAGAAAAAGAATTCCAGGCGGCTCAGGGATATTTTAATGAAGCAGAGGCAATTATAAAGAAAATGTCGATTATAAATCAAACGCTCATCGCCTCTATTATAACTCGTCTGCGTTTTGATGAGCTAGTCTGTTCTTGGGCTGAGGCCAAGTATACGGGTTCGTTGGTATTATGTCAGCAATTTATCAAAAAGGCTGAAGAAATAATAAACGCTCCCACAGCAACCAATAATTTTACAGTTGATCATAGAAAAGAGCTGCATAAAGGCTTGATTGAAATATATGCGAAATTATGGCCTTATTGTGCTCATAAATTAATCGAAGCCTGGTTGGATTATCGGGCTAAACATTTTATTAATGGCGACTGGGAGGAGGCTGACAATATAATTGTAACACTCGATGATTTACTGCAAGAACAGGGCAATTGGGATATATTTATTCGCTGTATTATAAAATTAAGGCAAGACGGTTATTTTTTAAATAGATATCTTCTTTCTCTTTTTGACGGGTTAACTTTTCCTTTAGGGATGATTGGAGAACGGTTGCAAACTTTATCAGATTTAAAAGAGGCAGAATTAAGTAGATTGGCAGTTTTGCAGAAAAAGAAAGGCAAGGTCAGGCCCCGGGATAAAAGAGATTTGGATACTTATGAAGGACTTGTCATGATCCTTAAAGAAAAGAAGGTAAGCAAAGTAGGTGAGTTTATGCAAGCCCCTTATACTAAGTATCCGCAGTATCAATATCTATTTGAAGAAGGGGCGTTGGCTGGCGGCCGGACCTTTTATGATGATGCAAGGAATATCTTGATAGAATCTGCGGCCGCAGATTTAGATTTCCGGCTGGAGGGATTAGCCAGAGAATATGGCTTTAGGGAAAACGTTGCGCTTATGGGCGGCAGAGCCAATTTCTCAATTTATGAAGATTCAATTGTAACAGTGCTAACAGGAAATACGCTGGATCCCAGTATGATTTTCCATCCTAATTTGCTTAAGAAACAGGCTAAAATAATAAAAAATGCATTAATGGGGCTGTGTCTTTTTGACAATCCCGCAGAAAATCAGGTTTTTATTTATACATTAAAGGGACCGCATGAAACCGAAGAAGAACATGAAAAAAGGGCTGGCAAGATTGAAGAGATTGTTGCTGGTATTGTCAGTAGCCAGTTCTCTAGCTCGCTAGCCGTCGTCTCGCCGGTGGACAACTCAAGTTCGCCCCTTGATTATAGCTTTATTCATGAGATATTTGAGTCAGTCAAGAATTTAATTTTAAGCAACCCTGGGATTTGGGAAGAAATTGATGTAGATGGCCCGGATATCCTAGAAATCTGCGAAGTCAAAACAAAGAATGTATCTTTCTTACCCGTCTATTCCGCAATTGAAGCGCATCGATATAATATATATTTTCTTGAGAGCTATATGGAAGCATTACGGGAGCGCTTTGGGGTTCTTGGTTTTTTTGACGTATTGTCCCACGAATCAAAACACGTCCTGAGCTTTGATGCCTTAAGGGTTGATAAGTTATTATCAGAGTTAAAAAGCAGGAAGCAATTCCTGCCTTCAGCAGATATCATGAGAATTCAGGGAGAGTTCCATAAGTTTGAGTTTGAGGCAGATGAGTTCGCTGCGAGGATGTCTGCGTTATTTGGATACGGCCCAAGCGTAAGAATTGGCGTATTAAATTGGTATTTAACTCCAAGCATAAGGTGTTTAAAAGGGCTTCTTCCGGAGAAAGCACCTTATAATGATGAAATTAGTTACTTAAAAAGTGATTTTGGCATAACGACGAATCCTTCTCTAAGATCCCGTATTAAGAATATACAGAGATTAACGCGAAAACTATCCGCTAGCCCGGTTGAGAAACCTGAACGGGAAAGCGAAGGGGAGAGTAAAGAAGATAGATTAATCGCTACTCTGCATTTAAAAGATGGCAATTTTAGCATAGAATATTCCGGTAAGTACGAACCGCGTAAATTAGACCTTCAGGAAGTATTTTATATTTTAGAAGAAGAATCCGTTATTGAAGGAGATGATCACTACGATTATTCAATAAGGCCCCAGCTAGATGGAAACAAGATTATCATTTTTATTGGGGGTGAGGATCTAGCTATAGAAAATCCCGGGAAAGCAACTTTTGATTTTAATTATGAGGCTGGCTGGAATATCGTGGAATCTTGGGCATATTTAAATGATGTTGGGCAAAGAGGAATCCTTAGCGGCCTATTGGAAATGCTAGATTTTCCTGTTAATACCCAATTATTCGCGGCTATCGATGAGCCAAATACTTTAGAAGGATTAGAAAGTATGCGTAATAATAGGTTGTTTTGGCCGTTATCTTATACCGAAAGCGATAAATTGTGGCTTACGCATATAAGGAATAAAATTGGCTTTAGGCATCACGTTGTTAATTATCTTTCAGGGCATCAATTCCCATATAGGATTATTAGCAAAAGATTATATGTTTCCTTGGAAGAAATGTCGGCCTTAGTCGGAAATTTAAAGAAATGTGCTTCAGAAAAAGGCAGGAAAATCAACAACTTAAATATCAGGATTTATTATTTTTCTCAGGAGCCAGGCCCATTGGTTGCCAAGCTAAATAATGATTATTTAGTAAGCCTGGCAGCTTTTCATAATGAAGGAACTTTATCGTTTGCCGCCCGACAAATAGTGAATCAGGCTTTTGGCCTCAAGGCCTCCTCGCCGCTGGATGCTTCTTTTCGCTCCAGCTCGCCGGTAAACGGGGAAGGCAAAGAAAATGGCGTAGAGAGCGAGGACCCTTTTAGGGAATTGAAAGAAGAAATTAAACGCTCTACCATAGACCCATCAACTGGTTTACCTACCCGCGCTCATTTACATGACGTATTGGGCAGGGCGATATCGCTTTCTAACCGCGCCAGATTTATGGGTGGATATCAACCTCTCTCATTATGCATGTTTGTTATAGATAAGAATCCCAAAAAGGAGTTGGTTTTGAAAGTCGGCAAGATTATTAAAATAAGGCCTTCAGATATGGCCTGTTGTAACGGGGAAGGGATATTTGAGATATTACTGTTGGGCGCAGATGCGCAAAATGCCAAAGTTCCTCTGGAAATAATCAAAGAAGCTGTAAGAGCTCAGACTGGCCATGCCCTAAGTATTGGCATTACCACATTTCCTGACTTTTTTGACGATAATGAATATGAATCAGGGCAAGCATTTGATATTCTCTTAAAGCAGGTCGAAAAAGCTCTCAATGATTCTCAAGGTACGGGCGGTAATCGCATTACAATTTATAGCGAAGGTTCCCCGGAGTGGGAAAGCCGGATTAAACAATTATCCAGAGAGAAGAAATTAAGAAAAAGAGCAAAAATGTACAGCGATGCATTACACCTGATGGTTGCCTCGGAACCTGATACTGGAATGGTTATAATAGATGAACAGGGAGTTGTAGTATTATCAGAATTAGTAAATATGCTAGGTTACGGCGAAGAAGAAATAATCGGAAAGCAACTTTCTTTTCTGCATGATGCAGAAGAAAAACAAACAGATATTAATAATATTATTGTTAAAACAAAGAAGCTGGGTAGGGCAAGTGGTGAGTTAACCGTGAAAAGCAAGGATAAAGAAGAGCGCATTGTCGTATTTAATGCTATATCAAAGAGAGAGAATGGCGAATTAGTTACTACTATTAAGCTTCGCGACATTACTGTATACAAAACATTAATTCTAAAGGATAACTTAACTGGGGTTTTCAATCAAAGATTTTTTGACGGTCAGCTCATTAAGGAAATAAGTACCGCTATACGCGCTAATTGCTGTTTAAGTTTGATAGCGCTGGATATAGATAGGTTTAAAGCGGTTAATGATACTTGGGGGCATGCAGCCGGAGATAGTGTTTTGCGGGAATTTGTGAGAATTATAGAAGAAAAAATTAGGTCTAGGGATATGTTGTGCCGTCCCGGGGGTGACGAATTTTTTGTCATCTTACCTGACACTACCGTTGAAGAAGCTGCTGTTGTAGGCGAGAAAATCAGGGCTGCGGTAGAGAAATTCCTGTTTGTAGAAGAAAATGGTCAACGGCACGGCATTACGGTAAGCATAGGTACGGCAACATTTCCTGGTTGTGCTGACGATGCAAAGGCTTTGATTGAGAAAGCCGATCAGGCCCTGTATCTTTCGAAGAAAAATGGACGTAATCGCGTTACTCAATCTTCTTCATCCAGCCCAATCGATGGCTCGACCCTAAAGACCATTAAGGTAATATTGGCCATAGGCTCGACATTGATTATTTTGAGTATACCTTCGGAGATAAATAAGGATGAGGATTCTAATCTTGCTTCTTTATCCCGGCAGTTCATAGAAAAAGACCCTGGCTTCTACCAGGCCCAAGCCCTTATCAGCCGCAGTTATATTTATATCCTCTATGCCCAGCAAGCCCAAAGAAACCCTGGGATTGATTCGAAAATAGCCTTTGTGCGTAATCTTAATCAGGCAACAGCGGGCCTGGAAAAAGCCCGATCTTTAATTGGCGATAACTCTGTTATATTTGACTATTTAGGCCTCATCGCCTATCTTAAAAACGAGTTGCCGCAGGCAATCGATTATTTCCAGAAAGCGATTAAATTAAGGCCAAAATATCCAGTTTATCATAATGATTTGTCCAGTGCTTATTATTCCCTGGGTGAATATAGCCTTGCCCGCGAGGCCCTGGATAAGGCAATAGAATTAGATAAGTATTATTACCTTGCTTATAAAAATAGGGTTCTTGTTAGGTTGCAGCTTGGTGATTACCAGGGCGCAATGGAAGATTTGAATGAATATAAGGGCTTGAACCCGCTTGATTTTGCCAATGATGCCAATATCCAACGCTTAGAAAAGGAGATAATAGAACAACTTCATAAAATATCTTCCTCTCCCGTGGAAGGGATAGTTGACCTTGAGCGCAAAGCAGTTGAGAAACTCGCAACTCCTCTTAGACAAAGATGGCATACGTATGAAAATATTCTTAAGTCTATTGAACGGGTAGGCCAGGCCCTACAGCAAACAGAGGCATTGGCAGACAAGCTTCCTGCAATGTCTCAAGCAGATAACACCCTGCTTCTTCCCGGCTTCTCTCGAGTTTTAGGCAGAAAGTATGCAGTAGTTATAATTACGGGCTTAAGTAGAATAAGAGATATATTGGGTAATCTCAAGGGGACGAAGAAGAAGGACCAGATATACAAAGCCTCCCAAGAGTTTGAGAAAATTCTAGAGAATATAAGAATGCCGGGAGGAGAGATAATAGAGGAAACGCTGTCTGAACAACTGCAAGGGATAAAACTGTTATTAAATGACAGGTTAAAAGATCTCAGGAATCAAAAAGCAATGCGCGAAGAAGATGCTATGTATATTGCGCAGGAGATAGAAAGGGTAAAGCTTAAATTATCTTTATCGGCTATAGTCTGGGGCCAATATGTGCCGGTTAAGGCAAGGAGTTATCTTGTTCGAATTATTGAAAGAGGGTTAGTTTCAGGACAATTAGCCGTATTAGGGCACAGGATAACCAAGGTGGATTTTATCTGGCCGGAACAAATAGATTTAAGAACATTATACACGTATCCCGGCAGCAACGTAAGAAAAGGGGTAAGGCGAGAGGTAATAAAATATACATATGCCCGGTATTTACCAGAAGGCCAGGTGCGCAAAAGTTTACGCGCTATTTACGGGGAGCCATTTAAGGGAGACAGGAGAGCGGCATATGCAGCGTATGATAGCACCATGCAAAAGCAAATAATTAGGGAGCACATACTAAAAGAATATCCTAAGCAGGATTATGAAATAGTGCGTAAGCACAAGAATAAAGTACAATCATTCAGGGTCACTCTTATAAAGATTGGCTCGGATATATCCGGTTATGGAGATGGATTTATGCGATTAGAAGACCCAGCAGAGACATACGTTGGTTTTGTTGCTGAAGGCGTCGTATCCATAGCCGCTCAAGGGGTTCCTGAGCAGGTAGGCAGGATTATAAATAAGATCATCTCTCAACCTAAACAGAAAATAACCTCTAGCAGCCCAGTTTCCTTAGATAATATTCCCTTGAGTGCTGAATCTGTCTTGGAGCATAGGCAATTTTTCCACGGCACCACTGTAGAAGAATTAGCTATGATTGTTAAAGATGGAGTAATCTTGCCCAAAACCCAGAGCAATAAATATTTTTATCCAATTACCTACTTATCCCATCCTTATTATAATAAGGTAGGATATTTTTCTGCTGGAATACTATTGTCTATAAGCGGAAAAAGTCTCTTGGAGGGTAGTATCAATTTATTCAGAGACATCGGCACAACCTATTTTATAACTTACCAGCCGATTCCTTTAAGCTGCATCAAGGAAATAGAATACTTTAAGGTGGCAAGGGACCAGTTGTTACTAAGCGCAATTGATAAGAAAGCGCTTAATTTAGGGATTATTCATGGACTTGCCTTTCGGCGGAATAGGAAATTACTGGATTCCTATATTGAGGGGAAAGGGATTGCCTCCATGCCGATTAAAACTTACCCCTTGGATGTGCCAGAAGATAACCATCAGGAAGCATTAGCTAAATATGGCAAGGATTTATCCGTGGAAATAGCCTTTGTTTTAAAAGATAACCAGTATGATTTAACCATAAAATATGAAAAGATACGCCAGGGAATGGAAGAAGAGCTTTATAAATCAGCTATTGGGCTTACCTATAGAATCCGCGGCCCGCCGGAACTAACCCTATATGTTACCAATAATTTGAATATTACCGATGGGAATGTCGCAAGAATTTATACCTTTCCTAAGATATTTATCCACTCCTGCTTTTTCAGCCTTGGCCCTGACCGGCAACAAAAAATAATCTCAGAATTACTTAATCCCCAATCATCTTCACCGTTGGCGAATATCCAGCCGATTATAGTTTTGGATTCGGATATAGGCAGCGCCTCTAGTCCAGTGATAGGCAGTTTCCCCGAACACAAAAATACCTTCCCCATCAAAAATTTTAATTTTAAGCCGTATTTATTCCATTTAGACAAGAATTTGCCCTGGAAGAAGCCGAACATGATTACGTTATGGCTGGAGGCTTTTAAGCAGGCCTTAACCGAGGAATTAAATGCAGGAGGCGACTTTGTAGATGTGATTATTTATCCCCGGGGCGGGATTTTATATAAGAAGTTTACCAAGGTAAAAGATTGCGACTTGACATTTTATCTTAATGACTGGGTTTATGACTACTATAGCGTAAACAACAGGACACTGCCCTATGCAAGAATAGTAAATAATTTCATAAGGCTAGCTAGATCACAGGGCTTAAGTATTGTTCAGCCCACTTATCACGGTTATAAATCGCTCTCAGAAGATAGCCATGCAAATTTTATTAAGTTTCCGGTCCAGGTTAAAGGTGTGGGTGAGGTGGAAATCGGATTTCATATATTTGATGCCCGGCTTTCTCTGATTGACCCGGCAAATGTCCTCGAATACGGCGGATTAGGGTTTGCCTATGACCCGGAAGGAAATTATTACGGGGATAATGACATTATTGAGATCCTCAACCGCTATGTAACCAAGATAGATTGTGAGAAACTGCTTGAGGTAAAGTATCGCACCTATATGGAAGCTTGTAAGGACATCTATGACCATGCTAAGCAGGCGATAAAATACCCTGCTATTGATTATGAAGAGTTTATGCGGATTTACCTTAGGCCTTTCTCCCGGGTTATTACCTTATATAGAATAATCGGAGATTTAGCTAGCGTGGCAACCTGGATTAGAAAGTCAGGATATGCTGAATGGGAGATAGAAAATAACCGTTCTATATTTCAAGGGTTTGCTTTACTTAGGCCTTATTATTATGAATTAATGGAGCTCTCTGACCCTAAGAGGCAAAACGAACAAAAAGTTAAAGAACTTATCCGGCTAAGATTCCAACGCATTACAGGCGGTTGCCAGAGGCAGAAATCTTCTTCTAGCCCTTTAACAGGTAGAGGTGAAAGCAAAAAAGCAATATTGGTGGTTGATGATGAGGCTTCGATACGGTATTTATTGAGTAGTTTCTTACAAGGAGAAGGTTATAGCGTGTATACAGCAGGAAATGGGAAAGAAGCGGTCGAGATACTCTTAAAGAAAACCGTAGACTTAGTATTAACTGATCTTGGGATGCCGGTAATGGATGGTTTAAAACTTTGCAATTATATGTCGCAACAAGCCGCCTTAAAATACCTTCCTGTCATAATGATAACCGGTTTTACAAGTAATAAAGAAAAACTAACTCTTGAATCTCAAGGTATGCTGAAAGAAATTTTGATTAAGCCGTTTAATTTTGACCATCTATTGCGCGTAATTAAAAGTGTCTTACAAAAGGCAGAAGAAGAGCATCAGGCAGGGGTATTAGGGGAATATATCCACCTGTCAGCAGGAGGCTTGGATACGCATGACCAGATAACCTGGAGAAAAGATATTTTAGAGAATTCAGGTTTAGAAGGCTTAAGCGATGATTTTGTTGCAAATTTAGATTTAGAAAGAGTTAAAGCCTTTGCTTCGATTATTAAATTAAATCCAGAGCTTCGGAGATTTATCCAGGAATCAGTTATTAACAAAAATCATGGGGCAACTTTTCAAGAATACGTTTCTTTAGATTATACGGTATTATCGGAGTTGGCTGGATTCTTCTTAGCGCATCCTGATTTGTTGGGAAAAATAGATAAAATTGTATCGCTTATAAGAGGCGGCAATACATCCGGGGAAGTCAGTCAAATAGCACAGCTAGCGCATCTTTTGCCGAAAATTGCCCAAGGGAAGGCCTTATATCCGACTCTTAATGACTTAATCCGTCATATAGATAAATTAATAACAGGAGAAAGAACGCCAGCGAATACGTTCCGGAAAGACCCTACGAGTAGCCCGGTAAGCTGCCGCCTCAATTCGTCTGATGATTTTACCAAATATAGCGTTGTTAAAGATACCTTGTACCATGCCTTACCTGTATCCTATAAAAGCCATATCGCTTCAATTATAAATAATGGTTTTGATTTGGGTACCATACCATACTGTATCTGTCGGGCATTCGGCCGGGCAGTTTATTTGGCCTCTACTAGAAAAGAGGCAATATATTGGGCAAAGCGGCGTAGCGTCATTGACGAGGGGGTTATCATATTACTCGTAAATGCAAGAATTAAAAACCCAAAAACTTATACCTTTGGCCCTGATTATCGGGAAGAATTCAAAAGAATATTCCCCAATGGCTGGGCTAAGCCGGCGGCAAGAGAATTGCAAGAAAGATTAAAAGGGAAAGGTTGCGATAGCATTATATTAAAGAGTAAATATACCTTGGGTTTAAATCAAGTTATCGTGTTTGACCCCGCAAATGTGATGGTAATTAGGGAGGGGCAATCCAGTTCTCCGGTGGAATCGCATTTCAATAATCCTTCCCTGCCAATAGAAAGGATATGTATAGTCGGTGATTGCGAAGGAGTGCATGAACGGCACATACAGCAATTGGTGGAATTGGCCAATAAATTCTTATCGCGCATTTATATACAATACAAAGATAAAACTTCAGATTTAAAGAATGCTTTAGATTCACTGCCGGAAATAATAGATGCTGTTGTTAGTTCATGGATTAAAATGACCGAAATAAAACTTATCGCGGAAGGCGAAGATGCTGTATTCGCCTTGGATGCTTTGACAACATTTATCAGCGGAGGTTTTGAAGAAGGTGTTTTGAGTGATTTGTTAATTGAGATAGAAAATAAGAAGGGGAGCTCTCCGGTGGAAAAGAAGGGGCAATCCCTTTATAATCCATTTCGGTATGATGAGTTATCAAGAAATAGTCTTGAAAATATCACCCAGTTAGAAGCTGCTTTGCTGCCAGAAGAAATAAAAGAATCCTTGCCGGTAATCAGCACCTTTGTTTATAAAGATTTCTCTTTCGACAGGCTATGGTTTAAGATACAGCAGCTGCTTGCCTACAAGGGCGGAAATAAATCCATGGTCCAGTCAGCTATTTATAATGCCGTTAAAAAAATGGCAGCAGCGGTTTATAAAGGGGAAAGCGGCAGAGGCCGGGTATTGGGTCTGGCAGGTGAAATATCCGGGCTTTATGAAGCAGTAATTAAAAGAGGGACTGCCCTAGAAGGTATAAGCTTGGGGATAGTGCAATCAGTTAACCCAGTTTTCTATGATACGATAGGCACGAGCAAGGAATTTGACGCAATCAGCAATAAGACAGTTTTTGAATTTAAATTCCATCTTACCCTGCGAAAACTCTACCAACAGGTAATCGGAATCTCAAAAATACGTAAACCTCACCTCAAGGTGCTTACTGAAGAAAGGTTTAGCCATATAAGAAATATTGTATATTTCGGAGAGTTAGATAATGGTTATGTAGTAAAAGCGATTAAAGCTTTTGCCCGGGATAACCTCATAGAGATATCTATTAATAAAGGCCTGTCTGTAAAGTTTTCTTTAATTCAAACAAGAGATTTTTTACTCAGTGATACTACGATATCTTTTGCCCAGCAGGAAGAAAAGGCACATGGGATAAAATTCCTTCCTGAAGATTACCGGTATATGGAAAGAATAATTAAAAATAAGCTTAACCAATTAAAGGGGGCTAAATTCGACGTAATTATCGGAGTAAGCACGATTACTTCCAGCTCGCCTGCGAGCGGCTACAAAGATGACGCCTTCAATTTAATAAAAAGAAGTTTAGAGAGTGATTTTATGAAGTTGGCGGTAGATATACTTGTTGTTAACCCGGCAACATTCTTGAGATGGTCACAGGGAAGTTTAGTAGCTCAAGAGGTAGAAGTAATGAAAAATGACATATTAAGGAAACTTATGAATTTGGATAATTTCCTTCAAGGGCAGGATCTTTTCTTCAGGTTTTATAGATATCAGATGGAGTTTAAAGCAATAGCGGAACATTTTTTTAACGAAGCTTATGTAAATAGCGAAATTGGGAGATTGCTGGAGATAAGCAAGATAGCTTACCAATATAATGAGCTCTTGGCCCGCTATAAAAGACTAATCCGGCAATCTCTCGAATCACGGCTTTCGTCTCAAGGCTATCAGAAAAAGCCAGTATTCTACAGAGGAACCTATGCAAACGAGCAACGGGATCGGTCTTTTAATCCTAAAGAGAAAGTGTTTGCAACGGTTTCTAAAGAAGTTATATACAAAAAGAAATTTCTAAATCAAGGTTTTCCTCTTGTTATCTATGCGAATATTCCATGGGGGTCAATTAATGCCTGGAGTGAGATATACCCCCGAAATATGGGGTATCCGGTGATGCATAATGAGGTTAATCTTACTTTAGCCGGAGCTTTGCAAGATGGAGGGCAGGCATATATTTGTCCTTATGAAAAAGTTGATAGCCTGCCGGAGGATTCATTTGAGATCAATTCAATTGCCAATTATCCGTTTCTTGTTCCGGTTTCCAGTTCGCCGGTTAAGACCGGCAGGAAGCATATAGTTGAGATTAACGGCTCTAGATACAAGTTATTGCCTTACGGCGATCTTGATAATGCCCGGATGGACATACGCTCCGGCAATGGCATGGATTTAGGATTTATCTATGGAATTAAAGATAGATGTTTTGATGGCCAGGAAAGATTCGGTTTAAGGGGCATGTATTTATTACCGGGAGCCAGAGGTAATAAACTATCCCCCAGGATAATTGAAGAATTTATTAAATTATTTCCAACTAACTGGCTTCATATGAATTTTAATCCCTTAATAAGTATCATACTTAGTAGATATTTTGGATTCAATCCGGTCAATCCTGATTCCCGCAATTTGGTATATGTTGGCAGGGCAAATGAAGCTAAGATTGTTCCGCTATTCTTCCCTTTCCCGCAGGGTACAGAAGCGGTGATCCCCGCTAATGGGCTGGACTTAGGGTTTAAGATAGTCAATGTAGCGCCTCAACCTTCAACAGAAACTTATATAAGAACTGAATATGTAGCTTCTTGCAGTTCTCCGGTGGTTCTGACCGGGCCGTCCAGGACAGTTAAGGTATTTGGTAATCCGGTTGTAGTTAACAGGAGAGTCTATGATAGAGCACAAATTCTGCCAGAAACAGATTTTACTGAAAGCAACGAAAAGAAGATTTCTGCGTTAGATGGGAATTATGTAATACGGAACAGAATAATTAATCAAATATTAGGATTGCCATATGAAGATGTCCGTCAAGATGTGAAATTCGATTACCGGCTAATCGTTTATCGAGATAATGGCAGGGAAGTAGGTTCTATTAGGATAGCGCAAAGTGGGCTTTTAGGGAAAATTGATTGCTGGGGTGTGAATAACGATAGGCTAAGAGAAGGCATTGGATTTGCGCTTTTGGTGCGCGCTGTTAAGCAGCTTATTAGCCAGGGGGTAACAAAGATCAAATTATTTGCTCAGCCAGGGTCGGATGTGCAGCGGTATGTTGATAAGGTAGGGTTTCTTTGTTATGGGGGAGCTCTCCATTACTTAGTGGATCCTGAGCGTTATGGTAACCCATCGGTTTTGTTGGCGCAGTATTCTCATCGGCAGATCGAAGCCCGCAGCGCGAAAGAAGAGAAAACAATGGGTCTTTTAGCTGGCTTCTCCAGCTCGCCGGTTTCGTTATTAAGCAATAATCAGGATTCTGTAACTTCAAATACCAAGGTTTTCTTAGAAGGCCTGCTAGATTGGGAGAATGATTTCGATATCCATACTTTAAAAATGGGTTTGGATACGTTGCTTGGGGATTCCCAAAGGGAGAGTCTTATCCTTAACTTATTGTTTCAATTATTTAAATTAAAGCCTCAAATGACAATAATTTTAACCCACGCTTGTCCTTTAAATTGTACTATTTGTGTCGGGGAGGATCTTTTAAAACAAAACCCGGGAGTTAATTTTCCTACTCCCCGGCTTATAAATATAATTGAGAAACTTGACGGTTATCCCAATATATTTTTTGAAGGAGGCGAGCCCTTAAGCCATCCTGATTTTATGAAAATACTTAAAGTTTCTTGCCGGCATATAGGTGTAGTAAATATAATAACCAACGCTTTTTATTTTCCAACCGATGAAAAAGAACTAAAAATATTCTTAGATGCTTTTCCGGATAATGTAGTAATTTGGATATCGGTAGATAGGTCACACGAAGAGGCAATGAATAAAAAAGGTAAGAATCTTAAGATAATTATTGAGGCAATAGAAAAATATGTAAAGGCAAGCGAAAGGCTTGATGTCAGATACAACATTCGCGTTCCTCTTAGAGAAGAAAAGGAACAAACTGCAGCCTTTATCCGTAGTTATGGTTTGGAGGAAAAATACAGGAATAATCCTGATAAATTCAATATCAGGCATATTATTGCGCAAGGCGCAGCTCTAAGATTAGAGCGGGGGCAAGCCAGGCAGTTTCGCTATGATTTCAAGGAGCATTCTGATCCTCGCGAAATGTCTTTATATCTTGATGTTAACGGCAGGGTTCTAACTTGCGCTCATGCAGGTTATATGGCTATTCCGCCAGAATATTACATTTTAGGGGATATCGGCAGCGAAGATCTATCGGTCATAATGTTAAAGTGGGCATTAGGTTTGCAGTTATCGTTAGAAAAGAAATATTTGTTAGCACTATTACTTTTAGAGTTAATTCAGCCCCGAAAAAGTACGCTAAAAACAAACTTAATACAAAAACTTATATCTTTTTATGACTCGCACAGAAAGATATTCTCATATATTCAGGCGCTTATGCGGAAATTGCCCAGGCCCTCTTGGGAGGTATACCAGGTAGCGGAACTTGGAGGTTTCAGGGTTACTTTAGATTATCGCGGGAAAACATTAAAATTCCAATTGCCTACTTCAGGATGTGATGATTATTTGTACATAGACCTGTTACCAGACGCCAAAACAAAAAAGTATAGTGTACGTATCTACGAGCCCGCAGGTTCCCATGATTCATTTTTGTTTGACCAGCCTCCGTTCATTACTTTCTATGAAGAGGAAGGATTAAATAAATTCAGCCTTGTTTTAAGCGATGAGGCAGTAGCTGTATTAAGGAAAGAATTTGGTCGTTACGAATTCTTATCAAAATTCTTAAAGCGTAAGATTTATGGGGGAACAAAATCTTTCGAAATTATTTCGCTAACAGAATACGGTAATACTTCCGCTGGTTTCCATGAACGCATTGGCTCCAGCCCATTGGCGGATTTGCGCAGCGCCTCTCCTCTAGAAGATAGCAAGGTATTATTCCCCAAGGGCACGGAAAGCATCTTAATATGGCAAATTTTACAAGATCATGAAAGACAAAGAGCAATGAAAAGGCTCGAATGCTTAAGGCTCGAATTAGCTAAATGCCTTTATAAGCTTGAGGATATAACCAAAGAAGATATCCAAAGCATCTCCTTTTATGTATACGGGAGTTACCTTTTTAAAGATTATCCGGGAGATGTAGATACTTCTTGGGTTGGGAGTGAGAGATACTATCCGTTATACGAACTTGTCTACGATATCCCAAAATACCTAAACCAGAAATTGGTTGACAGGAGCGAAGATCAAGAAACTCACAGAGGACTTTTTGCCTTAGAGAATAAGATTGATCCCTTTCATAATGCGCTTTTATGGAGTAGCGGCGTTTTGTTCCATGGAATCGGAGTTCCTTTAGAGAAACCAAAGAAAGAAGAATTATGCGATTTAGCCGATGTTATTATTGACCCGAAAAAGAAAAATAAACTCAAGGGGAGCAATTTGGTTGAGGCGATTTTAATCCTTGATAATGTAGGGTATTCGTATACGACGCTAGGTTTTTCTTTGGAGAAATTAAGAAGGTTTTATACATTGGGAGAATTTGATGAGATGAACCAAGAGATTTACCCTGATTACTGTAGTGTTAGGAAGCTACTTATCTCAGAGGGATTTTGTTCCTTTTCGGAAATGGATTCCGCCGCCTCGCCGGTGGCTAAACTTAATTCCAATTTTGATTCTATCGGTAAGGCATCTACCGCTGAATCTATACCGGCGAGAAATGCCCTGCCTGTGCTAAAAGAAATGATCCAAAGGGCACTAGCAGAGAAAAAACAAGGTGAATCATTAACAATCTTGGTAAAAGGCATCCCCGGAGTAGGAAAGACAAAGCTTGTTAAAGCAATCGCAGCAGCAGGTTCCGAACGCATAGCAGCTTTTGATGAATTGAAGATAAAAACATGGAGGGGTTGGAATAGAGAGATAGCAACGTTGTATCGGTATACGAAAAAACTGCCGCGGATTATTATATTAGAGTCATGCTACTTAGCTCCTCGGGATAATCCGGATATTTTTGTAAGGGTTGAGGTACCTTCCCGAAGCGAAAGGAAAGATAATATAGAAAAAAGAAATTTATCCGGAGACAAAAAGATTCTACAGGGATTGTTAGAAACCGATGAAGAATTGAAGGATATATATGAACTTGAAAAAAGGAATCCGGACCTAATTATAGAAAACAGCCGTATCAATAGAATGACTTTATGGCAAATGCGGAGATTGTTCGCGGATATCCTGGAAGCCAAAAACATCGCAAGCTCTCCGGCGGGCTGCAGCTCACCTGTCTCTCCAGAGAGAATGCAGGCCAGCTCGCCGGTAGATGAAGAAAAAGAAAAGGTAAGGAGGGTTAGCCTCTATGAATTAGCCCTGCCCTGGCAAGATGATATTGATAGGTTATTATTGCCCGGACGGGTCAAGGAAAACGTAATGGTAATATTAAGAGATACCGTTTCTTTCTCGAAAAGCGCTCCGCCTATTTGGGTAAATGCATACCGTGGTTTTAGAGAGAATATAAATGGCCGTAAATGGGGCAGAGTTATACCCGAAGAGAGTTTTGCAGAGATGGTCAGAAATATGCTAGATAATATTTTAGAAGGCAAGAGAGTTGGCAATAACAGTGGGATTAGGAGTGCTTTGGAAAAGATAGTAGAGCAATCAAGGATAGAGCTTTTACGAGAAAAATCCCGATTCTTGGGATCTTTAATAGAAGGATGCCTTCAACTAAGTAAACGGCTGGCAAAGCCAGGAATAAGGATAGGGAATTTAATTCCTCAAAGTATTTATGTAGCTGAAGATTCCAGTAACTCTTTACGGGTAGAGCAGGAAGAAGTAACGCAGCGGCCGAAAACCCACAATAATTTTTCTTCAATCACCTGTTTTATAGAAGTTTTATCTTTGAAAAGAATATATAGAAATAACTCGCTACGTGTCCTTGAATCTGAAATACATTATGCCATAGCAGGGATTATCTACTGGTTAGTTACGGGAAAATACCTGTTCGTTCACACGTCAGACTGTTTAAAGCTCCTGTATGAAGGAGGCATACTTGACAAACCAGAGACTATTCATGATTTCTGGGAACAAGCTCAATATGAGTTTGAGAGAGCAATAGAAGAAGAGGGGGATAGTTTAAATGAGGTTCGGATTAGTAGTAAGGGAAGGGAGAAAACAGCAGAGAAGATACTAAGAGATTTGTTTATGGGTGTATTGAAATGCAATAATCTTACCGCAGCCTCCTCGCCGGCAGAAACGGGCAAAGAAAGAGTTTCTTATGCAAACAACATTCCATTCCTTATTAATAATCTTACGCAGGAAGAGATGGCTGCGGCGCTTAAGGCGCGCTACATGATTGAAGGAATTGCTAAAAGGGTTTCCCGGGTATACGAGAACGGAGTATTTGTTACGTCAAACGTAATATGGGATGAATATACAATTGGTAAAGGTACGCAATATCCTTATTTTGTGGGGCAAGATCAGATGTGGCGTATTTATGTGCGGGTCATATCTGAATGCAGGCCTGAGGCCGGGCAGCTTATTACGCAAGCGCTTGAAGCCGAAGATGCTAGTTTTAAGTATCCTTTAAGTGGTGGTGAGGTGATAGTCGTCTATGGTTTAGATAGGAAGCATGCGCAGCGATTAATGGTAAACATTTTTACTGTTTTTGAATGGAACTCTTTCGAGGCCAGAGCCGCGTATGAAGGTGCCAATCCTCTTCTACGGGCATCAGAGCGGTTTTATTCATCAAAAACAATTTCCTTTGGGGAAGGACTCATGGAGTTAAGGATGCTCAGAGAGGCAATAGAACATCTATTAAAACAAGGAGGTAATATAGTTAATGGGAAAGGAAGGTTTAATGTTAAATCCAGCTCGCCGGTTGGAAACGAAGCTGTCGTTGAAGACCTGGAAACCTTAATTTCTTCACTAAAAGGAATTGATGTTCCAAGCAATACAAAGCAGATAGCGGAGTTAGAAAAGAAATATAGAAAAACTCGCGACGCATCCCAGAGGTTATTGGAAAGAGTGAAAGAAAACGGATTCTTAAGTTCCATGGCCCAGCTGCCGCCTTTAGTCTTAAACGACAGGGCATCAGTAATGCAGGCAGCAACTAGAGGCAATTTTACTTCTGCCTACCGTTTTAAGGCGCTGCTGGAATTGTTTATAGCAAATAAGTATATTAAAGTACTTCCTTTAGAGATTTATTTTAATCAAACATTAAATATAGTTGAAGGCTTAAAACAGCAGACAAAAGATATAGCTTCAGGAAAGATAACGCCGGATTTAGTCAAAGGCCGTTCAGGAATAATCTTTCTTTCTCGTCCGATAAATTTAATGATTGGTGGTAAAAATATAACCATCAAGGCAATAAAGATGAAAGGCATAGGTTTTTTTAATAAGGAAGTATTTACGCAACCAAGCCAGGAAATATATAGAACCTCAGCTGATTTTCATCCTTTTGCCACCGAAGAAGGATGCCTTTATCCCAAGAAGCCAGAACCTACTCCGCGAGGCGGGCTTGCTTTTGAACGGGCAAAAAATGAATATGAGGCGATGAATTTTGTCCTAAATAATACAAGCCTGTTGACAGCCGTACCGATAGCATACGGTTATTATAAGGATTCAAAATTCTTTAATGATAAGCTGGGCTTTGTAATTTTAGGCGTTTTAGATAAGCATGATACCCGTTTTGGAGATGTGCTTGACGTAAATATAGGAATAGCTGATGATGAAACAGAGTTTATTTTTGGTCCGGCATTGAAAGATTGGTTAGGTTTAAGAATTGGCGGGCGAATGATAAAATCAGAGGTTATTTATTATCTATCCAAACATTACCGAGAGAGGGGCAGGGCCTTGAGAGAGTTAAATGATAAAGGGCTACTAGGCTTGCGTAATCACTCCGGGAATTATGCCGTTGCCGCTGACGGTAGGGCAATTATTTACGATTTAGATTCATCGGTTTTTAAGAAGGATTTAACCCCAGCCGCCTCATTTATGATGCAATTATACCCGGAGTTAGCCGGGGCTATACGGGATTTAAACGGCGACCTTGTTAATTCTTTTCCGGGAGCTACCTTGGGTTTGGCTAAAGAACAGATTTTTTATCAGGCATTCTTAGAAGGATATTTTGGCAAAGACTTATTTACCAGCGAAGAAGAAATGCAGGAACTATGTGAAGAACTAACTAAGCTAGAGCTTCCCGAAAAGGCCTCCGAGTATCCTGACTATAGATTTAAGGTGGAAATGATCTCCGCCATTTGTTTATTTGAACCTTTAGCTAAGACTTTAGATGTCAAGCCGCCTTTTGGATTGAGGAGATTCTTGAAAGAAACAGAAAAATATTCCAAGCGAGTCTTTCAATTTCAGGAAGAGATACTTAGGGATGTTAAAAATAGCGCTGGCTTAAAGGCATTGGAAGCAAGAGGTTCTAGTCCTTTGATAAGCCCAGGATTTGTGATGAATAAGGCCATCGAAGATGGCCGCGTTGAATCCGCCAGCTCGCCGGCGGATTATCTTTCTATGGGATACTCCCAACTGAATTCTCTGTCCAGCAGTAATTTGGAAAGGAATAGTTCGGAAGTCAGAGAAAGACAGCCGTTCATTCTTACGCAATCAATGCTACACCTTAAAAATAGGTTAGTCGGTTTTAGTAATAACAAAGTGCCGGCCCTTGATTGTATTAGTCATAAGGATTTTGCTTTTTGGTTTGAGGGATTAGAAGGCGCTAATAATACTGGTTTAATCGTCATTGACAGCCATCAGGATAACGATAAATGGCGGCCAGGAGAAAAGATAGACATTGGCAATTGGTTAGGGTATTTGGTTGAGACTGAAAAGGTTAAGGATCCCTGGTGGCTATATGAGCATTTTGATGGTGACGATAAGACAGGTTGGTATTATAAGGGTCGCTGGCTTCGTTTTGGTCAAATCGATCAGTTGCCTATTTTTGAAAAGCCGGTAGGGTTAACCTTTTGTTTTGATGCTTTTGCGAATGGCAGGAGGTTATATCGTTTGAATGCGGATATACAAAATGAAATTGAGTTTGTTGTCGCACATCTTGGTCAAAAAGTCAGAAATCTATTTGCGGTAAATTTTGCTCGTTCTATTGCTGATGGCGAAGATCCAGATTTTACCCCTCCATCGCAAAGTGACTTTATCGCGCAATGTTTAGCTAACTCATTGTCTCGTGCCTTTGTATTGGGAAGGCCTATTTTTGAGCAGTGGTCGTGGTGGGATGGCTTTCCTTCAGAAAATTGCAGCGCCTCACCGGTGGAGCAAAAACTTCCCTTTAGCGATTTTCAAGAATATACCAATGTTAAAGAAGAAGATTTTCTTAGAAGATACTTGCCAATTTTTAAAGAATTAAATGGCGGCAATGCCTTAAATTCGCATCAATTAGAAGAAATTATGGAATTTCTTAAATATCTTAAAGATATTGAAAAGCTTAACATTGAGTATTCGACTAACGACCAGTCTAATCTACGGCCTTGTAAGCATTATAATGGCGCAGTCGCCAGAATTTTAGATGGTAAATTTGAGTTCAAGCTATTTGCGCAACGTCTCAATAATTACGATGAATATGAAAATATAGCTTATCAATTTTATATAGAGATTATCTTAGCCGGATTTCCTATGATATTGGATATAGTAATTGAAGCTTATGACGGTAAGGGCATAGCACTTATACCTAATAAGGTTGTTGATGAAAATGAGCATGTATTTTGGTGCTATCGCGCCTTCCTTTATCCGCCTGATTGTTTTAGGGCCCTAGAGATGGTAAGTACAAAACAAAAGAAACCGGCCATCGGCTCGCCAGTGGTTTCACTTCTTGGTTCTCAGGATTCGGTTCCCGATTATACGGACCCCGGACCACGGGCCCCGAGCCCCGAACAATCCGCCGCCTCACCGGTTAATATTGATCATGATAGGGATTCGATAAGAAGCCTCTATAGATTGACACGGCGAATTAGTCCTGAGGATATAATAGGCGCAAGAGAAAAGTTGAAGCATAGAAATATTGTTGAAATGATAGAGGAAAAATGTGGGTTAAGAAGCAAAGCCATTTCGATTCTATTCGGTAATATTTATGAAAAAGAGTACAGGCCGTTAGACTTTATTCAAGATATAAATAAGTTAATTA
Source organism: Candidatus Omnitrophota bacterium (assembly GCA_018812825.1). Lineage (GTDB taxonomy): Bacteria > Omnitrophota > Gorgyraeia > Gygaellales > Profunditerraquicolaceae > UBA6249. The sequence continues at coordinate 22,462 of JAHJCJ010000068.1, forward strand.
AAGACGGAGTATTGACCAGAGAGGAGCGTTTGCTGTTGTTTGAAAGGGCCCAAGAAGAAGGCTTAATTGAAATAATCGCCAGATATATTATGAAAAGAATACTTATGGCAGACGAATTCCTGGCTTTACCGCCGGCTGAAGATGTAATGCGGTTTGAGAACTTGTATTATGAAATACATTTAGTTAATAAAATTGATACAGAACTCGATATTATTGCCCCGGACAGTAGGATTCTTTGGAGGGATAATAAGCCATTGATCTGGAGAATTACCGATGCAAGGACGCAGCCGTATTTCCTGATAGCTGTTAATAAATACGGTATCCTTTCCAGATACGTAGCGAAAACGTTAGTAGATAATGTAGATGAGCATCGAACTGATGGCCTAAAAGGAAATTTGCTTTTAGAGGCAATTAATGCCCCCGGGGTTTGGATGCAAGAAGGTTTAAAGTATGTTTTTATAAAAGAGATATCGGGAACAGATTTGCCTATTTTTGTTTGGGAATTGAAAAACCTTGATGAAATTTCCCGAGGTAAATTCTTTTATAGCCTTGGTTTAGCTATGGCCGAGGCCCATATCTTAGGAATGGATGATCGAAGGAGAAATATTTCGGTTAATCCAGGCAAGCTAATGAAGTATTCTTTAGAAGAGCTGAAGAAAAAGGATTTAAAAGCCGTAATTAATATTGACAGGGAAAGTATGCTGTATTCTGCTTATCTTGGACAAGAGCCGGAGAAAGATACGGAAGAAGTTGTAAGCGTTTTTACAGGCCTAGCATATCAAGCTACTAATATAAAGGAACTATTTAAAAGAGGGGCGCAGTTATACGTAGCTGGTTTTTACGCAGGCTATCTGGAGCATCGTAAATATTTTCAACAAAATTATGTACTAGTAAAGCAGGCAGTTAATGATCTAGCAGGAGAATCAGCTTGGTTAATAATCAGGCGTTTAGAAATAAGCGATAGGAGTTTGAATATTCTTGTGGAGAGGATTAGTGATGGGATAGAGGGTAAATTAAATGCCAGAGGCGCTTTATTCCGAAAGGATGGTTATTATGGCCAGCCGGTTGGAGAAAACGTCAGCTCCCCGGTGGAAAGAAATAAGATTGAATTGCCGACTATACCATTAGAAACCCTTTCCGCATATTTTCAATGCCCGGCATCGCTTGTTTTTACTCACGATAAGATTGTGGATCGGATTAATAATTTTATAGAGCAGCGAATTGTAACGCCTCCGTTTAGAATATTCAGTTTTGACGAACACCCGGATAATTGGCTGTATTATGATCGGTTGCGCATAAACAATTGGTTTAGTTACCTTGTGCTGGGCCGTGGTCGGTTACGCATAAGCAACTGGTTGACATATCTTGTGTTAAAGGGGTTAACGGATGAGCCTTGGTGGATTACACCTTCTAAACCAATTTATTATCCGGCAGATTTCCTCGCAGACGGAGATAGGGTGTTGGATAAAGAAGAATTGGGGAAATTACCTGTTCCTTCCGGGCAAGATTTAGTAGCCAGCATTGAATTTGATTACCTTTCTTCCATAGACGAAAGAGCCGATGAGCAAGGGGTTAGGGAGACGGCGCATGATATTGCGCTGGCCTTAGAAGGAAGGAAAGATGTCAAGGCGCTTATCTTAAGTAGCGCAAGTGAAGATAAAGCGCGCAGGATCAAGGCGTATTCTCCGGCTGATCAACAGGATTTAATTTGGTCGATTTTGGTTGAAGAGTTTGCTCTTCAGGTTGGCTCCAGCTCGCCGGTGGATAATTCCGCATTAGGTGCATCGCAATATGAAAGCCTGAAAGCATTAGTTAAAAGCGAATTGTTGCCTTTAGGAGCTTGGCACATCGGGTTACATTTAGAAGCTGTTGCGGAATTATCTGTATCTTTTGCAAGCCAGTCCCACCTGGGTTTAAGCAGCGAGGAAATAGAAAAAATTAAAATTACCGGCTATCTACATGATATTGGCAAGACTCAAGAACATTTGCTTTGGCTAATTAATTTTCCTGGAAAACTTACTCCAGAAATCAGATTTTTTGTGAGTGAGAACCATCCAGTATATTCGATAAGGATAATCGAAGAAGTTTTATCGTTCCAGGGATTTAATTTACTTCCTGAACAATTGATGGATATCAGTGACCATCATCGCCCTAGAGGCAAAGTATTGAGTTTATCGCTGCAGATTCTAAATTGTGCAGATTTACTGAGTTCGCTCTTGGAATCTTCGCGCCCCTACTTTTTTGTAAACCGAAGTATCGTTCGAGATATAAGAGGGGCTTTGGACTATCTGTCTGGATTTTTGGAAGGAAAGGAATTTCAGCTTAATTCTAATTTATTGAATACCGTGAAACATTTACCTGGAAACTATAACCTGCGGAGTATCTTAGAGCGTAGCCAAAAGCACGATCCTTATGCAATTGCCGATGCTGTACAGTATTGGTCAAAGTTCGAGTTTTACGCATACCCCTTTAACGCTTTATCAGAAGCAATAATATCTACCGAAGATACGCAGCAACTACATAATTTTCTGGAAGCCATTGCTGGTGAGCAAATAATCAGCCTTTTAGATTGTAGGGTAGCAGAATTATTTTTCAACATAGTTTTATCCGCGGTTTCTAACCGGAAATCTATCGGTACGGAAATAGCGCATACGTATATTGAGGGTTTATGCCAGAGAGAAGAAACCTCAGAATTATTTAAAGATATAGCTTTAGGAATATTAAAATCAAGCTCGCCGGTGGGGGAAGATTTTAACACACTAAGAGCGCAGGAAATTTATGAAAAACTTACTTTTGAGCAGAAGAGGGAAATTAGGGCAAGGATAAATCAGGTTTCTTATAATAAGCAGCATAGTAAGCTTGTGATTATAGTTTCTGGAATAAGTTTAGCTATAGAACGGGATAACTCGCCAGGCCTGGAAGGATTACCTGAGGATGTGCAGCAAGAGGTGCTTAAAAAGGTGGCGATGGAAGATGCTATTTTTAGCCAATTATTTTCCTCTGAAAACATAGGAAAATATGAAGCAGTTGTGCCCATCCAGCAGCAGACGTTTGCATATTACACAGGCCAAATAAACGACATAGCCCCAGAGCAGGGATGGAAGATACATGTTTCAGCAGCACCTGAAAATGCCGCTAAGATTTTAGAAATTCTGCTGCCGTTCCTTTCAAAGAGTCCGTTATTTCACAAAATCATATATACTCTTGAAAAATTAGATGGCTTAAAAGGATCGTGGATAGAGGGATGCCTAATAACTATATATCCTCAAAAAGACCGGCAAGGCAGGCTTGGCCGGGAGAATAATGAGTCAGCCAAGTTAATATTGCCACTTCTTGAGGGTTTCTTTAGTGTGGCAATAGCCAGGGATCCTTCGTTTAGGAATGTTTTAAGCCAAAGCCCCAGAATTATGACTGATAAACAGTATAAGGATTTACCTATTTCAGTTCAATATGAAGGGCTTAAGATACAGTCTATTGTGCTTCCTGGCGGAAAGATAATTTTTAACAATTCATTTAAAGGACATAAGCCTGCTGAGATACCGGATTTATTTCTAACTCAAGGGGTAGAGGAAGAAGCCAGCAGCCCGGTAAGGCTTGAATTGGGAGTTGAGGCGCAGTGGGAGAAAATACAGGGCAGAATAATTTTTGGGCCGCAGGCAAAGGCTAGGTATGAGATTTTAAAGCGAAGCCTATTTAGCGATGAAATTAAGGTAGGTTATACCAAGAGAGTGGATCTTCAAGGAGTAATAAGATATCAGCCTTATGTTGAATATCCTAGAAATCTTCAAATAAAGGTGAGGTCATCTATTCGCGCTATTTACGGCGATAAAATTATTTCTACCAGCTCGCCGTCAACAGACAGCAAGGAGTCCTTACCTAAAGTTTTTTCTTTTAAAAAGAGTTTAACTAATGCCCTTAAGCTGGAAAGCGTTCTTGGCGTTAGGGAATTTTCAATGGAAGTTGAACCGGATTCACCAATGGCAAATGTTATTTTTGGTTCCCAGTATCCGTTTTGGATGGAGTATCAGTATCAATCTTTTGAGGCCAGCTCGCCGGTGGTGGCACCAGGACACGGTGTCCCGGTCAACCCTGTCAGTATGTCCGCAAATAACTTTACCTCGATACCTTGCTCGTCTTTAATGGAGATTAATAGCGTTAATCACTTGATAGGGTGTTTAGGCGAGCTTCGAGGCTTGGATTTGTTTTCATCGGCATATTATTTTTGGCGCAGTAACATCTTCGATTGGATTAAGCGCAATATTATTCCTTTAAGAGGCATAGTTTATTCCAGAGAAAATCGTAAGTTATTTATCAACAAAGTAGATTTTCGCTCTCAGGAACAGCGTTTATCTATGCATTTAGTTAATATTTATACAAATGCGGAATTTATCGCTTTTCTGGAATGGGTTGATATAAGGTTGAAGGATGCTTTTATTCATACGCAAAACCAGTACCCTCAGTTAGAAGAGACTGAATTTTCGGGTAGTTTTGGCGAAGGCATGCCAACAATATGTTCTGATATCGATATCATATTGCATCGCAACCCTTATCTATCAGATAGGCTAGCGGTAGCCTTTAAGGATAGTTTTTTTCTTGAAAGAAGCAAATACCCCAGCTTCAGGATTGATTTCTTGAGGTGGGAGAAACACTATTATTTTCCTCTTAAATATAGCGGGAGAGATTATCTCAATGTTGCAGGGAAGGCGTTTGTGAATTTGGCAGATTATTGCAGCTTTTGTCATAGTCTTAGCCAGGATAGCGGGAACGAGCAAAATCAAAGTTCGCCTATTAATACCCAAGACAAAGAGTTTATAAAATATATGTCTACGACGGTAGATAAGTTAAGTTGTACGCTATGCGATAAAACCACCGCCGCTTCGCCGGTGGCTGGGGATATAAGTTCTTTGGTTGGATTGTTAGATGCATTTGAGCGTATAGATAGTTTTGGTTTTATGGCCCACCCCATTTTAGGGCCACCGGTAAATAATTCTGTCGCTTCATCTTCCCTAACTCCTTTTATTCAGAAGAAGGTACTCCATATCCTAGAAGGTATTTTAAGAGAGCTCCATTGGATTATTGAATCCCGTGATCCGCAAGCAAGAAAAGAAGCACGCATTTCCGCAGATACATTAATCAAGAAATTAAACAATGTCCTTGAAATAAATCGCTCCAGTTCGCCTGCAGAACGCAGCAATCGCCTTGGCGCGTTGGTCTGTGGTTCTCTTAAAGTATCCGGAGTAAGATCATCACCGGCTTGGATTATAGGTTTATCCGATCATCCGGCTAATGGCTCTCCTATCAGACAAGTTGGTATGTTTCTGTTGCCTGCCCGAAGATATCCGGCCAACAGCAGACAGGGGTTCCGTTCGGCCTCACCCCTGTTTAATAATCTTAAACCCCATGTGTCCTTCAATTGTATCTTGTCTGACAAGGCTCAAGCCAGGCACAACCTGGAGCCCTCCAGCAGTCCCATCAAGATACGCGCGCCAAACTTTAAGAAGGCAGCTCGTATCATATTCCTGACAGCAGTATTTATGCTTCCTTTGAGGCATATCTATGATTCTCTGGAGCTTATCTTGGGAGAGATGTTTTTATCAGCCTTCTCATGGCTAAACAGGAACATACTGTCATCTTTCCTTGAGTTTATCTCAACAGAGATTGCTCCTGTTGCTGCCTGGCTCATCTTGTGGCTTAAAGAGGAGGTCTTATTTAACCCTAACCCGCTTATACCGTTGACAGCCTTGTTCTTCTTGGTAATTCCAGGGGTGTTAGCGTTACTTATATTACTTAAAGATTATTTAAAGGGCAATAAGCATGTACGGCGCTCTGAAGAATCTATCAAAGCTAAGCCGGTAAGCAAAGCGGATAAGGATACCGTAAGTTCACCTATAAGGGGAAAGTTACCTGGTGGAGAGAGGGCGATAGAACGATTGCACGACTTTAAAGGCATTATCATTACCGATTTCGACGAAACAATGGCTTATACGTTCTGGGCGTTTGCTAAAGCTTTTTTTGCCCTGCGTATTCTAAGGATAAGGCAGGCGCATTCCATTGGTTGTTGCGGCTCATTGATAAGCGATACTATAAAATTAGCAATACTCCGGCTGCAGTCAACTCTCTATCCTACCCCCAAAAATAAAGCGGCATTTTATAGGTTTCTTTTAACAGGATTACGTCCTGAAGATATAGCCGGAAGGATTAAACTGAATCCTAGATTCAGAGAGGTAGCTGCAATTGTTAAGGGTTTTTATCCTGACAATGGCTTGACTATAGGGATATGTTCTCTTGGCTTTAAGGAGGTTATTAAAGCGTTCCTTGGGCGGCTAAAAGAAGAGGATAGTATTTTTAAGTCCATAAACTTTGAAATCATAATGGCCAGTAGTTTTGAGTTGCATGAAAATGGCCGCTTTAGCGGCTGTGTATTAGGAGAGGTATTTACTCCAAAAGACAAAAAGTTACTGTTAGGATTTGAGGGTATTGTGCTTGAAGATAATAAAGGCGCAGGGTGCCTTAAGGGGCATCCTTCACTTGTCAACATCAAAAATCCTGGCTGGAAGAAAGAGTTATTAGAAGCTTTGAAAGATTTAAAGAATAGAACGAAGAGCCAATCTAAGCAGCAAACATCTGTAGCCTCACCGATAACTACGCTATCTTCGGCATTGAATATAGCTCCAGAGAAAATATTAAGACTGAAAAATTTAGTCCTGCAAGTTCAACCTGATGTTGAAAAAATTACCGATCTCGAGGAAGCGGTAGAATGGTTTTTGCCATATTTCGATTTACCAGAGACCAAATTACGTCAAATCATCGATGAGGCTTTGCGTCCTCAAGCACCTGCGTCTACGAATGATTATCCTCTAGAAAAAGAAGAAATATCAGTTATTATGACTGCGATAACATCAGTTGCAGATGTTAACAGCGGCAAAGATAGTTACCCAATAGTTGTAAGAACGTTTGGTCCCGGAGAAAAATGCCTTGAATTAACCAAGACCGTGGAACTTATAAATAATAAACTAAGCGAGCGAGAAAGTAACGCCGTAGTAATTCTTGTTGCATTTGATTGCCAGGCAAAAAGACTGATTGATACAAAGAGAGAACTAGGCAAATTTAAAGAAGGTTTCATAAAGCAACATCAGAAATGGAAGGAGCGAATTAATTACAGAATTTACTATGGGAATATTAGAGATGGCAATGTTAATAATACTGAAGTCTGGCAGGCTATTGCGTATTTTGCACCGTGTAATGTAAGTTTCTTTCGGCATACATGGATTACAAGTATATACGACTACTTAAACATGACAGAAGAAGCGCTGAAAGAATTTGTCAGGATTTCAGAGCAAAGTATTAGCATTGGCGGCGCATCAATCATAAATGAAGGGAAAATAAAAGAGCAAAGGATTATAGGTAAAGTTCAACAAGTAGATGCTTCTGCGATAGAGAAGAATGAGAGTTATTCCGCCGCCTCGCCGGTTGCTGGTAGGCGTCCAGGTAGCAAAGATCGCTTTTTTGTTTTAGGTGATGTTCTATGGCAGTTAACTTGGAGGACCAGGAATGGCCTTGGTAATACAAAAAAAGATTTGTTCAGCGGGCCCATGCCGGATGAGGCGCTTTACTATGCAGCCAGACGGCATAAGATTTGCCTTCCTCCCCATGAACCATATCAAGGATTGCATGCGGTAGTTGAAGAGCTTGAGCGCAGAAGAGGGCTAGGAAGGCCTAGCTCAGACCAGGATTTACGTAAAAATCCAGATAAAGCATTGCGCGATGTTGCGCTTATTAAGGCTGCTAAGAAATTTGGCGCGCTATTGCCTAGTGGAGAGAAAGACAAAGTTTTAGATGACAGGTTGGCAAGGTTCGGTTTTGGCAAGAAGAGTATAATTGTTCCGCATTCTTTTATAGACAGAGTTTTAATCCGGCGTGAATATGCACATAGCATTAAACTAGTTGATCTTAATAGAGAAGATAACTATTTGCAAATAGAAATATTCAACAAAGTGGCTAAATTCACTTTACCTTCTTTTGGGGGTCGTCAGGTAGAAGAGGCGGAAATTGATTTTAGCCAATTTGGTTCTTCAATAAACCTTTCCAGCTATCCGCTGTTAATCGAATTTGTCCTCCGCGTATTTTGGACAGCTTACCCTGGTGATAGTTTGACTGTAGCCGTAATGAAAGAGTTGCGCTCCAAGGGGATTAAATACGATAAATTAAGTAATAGGGTGCTCCTTTTGGGTGATCTTTCAATTAGGCTGCCGCGATTTTATATCGAAGAGCCCGGGGTAGTTGTTTTTTATCGCGAATTACTCCGCGGAAGTAGCCTTGTCGGTCTTGAGCAAAAGGATAATCCGTATAATTTTATTATTTTATTACACAGTGGCGCTAATGTTTATATTTTAGCAGATACTGTTGCCGCTAATGTCCTTGTTCCCAGTAGCAATAATAATGTTTATCCTCTTAAAACAGAAATGTTCAAAGATTTTGATTTAAGGATCAGGCGTCCGTTAGCGGTAAAATTTAAAGGTGGTTCCTGTGCTGCCAGCTTAGGGCAGGCAGCAATCGTATTCAGCACAGCTAATGGGTATTTAATCAGGCGTAAGGCAGGCGCTATTTACCGTAAAGAAGAGCGCAGGCAATATGTTATTGAAATATTGGATCCGCATACTAAAGCGGTAGTTACTCGGATACGCAGGATAGGTGAAGATGTATTTAAAATCAGCGGTTTTTCTCTGCCGGTTAAGACTAATTATTTGAATCTTAGTACAATTGTTCATAATTTTCCCTATTTTTCTACGGCAAAACTGCGCGCTCGTTTCCTGCCTACTGATAAAGAATCATTTGGTGGTAGTAAGAGAATTGTGCAGTATGAAATAGTAGGCGGTATGTTGGTGAGGCAGGGGTATCCTGATGGGCGCTCCAGTTCACCTATATATAAACACCTCGCCTCCTCGCCGGTGGGCATAGAAGTCCTGAAATACATTTTTCAAATTAAAATTCGTTCCAAAGGCAGATTAATGACGCTGGGAAGGGGTAACGAGGAGGTCGATGTTCTTGCCGCAAGAGATAGATTTTTTGGAAGACATCGTCAAGGTTTTGGGAGTATAAACGATGAAGATATGGAAAAAGCGGCATTCGAATTCCTAAAATATATGTATGAAAATGTTGATCCCCGTGATCCGTATATTCTACGGGCCGACAGAAATCATTATCTTGAGGTCGCGGGTCTCGCTCAAGAAATCGCTCCTGCCGCCGATATATGTGTAAGGTTAGCCTGCGGATTTCACGATCTTGGGCGCTTTTTCCCGAACCTCAGGATCAAAAAACTTTCTAACAAGAAGCTGGATGAAGAAGTGCGAAAAAAGTTTATACATCCTTATAATTCTGCGTGGCTCGCTGGCGTGCTGCTTAATGACCTGGCATTGACAAATATACAAAAGGAAAAGATCAGGTTTTTGATCATGCATCATGACGCCGGCCTAAAACGCGTTTCTTGGGCAGGTATCCGGCTGCTTGATGCTGTATCGGACGATCATCCGTGGTTGGAGGATCTAAAGACCCTTATTTTGGCGGATTCCCTGGTATTTTTTAAGGCGACCGTCAGCCTATTTATTTATGATAGGCTGAAGAATGGCGAGCCGGAAGACAAAATTATCAAAAGGATGACGGCTAATTATTTAAGGATTATGGATATCAACGATGAATGGAAAAATGAGCTTGATGATCTCATAGAAGAGAAATGGGGAACAGATCGTTTGGTTTTTGATATGTATTGCCGAATAGTGGAACAGGCAAACTTTGCTTCTAGTCCTTTGACAGGTTCCGTAGTGGTGAGTCAGATCATCAAAGATGGCCGCGTCGAATCTACCGCCTCGCCGGTGGACAGCTCAAGTTTGCCAATTATTGATATTGTAAAAGTTGGCTGGGGAGAACCGATTGATATGAGGTTTGACGGGTTAATGGATGAATTTTTGGCTAGCGGCGCAGAAACAAAAGATAATATCAGCAGGCAATGGGAAGCCTTGAAGATGGAAGTAGCTTTGTCTGCTAATGGTAAAGTGGAAAGGCTATCTCGGGAAGGGTTTCTGGCTATCGCTCAATCTAGAGATGGTAAAGAATATCTGGCCGGAGTTATTTTGACATATGCGGAATGTGAAATATCCATTGTTGCCTTTGAGGTAAACATAAATTGGGGTAAAACAGGTTTAGCTAAGCGCCTCTTGGCAGAGGTAGTAAGACGATGTATAGAATTAGCACAAAAAAGCCTGGCATTTTATACAATAATTTTGTCATGCAAAGATTTAAATCCAGAAGGTACAAGGTTTGCTAGAAGGGTAGGTATGATGTATTGGGGTGGGCTCTTAGGTTTCCCCTGTTTAAAATATCTACAAGATTTTCTTTCTTGTTTCGAGTTGCATATAAAGTTAGAAGAAATTGAGCGGAAGCATAGACTTAAACACAATAAGGTTTCCGCCGCCTCGCCGGCCGGTTATTTTAATTTGCCAGTGGAACAGTTAATGGCAGTTTCAGAAGCAGCTTTTACAAAGAAGAATCCTCGGATGAGAGAACTAAATGATATTGCGGAAAAGATCCGGCAGATAGCTAAGGCCAGAATAATGGTGGTGGCAGAACCCAAGATAGATGATGTTTTATTAGCAGTAAAGTTTACCAGGATTAGACGAGAAAGATTATTCTTAGGATCTATGCTAGAGAATATAGAGCAGCATGCGCCGAATAAAACGGCATTAGTTGCAAGATTAGAAAGTATAACAAAGCAATCCCGGCGTAGCTATGTCGAGTTGTCTGTTAACTGTACGGGCGCCGGTTTCTTTAATAAAAAGGGAGAGCCAATTTCTATTGAACAGGCCTTAGTGTGGGGCGAGTCAAAAGGGGTAGGCGGGAAGGCGGGCCTTAGCCTGCCGTTGTCTGTTGGCTATTACGCCAGGCTTACGTTGATTAAGATCCCGGGCCAAACCGCGATTATACGGTCAATACAGCATAGAATGCGCAAGGAGGGGAATTATTTTGCCGGGACAAAAGTTGTATACAGCACAAGTAATTCTAGAAAATACGGAATATCTTTCACCGGATATTTTTATAACAGAAGCGATATAGACAAATGGCAAGATGAACTTGTTGCTGAGCTTATCGCACGCTTAAGCATTTCCAGTTCACCGGTGCGTAATTCTGGTTTCCAGAGTAAAATCGGATTCTCAGCTAACCTTGGGCCAGATGTAATCGACGTTGATTTATTGCAGGATCAGGTCTGGGGAAATAAATTCGAGACAGTCAAGGGTATGGTTAATGGAGTAAGACAGCGAAGCGCTAATTTGTCTAAAAATGCCTGGATTATAGTGGAGGTTTTTGGTATTGAAAG
>JAHJCJ010000069.1 GCA_018812825.1 Candidatus Omnitrophota bacterium
AATCCTTCCACTTAGATTGGGTGAAACGCAGAAAGCGGCACACCAATCCTTCCACTTAGATTGGGTGAAACGCAGAAAGCGGCACACCAATCCTTCCACTTAGATTGGGTGAAACGCAGAAAGCGGCACACCAATCCTTCGCCCCAGGAGGGGCCGCACCAAACACTCCTAATATCTTTGGGTGCATAATTGGATTGGGCGTAACGTAAAAACTCACCTAAAAAGTATTTAATAAAAGTAGAATATTTTTCTATGGCTACACCAGCGACGGCATAGTGAGAGCCGGATGGTTGACTTTCTTCAGATACTCAATAAGTTGACTGGCGTCAGTGGCGATCGTCTCATCCGCGATCTTATCCAAAAAGTCAGGCTCACCTATCTCAGCGCACCGCGTCTTCAATTTATCTGACAACACATCTTTCAGCTCTTTAGGCATCCAAACCAATCTCTTAAGTCCGCCTTCGGCACTAATGAATTTCCTGCTGATAAGATAAAGTTTCCCTACACCCAGGAACCCCGGCGTCTGCACGCCCCCGCCCACTGAACCGGCAAGAGTGGTAAACGACATACCCGAAGGCGTCATCCCCGAGTAGTCGCGATGCACTACCATAACGCCATTTACCTCAGGAATAATCGCAACAATACACTCAAAGCACCCGCAGGAAGTTTGCGGAAAATCAATAATAGAATACATGCTCACCGATTGGACAGATTTATTAGTCTTATTATATACAAAACTATTTATGTTTTCCCATTGGCCTTTCTCCTGATCAAGCACCTGCCCTTTAGAAACTGGCTGATTCGGGCCAGTCGGAGTAATCTCATAAGAAGCCTTACCATCAAGCCAGGAATAGGCACCACAAAGCCCAAGTCTCTCGGGCGTAATTATGCAAACATGGTTAGGTGCAAATGACTGGCACAAAAGGCATGAGTAGAATATATCGACGCTCTCATCGGTCATGCCGCCCAATCGCTCATCTCTCTCTCCATACGCCTTCAGCGCCAAAGGCAGCAACCTCTCCACGTCTTCTTTACCAGTATAAAGCGTAACTTGTACTTTATCAACGATAGCGCTATATTCCTGATGAATCATAGAATGCAGAATCGTGCCAATATGTTTAATCCTAAACCCTTTTTCATATGAATCTTTGGAGATACGGATCCAGTTCATGTTGCGCTGCCCCACATGCATAAGCCCCATAGCGTAATTGACAAAACGGTGTATCTGACGTTCTAAAATAGGCTCAAAATCCTTCTGCATTTTACGCCCCGCCACTTCCACTATAATGGCAAGCGGCATTGACTTCTGTCCGGCGGGCAAAACATCAATATCATTACCAACTAACTTTATTTTCCCGTCTTCAATCTCATTAAGAGGCTTGGTGTATAAAAATTCAAAAGCCAAACTAGCCTTACTGCCGAATTCCGCATGCATCTGCTCGCGCCTCACACGCTCGCCTTCAAAAGCTGCGGAATAAGGCAAGGGTATTTCGATAGTGGAAACCTTTACCTTAACCCCCCGCACTTCAATGCAACGGGGAACAATCTTCTTGTGGTCAAGCTCTTTAACCAACGCCTCGTAGGTAGTAATACCGGAGGGTTTTATTTCCGGAATATCCGTATCCGCAATTATAGGAAACCCCATATTTATAGCCCCTGCACCGGTAGCGTATTTACGGTCATCAAGAGGTCCGAGAACCAGGCCAAAAGCGAAAACACGCTCTTTGGTATACATAAGGCACTTTTGCGCCTGACCGGCCTTGATTCCGCCGAAGGTAAGCGCCGAGCGGATTGCCCAGTTCAAAGGATATATCGCCGAGACAGTATCCCGTCCGTAAGGAACAATGTAATTATCCCAGCCCATCTGCACGTTTTCTTCTAACAGCTGATCAATTATAGAACGCCCATTAGCCGATGAGCCGACAAAAGTAAGGATATTCCTCTGCTGCAAAGCCCGCACTATTTCCACTGCGGTTTTATTGTCGGGGGCAGCACCTAAAATGGCGGCAAACCCGGCCATACGTCCATCCACCAGCTGGATCCCCAGTGTACGCATGATGGTATCCGTAAAGAATCCGTTACAATCTTTTTGCGGCTCCTCGGCGTATAAATACCTGAGCGCCATTATAATTTCTTCCGAGAACAAAGTCGCCATACCGGCGTTAAGCGCATCCCCCAAATAAGGCAGCCACAATTTTTCCGACGGAACTTGAGGCAAAAGCGACTTTGCGTGCTCCAAAATCGGGATGAGATCTTTTAATTTCTCGGCTTTTGCGTTCAAAAGGGCATTAGCCATAGGAAGATAAAATGCCGTACTGGGAAACTCTATCTTTTCATCAACGCCATTTTCTTTAATGGCTTTATCTAAAAACAACGAAGCCTCTTTAACGATATCGTGCGCCCCCCGGATTACCGCCTCAGCCACTATCTTAGACATACATCTGCTCCTTCTCTTTTGTCATCCCCGCAATGTGCGGATAGCTAAAATTTTCCAGCAACAATTTATCTTTTAATACCGCCACATTCACTTTACCCCTAATAAGCGACAGAAACAGGCCACTGTTACGAATATCGCCTGCCATTATCGCCCCGATAATCACTCCCTCTTTTAAAATTAACTTTTTGTAAATACCTCTCTTCTCGTCAAACATTTCCAGCTTCTCCAGGGAAGCCGCGTCATTTTTTATCTCATAAACACCCAGAGAGATTACCGGCAGACCAAAAAACTCAATAGAATTCATCCCCACGGAGCCGTCATACAAGCAAGCCTTACCCGTCATATTCGCGCCGGCAATCCTACCCTGTTCAACTGCAACTGGCCAAAGGGCATTGACCGCTGTTTTTCCTATAGAAACATCGATATTTTCGCAGACATCGCCTGCGGCGTATATGCCCGAGACGCTGCTTTGAAGATGATTATCAGTCAAGATACCTTCAGCACATTTTAATTTTGCTTCTTTTCCTATATCGATATTCGGAGAAACCCCCTTGCCCACAATAACTAAAGAACAGGCGATTTCTTTTCCCGAATCAAGTTTTATACCCTTAACCTGATTATCCCCTAAAATCTGGGCGGCATCCGCGCCCATAACAATCTCAATTCCGTTTTCTTCCAGCTTACTTTGTATTAGGCCGGCGGCGCAGGCATCGAGCATCTGAGAAAGCACCTGGCTTGACTTAACAATAACCTTAACTTTTAGGCCTCTTTTATTTAGCGCATACCCGGCCTTCAGACCAACTAATCCCCCTCCCAATACGCAGGCAGAATCTGATACAGTAGGCAATAACCCGGAGATATCTTTAGCGTCCTTTAAACTCCTTAATCCGAATACGCCCTTATTTTTTAAACCTTTTATCCCTTGGGGAAATTTCGGGCTTGCCCCGGTTGCAATAAGCAACGCATCATAACCAATCTGGCTCTTATCTGCAAGCGTAACACGGTTTTTGTCCGCATCAACGCTCAGCGCCTTTTTATTCAGAAGAAGCTCTATATTATTTTCCTTGTAAAAAGATTCCGGGCGATAAACAACATTTTCTTCGCTCACTTCACCGGCGAGATAGTACGAAATAAGGCAGCGGCAATAAGCCGCATACCCTTCGTCGGAAATAATGGTTATTTTTGAAGACTTATCATTCTGGCGTATTGATTCTGCCGCAGCAATTCCTGCCGCTGAATTTCCGATAATCACAAACTGTTTCATTTCTTCGGCTCCGGTTCTTCCTCCCAGAGAATCGCCCTGGTCGGACAGGCCTTCACACACGCAGGTTGGTCTTTATCCTTACACCTGTCGCAGCGAAGCGGTAATTTTATCTTGCGATTCGGGCGGATTGCTGCGTACGGACAAACCATAACGCACATCCAGCAACCCACGCATCGATTCTCGTCATGCAGGACCATCCCGGTTGCAGCATCGCGCGTTAAGGCCTTAGCCATACACGCAGACACGCATTTCTGTTCTTTGCAATGCCGGCAAGATACAGGATAATTCTCTCCCGTTGCTGCAAACACTGTGGTCCGGGGAAGAGAAAGCTTTATTTCTTTAAGCGCCTCACTCAATTCACCGCTTTGCGAATGAGCAAGGGCACAGGATAACTCACAAGTCTTACACCCTACGCATTTTTTGAAAACATAATATAAGTTTTTCATGGCTTACGGATACATCATGGGTTTAAGTTTTAACGCCTGACGTTTCTTATCGATATGTTCAATTATAATCTTTGCCATTTGTATAGGGTCAGGCTCAAACGCCCATTTCCCTCCGGTAACAGATTCCACCTCTTCGGTTACAAACTTAGTCAGGTTATGTGAACCATGCAAAGGATAGGGATTGCCGAAAACCACCATTGCCCCGGAGGCAACAAAATACCAGCCAATAGCAATAGCCTTCTCAGACATCCATTCGGGTGCAGCGCCCGCCACCGGTAATTCATCAAGACTTTTTCCGATACCGCCTTCTTTTACCATCTCGCAACAAGCAGTAAGTATGCGGGAGTTATCCACGCATGGCCCCAGATGCAGCACCGGCGGACAACCCACAGCCGCGCAAATCTCCTGCAACCCTTTACCCGCGTATTTAAATGCGGCCTCAGGCACCAATAATCCTTCCTTGGCACAGGCAGTTGCTGCACAGCCGGTCTGAACCACCAAAACATCTTTCCTGATAAGCTCTTTTACCAGGGTAATATGCGTTTCGCCGCTTTTTAGCTTAGGGTTATCGCACCCTACTACGCCGGCCACCCCGCGGATCCTTCCGGAAATAATTGCCTCATTTAACGGACTAAAAGTAGACCTATAGTTTCCGCCCAACATCTTAAAGATATATTCCGTGGTAAAACCGCCGACCAAATCGCGCGATTCTTTAGGAATATGCACGCGGGATTTATCGCGCTTGGGGAAATTCTCAATGGCCATAGTAATAATATTCCGGGCAATTTCCATCCCTTTTTCCTCATGGAACTCGATGTACACCGATCCGGGAAAATGCGCGCGGGGATTAGTAGAAACTACCTTCGTATGAAAACAAGAGGCGATACTCGGAAGAGAGGGCATGACGCACTGAAGATCAACGATCATCAGGTCTACTGCGCCGGTAATCAAAGCAAGCTCCTGCTGCAGGAAATTCCCGGCTACGCTAACTCCCTTTCGGCTTAATACCTCAAGAGCAGTACAACAAATCCCGGCGAGGTTAATACCGGAGGCACCCTTATCTTTGGCCAGTTGAATAAGAGCAGGATCGACACTGGCAGTTGCAATAGCATCGGACAATATGGGCACGTGCCCATGGACAATAATATTTACCTGGTCATCTTTTAATACCCCTAGGTTTGCTTTTGCACGCAGCGGCTCAGGAGAACCAAAAAGAATATCGGATAAATCCGTGGCAATCATCGAACCGCCCCAACCATCGCTTAACGCCGTACGCATCCCTTGCATCATGATAGAACGATAATCATTGTCAACGCCTATATTGGTACGGGCCAACGCCTCTGTCACTTCCCGGTCGATGCCCCGGGGCATGAGGTTATTTACGCGCCAGATATCAATCTGCTTTTTAGGCGCCCGATTGGTAAGCATAAGCTCTCCGCTCTGCTGACCATACTCCTTAAAGAGACGCTCTGCTAATTCCTCTGCGAGTTTATTGACATCTTTACCCGAGGTTTCCAAGCCATATTCTTTAGCAAAGCGCTCTAATTTTACCGCATCATTGATCTTATACCCTGGCGCTTTGCCGGTACTGGCTAAGAGCAGCGTTTTAATTATTTCGCGGCCATGATCATTATGACAAGCTGATCCGGCGGCAATATGACGCAAGAGGTTGCGCGCAGCAATTACATCGGCATCCGCTCCGCATACCCCACACTGCGCTCCCTCACCGAACGGATCAATCCTGCAAGGACCAAGATTACAGTTTTTACAGCATATACCCAGCGTCCCAAAACCGCAGTGTGGCTCCTGTTTAAGTTTGCGGTCCCAAATAGTCTGGATAGAAGAATCTTCCGCAATCGCACGCATTTCTTTAGTCGCTAAATCTCCGGTAAAAATACGCTTGCTCATTTAAGCCTCCGATTTAACTCCTTATAAATACCTAATAATTCTTTTTTAAGTTTATCGTCAAACACAAATTTACCCCGGGCAGCCAAAAGATTCTGGCTAAACGACAAAAACCCTAAAGGTTCTGCGTTTAAATTCTTGCGCAAAAAATCCTCGTCCGCCTTATGTTGCACTTTATTACCAATAAACCAGATCTTTTTTATCCCTAAAGCGCAGGCCAAAGAATACACATGTAAACCAGTACTAACTCCCAATTGCGTAGGCTCGGTAATGATGAGAAAGGCATCTACCGCCTGCGCTGTCCCTCTTCCCAGATGCTCTGTGCCGGCGACCATATCCAAAAGCACCACTTCTTCATTTACCACCAAGTGACTGATCAGGCGCTTGATAAATGCATTCTCCGGGCACAAACAACCGCCTTCCGCCTTTTGCACCTTCCCCATAACGATGAGCCTGATATTATTGTGCTGGGGGCAAAATTTTCCCGGGATATCTTCGACCTCGGGATTCAGCTTAAAATACCCGCTTGATTGAGTATCAACGGATGAAGTGCGTTTGGCAATTAATTCTTTCATTGCGCTTATGGGAACAATTTTTCCCGGCTCGGGAAAATCCAAAGCATACCCCAAATTCATGTCAGGGTCGCAATCAACGGCAATAACTGTTTTTTTATCCTGCCCAAATAAAAGCGCTAGCCCGGCGGTGACTGTTGTTTTTCCTGAGCCGCCTTTTCCGGCTAAAGCAATTTTCATGATAACCCCACTATCCTACCTTCAGAATCTATGTCCATCTTCTCGCCAGCCGGATGCGATGGAAGCCCCGGCATCGTACGCATCTGTCCGCACAAAGGATATAAGAAACCCGCTCCCGCAGCCACCCGTATATCGCGGATGGGAATAGTAAATCCTGTGGGCCTGCCTTTTAATTCGGGATCATGGGAAAGAGATAAATGAGTCTTTGCCATGCAAATAGGAAATTTATTATAACCCAGTTTAGTATAAAGTTCAATCTTTTTCGTTGCCTCAGGAGAATATTCAACCTTTGCTGCCCCGTATATACTCTTGGCTATGCTTTCAATCTTTTGCATAATGGGCTCGTCTAGCGAATATAGGCATTTGAACTGACAGGGCTTGCTTGCAGCTTTTATCACTGCCCGGGCCAAGTCTATCCCACCCTCTCCGCCTCTTGCCCAAACTTCGCTTACCACTGCATCATCACAGCCGGCAGCTAGAGCTTTTTTTCGCACCGCCTCTATTTCTTTATCCGTATCTGTGGTAAATTTGTTTATCGCCACTACTACAGGCAGACCAAACAACTTTATATTTTCAATATGTTTCTCCAAGTTTACCGCGCCCTGTTCAACCGCATCAATATTTTCCTTCAACAAATCTTCGCTCAACGGCTTTCCTGCTACCACTTTGAAACGCCCGCTATGCATCTTCAGTGCGCGGATAGAACAAACGATTACCGCTACATTGGGCACTAATCCGCTAATACGGCATTTAATATTAAAAGCTTTTTCTGCGCCGCAATCAGCGCCAAAACCGCTCTCGGTAACCACATACTCGCTCAATCTAAATGCGATCTTATCGGCAATGATAGAATTATTTCCGTGGGCTATGTTTGCAAACGGCCCTGCATGCACAAAACACGGGGTATGTTCAGTCGTCTGCATCAACGTAGGTTTGATTGCGTCTTTTAAAAGCACTGCCATTGCTCCGGCAACTTTTAAATCCTCGGTAGTAACCGGTTTTCCGTCATAGGTAAAAGCAACCACAATCCTGCCTAAGCGCTGCCGTAAATCTTTGAAATCACTGGCAAGAGCAAGAATAGCCATTACCTCCGATGCCACGGTAATATCAAAACCACTTTGGCGCACGATACCATCTTCCGCAGACCCCTGGCCAATAGTAATATTACGTAAAGATCTGTCGCTGACATCCACAACTCTTCGCCAGAGTATCTCCGAAGGGTCTATATTTAATTTATTGCCCCTATAAAGAGAATTATCCATGAAAGCCGCGCAGAGATTATGCGCTAGGCCGACCGCATGCACATCGCCGGTCAAATGCAGGTTGAAATCCTCCATTGGCACAACCTGAGAATACCCGCCACCTGCAGCGCCGCCTTTTATGCCAAATACAGGCCCCAGCGATGGCTGCCGTATGCAGGTAGAAACCTTTTTGCCTAACTTGGCCAATCCTAGCGACAAACCAATCGTAGTAACAGTCTTGCCTTCGCCAAGCGGCGTTGGGGTTATGGCAGTGACATATATATATTTGCCTTCGGGATTATCTTTTAACCGCTGTAAAACAGAAAGCTCAACCTTCGCCTTATACTTACCATAAAGCTCTAGCTCGTCCTCGCGAATACCAATTTTCTCAGCGATCTCTAAAATAGGCCTTAGTTTTATTTCTCGGGAGATCTCGATATCAGTCTTCATACCTTACCTTTCTTTCCTAAAGTTTCTTGGGAATAACAGGAGCGATTGATAGTATAAAACTGCACCTAATCCAATCTGAGCAAACCAGCCCAGATGGGCTAAATTAGAAATTATCTTTCTATTTTTTATTGTTTTATCCGCTTCGCCGAAATCGCAAGAAGAGGCGATGCAAAAAAACTTTATGTGTTGCGCTTCAGCTTTACTAAGACTCTTTCACTTACTGCATATTATTATACCATATAACTTTAGTTTTTTTAACAAATTTCAGTTAAGCATATCAAGTATACATACAATTTATGTAATTATTGCATTTTATTGTAAAACAAATCCAGATTAATTCCTAAAAAAATCTGCATTTTCATAAGACTAAGGTATGTGCAAGAATATAACAAAATATTTTTGTTCATGAAACTGATTTGTTATATAACTTGATTAAAATGCAATCTTAAAATAAACCGTCTATTTCTTTTTTCTACCGATAATGAGTGCGGTGCCGAATTCATCGGCTGCCTAAGATGAAGATTTGCTTTTCTTGCCGATTACCGTAGAAATTCCTGACTCGTAAGCCGTAAAAAAATACGGCTTTTTTGAAACGATAATACCAATCCCATAAGATCTTGAGATTTCATCATAATTTTCTTAGAGGACCTTCATTTTAGCGCCGACCTTGACTATGCCACCTTTTAAAACTTTTGCGAAGACGCCCTCGCGAGGCATAATACAATCTCCTGTTTTATAATAGATAGCGCATCTGGAGACACAAGCTTTACCGATCTGGACTATCTCTAGGATTACGCTTCTACCAATCTTTATTTTTGTAGCAAGCGATAAACTTTTTAAATCTATGCCTTCGCTGACAATATTCTCAGCAAAATCTCCAGAACCAACACTTAGTCCTCGGGCTCTCATCTTTTCTATAGACTCTTCTGCCAATAAGCTCACCTGCCGAGGACTACCTGCATGGGCATCATTTTCTATTCCGAAATTTTCCTTAAAAATAGCTACCTTGATGTTTTCTTTCTTAGTTCCTTTCTCTTTTGACATACAGAGCGCTTTAACCCTGCCGATAATATTATTTCCTCTTATAATGCCCACTTCTGCCGCCTGTTTTTTCTATCAATCTTATTTGATTAATCATTGCGCTCCTATCAATGGATTTACACATATCATAAATTGTCAGGGCCGACATACAAGATGCAACCATTGCCTCCATTTCAACACCTGTCTTGGCTTTTGTTTTACATCTTGCTGTAATTAAAATACTTTTTCTTTCTAATTTAAAATCTATCTCCACATGCTCCAAAAGCAAAGGATGGCACAGGGGAATAAGTTCATCAACCTTCTTAGCAGCTAAAATCCCGGCGCATTTTGCTATAGTCAATACATCGCCTTTGGCGACTTTCTTATTTGCTATAAGTTTTATAGTTTGCGGCCGAAGGTAAATGCTCGCCTGCACAACTGCCTCTCTTAAGGTTGCCGGTTTCTTACCTATATCCACCATCTTAACGCCATTAATAATGCGCATTTTTATCTCCAGATAGCCCCCATTACTCCAAACAGTATAATCACTATTGCCGGATGTATCTTTGTATAAATAAATATAAGAAATGACGAAATAATTATTAGCAGGATCTTAGCTTGCATTAAATGCCGGATATTAATGGTCTGGAATGCCACTGCAATAATCATCGCAAATACAGCAGGCCGGATTGCATCAAAAGCGCTTTTTACCGCCGGTAAATCTTTGTAACGCGCGTAAATTACTGCCGCAAAGATCACAGCCAGCGCGGGAGCTAAAATATTACCCAAGTTTGCGCATACCGCACCAGAGATTCCTGCTATCTTATATCCCGTATATGTCGCGTATTGAATCGAAATCGCTCCCGGACAAATCTTGACTAACCCTCCGACATTTAGAAATTCCTCCCTGCTCAGCCAATGGTATTTTTCCACCACTTCCTTTTCGATCAATGGAAAAAAAGAATACGCTCCCCCTATGGCAAATAAGCCTATCCTCAAAAAAGCTAGAAATAAACTGATCAAAACCATCTAATGCTCCTTATTGGCCAACATCTCTAGCCCATGAGCTAAGCCATCGAGTATCGCTTCTAAAGATTCCTCTGCGCCCTTAGTACTTCCTGGCAGGTTGATTATCAAGGTTTTCCCACGGATACCGGCAACCGCCCGAGAGAGCATCGCCCTTTTCGTAAACTTCAAACATTCTACGCGCATGGCCTCGGGGATCCCGGGAACCTCTCTTTCGATTATTTCTCTAGTTGCTTCGGGTGTCAGGTCCCGGGCAGTAAAACCAGTCCCGCCATTTGTCAGCACCAGGTCAACTTTAAGGTTATCAGCGTAACTTTTCAGCTTCTCCTTAATTATTTCCGGCTCATCAGGAACAATCTCGTAAATTACTACCTCAGCCGGAAGATTACGGATAATATCCTGCACCACCTTACCACTCTTATCTTCTCTTTTGCCTTCGTGACATCTGTCACTTATGGTTAAAACTGCTACTTTATACATAGTTTTCAACCCCCAATAGAACACATGAAGAAATCTGATTGCGTTTTTGACTTTTTCTTATCCAAAGCATGCTCCTTAGGTTTCAACTTTACTGCTTCCTCAATGATCTGCCTTATTTCTTCTTCGTCTCTGCCCTGCCTTAAAGGCTGGCGCAAATCCACCTTACTGTCCGAATGCAAACAAGGCCTTAAGATTCCGTCCGAAGAAAGCCTAAGCCTGTTGCAGGAAGAGCAGAATTTATTGCTCATCGGGCTGATAAACCCAAAACTGCCCAAGGCATGTTTAAATTTAAACACCTCTGCCGGGCCTGCCCCGAAAACCCGGATTTCTTCTATGGGAAAGATTTTTTCCGCTATTTCCATAACTATGGCAGAAGAGATAAATTTATCCTGCAGATAAAAAGAAGTAACCGGCATAAGTTCCAGGAAACGCACGCAAAGGGAATTTTCAATGGTCAGCCTTAAAAAATCAACAATCTCCTTTTTTTCAATATCGCCTAATAGCAGCACATTTATCTTAAGCGGAGTAAAACCGGCTTTGATGGCCTCTTCAATACCGTCTATGACTTCCTTTAAATCTCCGCCCCGGCTGATCCTTCTGTATCTTGCTTCTTTTAAACTGTCTAAGCTGACATTAATGCGTTTCAGGCCTGCATTTTTTAAAGCCTGCGCGTATTCTTTTAAAAGAATACCATTGGTGGTAAGAGAAATATCCTTTAACCCCTTGATCACACTTAAGGCGCTGACCAGATCAACCAGACCTTCCCTGACTAATGGCTCTCCGCCGGTAAGACGGATCTTATCGATCCCCAGAAAAACCCCTGCCTCAACTATTCTGATAATCTCTTCAAAGGTAAGTATATCTTCGTGCGGCTTATGGAGTATGCCGGCCTCAGGCATGCAATATAAACAGCGCAGATTACAGCGGTCAGTAACCGATATCCTTAAATAATCTATTTTACGGCCAAAGCCATCAATCAATGACCCCATATCAACCTGCCTTTTTAAAACCTACAGCACAAACCTTAAAAGCCGGTGTCTTGGTATAACGATCCAGGGCATTTATGGTCAGCACGTTCACCGGCGCTTCAGCGTAATGTAAAGGTATAAACACCACTCCCGGCCTTACCCTATCTGTTATCTTTGCTGAAATGGTTATTCCTCCCCGGCGGGAATAAACATATACCAGACCCTTATCTTTTATACCGTGTAGAGAGGCATCCTGCGGATTTATCTCAATATAAGGCGGCCCTGAGAGATCATTTAATCCCTTGGTCTTAGAGGTCATAATAATATGATAATGGTACAGGTTCCTGCCCGTAGTAAGTAAGAATGGAAAATCCTTATCTGTTTCTTCCGGTAAAGCAGAATGCTTGATAGGATGAAATTTTCCTAATCCCCGGATGAATTTATCTTTATGGAGATATTTTGTCCCCGGATGATCAACAGACGTGCACGGCCACTGCAGGCCTTCATCATCTAAACGCGAATAATTTATCCCGCAAAAAATAGGAGCCAAGGAAGCTATCTCCTGCATAATTTCATTGGGCGCAACAGAACCTAAATCGTACCCCATCCGCTTAGAAACCTCAGCGATAATTTCCGTATCCAGCCGCGCCTCTGCCGGAGGCTCAACTACCTTGCGCACTCTTTGGATCCTTCGTTCTGTATTGGTAAACGTACCCTCTTTTTCCGCAAAACAGGTAGCAGGAAACACTACATCAGCCATAGCTGCTGTTTCGGTCAGAAATATTTCCTGCACTACCAAAAATTCCAGCGCCCCAAAGGCCTGCCTAACTCCGCTCACACAAGCATCTGTCAAGAGAGGATCCATGCCCATGACATACATCGCCTTGACAGCGCCACGGGTGATCTCGTCATACATCTCGGTAAGCATTAAACCTTTTTTTCCGGAAAGCTTGGCCTTCCAGGTTACGGAAAACTTCTCTTGTACCGCAGGATTATCTACCGCCTGATAACCAGGATAGACATTGGGTAGGGTGGCCATATCGCAGGCGCCCTGCACATTGTTCTGCCCCCTTAGAGGATTTACCCCGCAGGATTCTCTCCCCACCTTACCACAAAGCATGGCCAGATTCGCCAGGCTCATCACATTTTCCGTTCCGCAGATATGCTCGGTGATCCCCAGCGTATAGATAATCGTTGATTTGTCGCAGCTGGCGTAGGTTACTGCTGCATCAATAATCTTCTGTTTGTCTACACCAGTGATTCCTTCTGCCAATGCCGGAGTATATTCCAGAGCGGTTTCGCGAAATTCCTTAAAACCTTCCGTGCGCGTCTCTATGAATTTCTTATCCTCTAAACCGGCCCTTATAATCACCTCCATCATCGCATTAAGCAAAGCAATGTCCGTCCCAGGCTTAAGCTGCAGAAAAACATCGGCAAACTGCGCGATCTCCGTGTAGCGCGGATCAATCACAATAAGCTTTGCGCCTTTAGCCTTGGCCTTCTTAACCTCCAAACCGATTACCGGATGCGCCTCGCTAACGTTTGAACCGATAATTAAAATACAATCCGCATCCTTTATCTCGTAAATAGGATTAGTCATAGCGCCACTGCCAAAACTCATCCCTAGGCCGCTTACTGAAGGAGCATGGCAAAGCCTTGCGCAGTGGTCAACATTATTTGTGCCGATAGCCGCGCGCATGAATTTCTGAAAAATATAATTATCTTCATTTGTCCCGCGCGCCGAGGAAACGCCGGCAAAAGAATCTGGGCCGTATGTTGCCTTGATTTCGTTAAAACGTTTAGCCACAAGATTCAGTGCCTCTTCCCAGGTTGCCGGACGGAATACCTGATTAAGATTATTTTCATTGACCCTGATCAGGCGATCAGGATTAGTGCGGATTAATGGGACCTTAAGGCGCTGACGGCTGGCAACAAAATCAAGGATCCCAAACCTACCCTTCACACACAGCTGGCCGTTATTAGCCTGGCCATTTTTATCGGGAGTGGCTCTTACGATCTTATTATCTTTTACTTCAAGATTTATTTGACATCCCACCCCGCAATAAGGACAGACCGTAGTCACGGTCTTTTGAGTATTGTTCGATTCGCGGAAATCCTTTTCAATCAACGCCCCGGTAGGGCAAACATCTACGCATGCGCCACAGAATTCACAGTTAGAATCCTGCAGTTTTCTATTAAAAGCGGTAGCAGGCAACACGTCTATCCCCCTGTTAACAAAATCAACCGCGCCTCTTGACCTTATCTGGTCACAAACACGCACGCACCTTCCGCAGAGTATGCAAAGATTATAATCGCGATCAAAAAACGGCTCGTCCGCAAAAACCGGTAAGTTTTTCTCGATCGCGGGAAAAGTGAGCTTTTCTACTCCCAGGTAAGCGGCAAGCGCCTGCAACTCGCACCTCAAATCCTTAACACAGGTAGTACAAGTCTTGGTATGAGTAGACAAAAGTAACTCAAACACCTTGCGGCGAAGAAGAACGAGCTCTTCGGTATTCGTGCGCACCACCATTTTTTCTTTAATAACGGTTGCGCAGGACGCCGGGAAACCCTTCATTCCTTCAACCTCTACTATGCATAATCTACAGGCGCCAAAAGGAGCAATACCGGAATAATTACACAATGAAGGAATATAGATACCGTTGAGCCGTGCCGCCTCTAGGATCGTCACTCCCTCTTCTACCTGTATCTCTTTTGAATCTATGGTTAATCGTATCATTTTTTATCTGTCTGGCTTACCGATATCACACCTCAGGCATCGCCTGCTTTCTGAAAAAGCTTGTTTGGCAGTATATCCGCATTCAGCCTTAACGCGTTTCACTTTCTTCTGGTTATCCGTTGGGATATCCGATCTGCGCTTGGCAAAAGATAATACCCGATCAATTACTCCATCTCCTCCCAGATATTTATCTATTGAACACGCTGCCTGCCTTCCGTCGGCAATTGCATCTATTACTGAACTCGGCCCGCGCACAAAATCACCTCCGGCATATACGCCGTTTATGTTGGTTGAAAGCGAGCGCCTGCAAATCTCTTTAATATCAATGCCGAAATCATTCTCCATCTCTTGGCCAATAGCCACAATAATTGTATCTGCCGATAATCTTATCGTGCTCTCAGGCTGAGCAACAACGCCCCTTCTTCCCGAACGGTCAACCTCAACCAACTGCATCTTTAAACATTCTAACTCTAGCTTTCCGTTAACACCTCCAATGCTATGCGGAGAAAGCAGATATGAAATCTTTACCTTTTCCTTGAGCGCCAGTATAACCTCTTCGTTATGGACGGGCATTTCCTTCCTTGTCCTTCTGTAAATAATATTGACGTCCTTTGCCCCGCATCTCCTGGCTGTGCGCGCCGCATCTATGGCGACATTTCCGCCGCCGATAACCAGCACTTTTTTACCTATGCGAAACTTTTTTCCTGAATTTATCTTGCGCAGAAAATCCAATGAATTAACCACTCCTTCTTTGTCAGCACTGGTAATCTTTAATTCTGAATTTTTCTGCCTGCCGCTAGCCACAAATACCGCGTCAAAACCTTCGGCAAATAATTCCTGCGGATGGTTCATAGTAACATTTGTTTTTATGGTAAAGGCAATTTTGCTTATGTAATTTATTTCTTTGCGCAGAATACTTTTGGGTAGCCTGTAATCAGGAATGAGCGAAAGCATGCCTCCGGGTTTTTTCTGCGCCTCAAAAACAACAACCTCATGGCCTTTGAGGCCCAGAAAATAGGCTGCGGTCAATCCTGCAGGCCCAGCCCCAATTACCGCAACTTTTTTGCCCGTGGAAGGGGATTTATGAATATGCCTCTTCCATCCTGCGTCATCACATTCAGCTGCAAAACGTTTTAAGTCCCTAATGGCTATCGGTTCCTCCAAATCCTTTCTCAAACATTTCGCCTCGCAAGGATGATAACAAACCCTGCCCAATACGCCCGGAAAAGGAACTTTCTCCCTGATCACAGCACATGCCTCAGTAGGCATACCGTCACTGAGCAATCCGACGTAATGAGGGACATCTATCCCTGCAGGACAGGTATCACAACAAGCAGCTTTGACTAAATCCTGACAAACCAACGCAGGGCATTTCTTATCTAAAATATGCGCGTGATAATCTTCAATAAAATATTTAAGCGTAGTTAAGACAGGATTGGCTGCAGTCTGGCCCAAACCGCACAACGAAGCCTGTTTTACGGTTAAGGCAAGCTCTTTGAGCTGGGATAAGGTGTTCATATCGGCTTTACCCTGCGTGATTTTTTCCAGTATATTCAACAATTGTTTTGTACCCACGCGGCAGGGAGTGCATTTGCCGCAGGACTCTTTCTGCGTAAAACTTGAGAAATATTTTACCAGATCGACAACACAATTATCCTCATCGATGACAACCATGCCTCCGGAACCCATAATCGCACCTACACCCGTAAGCGAATCATAATCAATAGGCAAGTCCAATAATTCAGCAGGCAGGCATCCTCCGGAAGGCCCTCCAATTTGGAGCGCCTTGAACCTTTTGTCGTCTTTTATCCCGCCGCCGATATCATAAATAAGCTGTTTTAAAGTCATACCTAAAGGTATTTCAACTAAACCGGTATTCTTTATTTTACCAGTCAAGCAGAATGTCTTAGTGCCTTTGCTTTTTTCTGTCCCATACTGAGCAAACCACTCTGCGGAATTCTGCAGTATATGCGAGATATTAGCCAAAGTCTCTGCGTTATTGATTACCGTGGGTTTACCCCTATATCCTTTTTCAATCGGAAAGGGCGGCCTAGGACGAGGCATGCCCCTTTTACCCTCAAGAGACGCAATCAGCGCGGTTTCTTCACCGCAGACAAAGGCACCCGCGCCTTCTTTGATCTGAATATCAAAAGAAAACTGCGACCCCAATATATTCTTACCCAGTAAATTAAATTCCTGCATTTGTTTAAGCGCGGCCCTTATTATCTCCAATGCCAGGGGGTATTCCGTGCGACAATAAACAAACCCTTCCTGGGCGCCGATGGCAAAACCGGCAATAACCATTCCTTCTAAAACGGAATGCGGGTCACTTTCCAAGAGCGTGCGGTTCATAAATGCCCCGGGATCACCTTCATCGGCATTGCAGACTATATATTTAGACACTGCCTTTTCTTGCCGGCACATCTGCCATTTTAATCCCGTGGGAAAACCCGCCCCTCCTCTGCCGCGTAAACCCGAATTTTTTGCTTCCTCAATAACCTTCTCCGGATCAAGAGCCAGCGCTTTATTCAATCCAGAATAACCTCCATGCGCTACATAATGATATAGATCCTGGGGATTTATAAGCCCGCAACGCTTGAGGATCCTTCTTACCTGAAGTTTCATAAAAGGTATCTCAGATAAGCGCGGGATATTGCCAAAGCCCTTACTACCGACAGTGCCAATAGTCAATCCTCTTGGCAGATTGCCGCTTGTAATATATTTTATAATTAGGGGGATATTCTTAGGTAAGACACTGCCGAAAGAGACGCGAGGATTTCCTGGCTTAATCACATCTACTAAGGGTTCTAAATAACAAAGCCCCGCACAACCAACCGGGATTATGCTGAATTTAATCTTCTTGGCTATGAGCGCTTTTTCTATCTGGCTGCATATTGTATCGGCGCCGGCGGATTTACCACAGGTAGCCATACCAAGGAAGACTAAAACCTTATCTGGCTCTTCAATCTTCCTCCAAGTCTCCAGGGCGATTTTTTCTAGCTCGGGAAAATTCATTTTATTTTTCTCAGAAGCAACAGGGCTTTCTTAGGCGTCGTTCTGCTATAGACCTTACTGTTGATAACAATAATAGGCCCCAAGGCACAACAGCCAAAACAGGCAACCCGCTCCAACCCAAACTTATTATCGCTGCTTACGCCTCCGCAACCAATACCCAGTTCATTCTCCAATGTCTCAAGGACCTTTTCTGCGCCGCGCACATGACAAGCGGTGCCCAAACAAACCTTGATGCAATGTTTAGGCGCAGGGGTAAATCTGAATTGCGTATAGAATGTGGCAACGCCGTAAATCTTACTCTTGGATATATCGAACTGGCTGGAGATCCGCGCTATGGCATGCTCAGTGATATATCCGGTATTTGCCTGGACCTCTTGCAATTTCGATATCAAATTAACCTGTGTTTTTTCGTCCATTTAACTAGATTTTCCTCTGATTATTTCCAAGTCTCTTACGGTGTTGATATTGTAACATAACCACGGTGACAAAAATAATCTTTCTATCTGTCTCCGGGTTAAGAAAACCGTGCTGATGTATCTAAACAAACCCGAGACCCTCAATTTATTCTCTTTCAATCTGGCTTTTAAAACGGGAATGCATCTTTTAGAATATATTGCATGGAGATACTGGTATCTTTTATTTATAAAAGGCACGACTGCATCAGTGTTCTTGTCAATCTTTGATTTCATATATTTAATTAAAGAGATACTTAAAAAAGGAATATCGCAGGCAGCTATAAAATTGTACCGGCCTTTAGAGCAAAGCAGCCCGGAGTATATCCCCCCCAGCGGGCCAAGATAAGGCATAATGTCAGTAATAACCTTTACCCCCTTAATGTGTTTAAATTTATCCGGCTTGTTCGTAACAATGATTATTTCTTTAAAATATCTTCTTAGCAGCCCAAGCTGTATTTCTATCAAATGGCGGCGGTTTATTTTCAGAAAGGCCTTATCCCGGCCGTGCATACGGCTGGCTTTCCCGCCGGCAAGAATTATCGCAGTCATATTAGTCTAAGAATCTAACTTTTACCTTTGAGCCCTTCTTAAAGAAAACTTGGCTTTCGCCTAAGATTACCAGGCTGTTTGCCAAAGACATAGGCTTTAACAAGGCTGAACCTTGCGGACCGGATAACCTGCTTAAGTAACGGCCATTCTGCCATCGAGTCCGTGCCCTTAAGAAATAACGCATACCTTTTTTCTTTTGGATATCTTCTTCCAAGACCGCTTCTATCTCAATTTGTCTATCTTGTCTTTGACCGGTCATCTTCAATAAAACAGGGCGCACGAATACCTCAAAGCTAATCATTCCGGAAACTGGATTTCCCGGAAGGCCGAAGATAAGTATTTTGCCGATATTGCCGAAAACCAATGGTTTGCCCGGACGCATAGCTACCTGCCAAAACTTTATCTTTGTCCCGATCTTAGCCAAGACATCTTTGACTAAATCAAACTCTCCTACTGAAACTCCGCCTGAAGTGAGTATTATATCGCAATCAAACCCACGCCTAATCTTCTTTTCTAATTGACTGGGGATATCCTTGGCAATCCCTAAGTTCTTGGGGATACACCCGCATTTTACAATCTGGCTATATAATGTATAAGTATTAGAGCTTCTGACTTTTCCCGGAGCCAATCTTTGGCCTACGCCAACTAACTCATCCCCCGTAGCTAAAATAGCTATTTTTGGCCTGCGCACTACCTGAATCTTCGGTCTTCCCAGGCTTGCTAATATTCCAATATGACCACAGTTTAGCAGCGTACCCCTGGATATTATTAACTCTCCTTTTTTAATATCCTCTGCCTTCTTTCTTATATTTTCTCCTGCGGCTAACTCCTTATATACTTCTATCGATTCCCTCGGTTTATTTTGTATCTTCTTTGTATACTCAACCATAATAACGCTGTCAGCGCCTTTTGGAATGGTAGCGCCGGTCATGATTCTAATTGCCTGATTGTGGTCTATTGTCTTTTTGGCTATATCGCCTGCTTTAATGTCCTCAATCACTTCTAAAACTTTTGCATTATCGCTTGATGCGCAAATAGTATCAGACGACCTGACCGCGAATCCATCCATTGCAGAATTATCAAATCCGGGGATATCAGTATCAGAATAAATATCTTCAGCCAAAACTCTTCCTAAGGCACCAGTCAGCCTTACGCTTTCTGATTCAATAGGTTCCACAGAATCAATAATTTTTTCTAATGCAGCATTAAACTTAATCATGTTTAATAAAAACCACAACTCATTTACAACATTAAATTGGAGGGGAATTAAAATCCGGAGTTACCCGGAAGAAGTATCTTAACAGTCCAAGTCAGATGGGTTGCATTAGAGAATTAAAGGTTATTTTTTCATACTTATATGTACCAGCGTTTCGGTTTTACTAAGACTCTGCCCCTTTTAATCCAAGTTGCATAAGTAGTTCGGCAATCTTTTCTCCATTATCAACGAATAAAACCAAACATACACCCACTGCTTTTCCGTCTTTAAATTTAACTGCTTCCGCCCTGCCCTCGCCTACGATCTCCTGAATTGGGCTGTCTATTATCTCAATATCCGCAGGAAGCTCTTTATCGGACTTGTCTAAACTTACAACCTTAACCCCAACTTTATATTTCTCATAAATAAATTCAGCCAAGCTAAAGGCTAATTTAGCTGGGCCATCAATACAAACAGTATCATTAATAAGATAATCATCTAATTTCTTAAAATCCTCCTCAGAGTTTAGTAAGACTACCCCTTTTTTCCTGGCTCCGGGTATCTGCGGTAAATTGGGCATCATATGTTTTTATTTAGTGAAATCATTGCACAAAGCGCAAGGGCCCTGCGGGTATTAGTAAACAGGGGTAAACCTTTTATATTAATCCACTGGCCTCTAAAACTCTAGGCACAACTTTATCCCAGCCAATAGACATGATATGGATGCCATTGCACATGGGTTTTAATTCCTTGATTAATCTTGCCGCGATTTCTACGGAAGTGGCTACTTTGTCTTTAGTTCCTTCCATCTCTTTTATCAGATTATCCGGTACATATACTCCCGCAACATTCTTATTCATATACCTTGCCATGCCGGCTGATTTTAATAAAACGATGCCAGCCAAAATCGTAGTCTTAAGATGTCTTATCTTGCTTAAGAAATTCTCAAATGTCTTTAAGTCGTAAACGGCTTGTGTTTGGAAAAAATCCGCTCCTGCTGCTATTTTCTTTTCCATCTTCATAATCTGCGGCTCTAATGGTTCTGAACCCGGATTAACTACTGCTCCCAAGCAGAATTTCGGCAGTGCTCCGTTTAATTTATTCCCTTTCATATCCAAACCAGATTCTAATTTCCTGGCTACCTGCAATAATTGTACTGAATCTAAATCGAAAACCGGCTTGGCTTCCGGATGGTCTCCTAAGCTTGGGTGGTCTCCGGTTAAAATTAAAACATTTTCGATTCCTAATGCTGCCGCGGATAATAAATCTGATTGCAGAGCTAGGCGGTTACGATCACGGCAGGTCAACTGGTAAATTGGCTCAAAGCCTTTTTGCTTAAGTAGGCAACTTACCGCTAAAGATCCCAATCGCATTACTGAACTCTGTAAATCAGTTACATTTATCGCATCTACCCGGGTACGAATAAGTTCTGCATCTTGAAGCAACTCATTAGTCTCGATCCCCTTGGCCGGGCCGACCTCAGAGGTAAGTAAAAATTTTCCTGCCTGAATTTTCTCTTTAAATGTCATTATATTTTAAATCCTAACGCGTCTGCCCTGCCTTATTTCTCGCAGGGTCCCTTGCTCAAACCAAAATAAACCATCCGCTAAATATCAATTTCTTAAAATATAAACTTGGTATTCTTTGAGCAGGCATAATCCCGAGAGCAAAATATCAAAATGGCACCTATTGCCGCGCTTTAGCCGCCTCAACTAAATTACGCATTAACATTGTTACGGTTAAAGGCCCCACGCCTCCAGGGACAGGCGTAATGTAGCTTGCGCGTTTTTCAGCAGCCTCAAATTCTACATCACCCACGATTTTATCTGCGACTCTATTTATACCTACATCAATAACAACGGCTCCTTCTTTAATCCATTCGCCTTTAACGAGGCCGGCCTTGCCTACAGCTACAATCAAAATCTCAGCGCCCCTTACATGCTCTTCCAATTTTCCTGCTTTACTAGTTCCAATATGGCATACCGTAACTGTCGCAAATTTATCCAGCAATAAAAGCGCCAAAGGCTTACCCACTATTTCACTATGCCCCACAACTACAACCTCTTTGCCATATAAATCAATCCCGCCAGAATTGATCAGTTCCATTATCGAAGCCACAGTACATGGAATAAGTTTTGCCTTGCCGAATAAAATCTTTCCAATATTTTCCGGATGCATGCCTTCAATATCTTTCTCAGGAGCAATAAATTGGCTGATCTTTTTATAATCTATTGCCGCTGGAAGCGGCATCTGAATAATAATACCATCCACGGCCTTATCTACGTTAAGCTTAAGAATAAGATCTATCAAAACCTGTTCAGTAATATCCTTGTCCAGCTGGAACAGTTTATAAACTATGCTCAGATTCTCAGCGGCTTTAGCCTGAGACTTCACATAAGCAGCTGCAGCGGAATTATCTCCTACCAAAATACTGGCTAAAACCGGAGCTTGCTTTAAATCTTGTACCTGGTTCTTTATCTTTTTTTTAATTTCTTCAGCAACAGCTTTACCCTCTAATAATTTTGCCAACGCCAACCTCCATATTCTTACGAATCTTCTGAATAACCTTATTCCTCTGATCTAACTCTTTATTTATTACTTTAGTTAGCTTCTCCTGACCCAGCCTCTTTAAATTAATCTCTACATTAAAACAAGCGGAAACAAAAGCTGACTCTAGAAAAACCGCCGCTACAGCAACATCGCTGATTAAATTGGTGTTACCTTTTTTTATTAATGGCGGGCATAATTTTGCTGCTTCGCAACAGAGCCTCGCCAACATCAACGGGACATCCAATGCCTTACGTATATCCTTGCTTCGATAGGCAACTACATCTAAATCCACCAGTCCCAGGAAATCTTTTTTTAATTTATCTGACTTTGTTAAAATTTCCTTTAACTCTGGCTCAAATGCAGTATATTTAGACTTACCCAAAGTAAAGTTAACCACCATGCTGATCAGGCTTGCTCCCATCGCCGCATTCAATGCTGCGGCAGATCCTCCTCCGGGAGCAGCAAGCTTAGCGGAAAGATCATCCAGATATTTAGTTAGATTTTGATTTTTATATTCCATAGCCTTTAAATGGTAAAATCAGAGCTTAATTCAAAAGCGTCTTTAATTAAATCAATTTCCGGTAAATCTTGCGCATACAAAAGCGACACTACATCAAAACGTGCCGAATGTTCTAAGAAATTATTTTCTTTTAAATAACAAATTGCAACTTTAGAAATCTGCCTTTGTTTCAGGGGAGAGACTGCTTCGCCAGGCCCTCCGAATAACTTTGAATGCCGCGCCTTTACCTCCACAAAGCAAATAACGCCTTTATCTTCTGCGATTATATCTATTTCGCCAAACTTTGTTTTATAGTTACGCCTGATAATCTTATAACCCTGAACCTTTAGGAATTTTACTGCTGCATCTTCAGCTTGTTTGCCAAATTCTAGGTTTTTTCCAGGCACTTTAAAAAACTTTTCCGGTGAATGGCCGATGGTCCGATCCTTCTTAAAATCATGCGATGCTCGGCCGTAGGGTAACCCTTATGTTTATCAAAACCATAATCAGGATAAATCTTATGGTATTTTTCCATAAGGCCATCTCTATACACTTTAGCCAAAATGGAAGAAGCAGCAATGCTTAAGGATTTTGCATCCCCCTTAACAATACTCTGATAAGGAAGAGCTAATTTAAATCGCATATTGCCGTCAATAAGTATGAATACGCGCTTTAGCTCACTAGGCCCTAGTTCCATGGCTAATCTAGATATCGCCCTTCGCATAGCTAAAATTGTAGCTTGCAGGATATTTATCCGATCAATCTGTTTATGACCTACTACTGCAATGGCGTACAAAGACTTGTTTTTTATTTCAAAGAACGCATTTCTTCTTTTTATGGGGCTTAATTTCTTGGAATCATCAATCCGGTTACTGAAACAAAAATCCTTTAACAGCACTGCCGCAGCTACTACCGGGCCGGCTAACGGCCCTCTACCTGCCTCGTCTACACCAATAACTAAATCATAGCCTTTTTCTTTTAGTTTTCTTTCGTATCGCAGCACTAGTTTGCTTTTTCTTCTTTGCTCTCTATCTTAGTGGCATGTTTGCCAATTTTACTTCTTAAGTAATAAAGCTTGGCCCTTCTTACCTTTCCCGAACGGAGAATTTCAATACGCTCAATACTCGGAGAATATAGCGGAAATACGCGCTCGATCCCCTCGCCGAACGAAACTTTTCTTACCGTAAAATTAAGTTTTATCCCCGAACCGCTTTTTGCAATTACCACGCCCTCGAATGGATGTAAACGGAATTTATCCGCTCCTTCCGAGATCTTGGTAAGCACCTTCACCGTATCTCCGACATTAAACTGCGGCATCTCTTTCTTCGTAAACCCTGACTCAATTGTTTTAATATCCATTACTGCTGCCTCCTTTAAATGAGCGCTTAACTTACGAACACGATAGTGTGAGTAAGTTAATGCGCGAATTTGAGCACCTTATGCTCTTGTTTAGCGAAATCCCGCCGAATATGCCAAAATTATCGTAGAGAATTTTGGCATAGCCTCTGAGACGGGATCTTACCCTATTTTTTTTAATAAATCCGGCCTTCTCTGCCTGGTCCGCTTAAACGCCTCAGACTTACGCCAGGCGCTGATTTTATCATGGGCCCCGGAAACCAAGATTTCAGGAACTGACCACCTTCTAAATTTAGCCGGCCTGCTATATTGCGGATATTCTAATAGATTACCTTCGAATGACTCAAAATTCAAGGAATTTTTATCCCCTAAGACTCCGGGGATTAGCCTGACTATGCTATCTACCAAAACCATAGCAGGAAGCTCCCCTCCGGTTAAAACATAATCCCCAATTGAAATCTCTTCATCCGCCAGATACTGCCTGACCCTTTCATCCACCCCCTCATAATGACCGCAAATAAATATCAGGTTACTGCATTTAGATAATTTCTTGGCATAACTCTGAGTAAAACTCTTTCCCTGAGGAGACAACAATATTACCTTGGCTCTACCTTTAAACTTTCTCTTAATTGCCTGCACTGCTCTAAAGATTGGCCCTGCTTGCATAACCATTCCTGAGCCGCCGCCAAACGGCCGGTCATCGACCTTATGGTGTTTATCCAAAGAATAGCACCTTAAATCATGGATAAAGATAGCTACTTTGTCTTTTTGCTGCGCGCGCTTAATAATAGATTCATCCAACACGGCAGAAAACATATTAGGAAAAATAGTAATTATATCTATGCGCATATCTGATTATTATAATCGCTTAAAAACATCTCTTTAAATTGGCTAAACTTATCCTCTTTTATTGCCTGGCGCACCTGGCGCATTATATCCAGAAAAAAATAAACATTATGTAAACTCAGCAAAATTAGCCCTAACATCTCCTTAGCATTAAATAAATGCCTAAGATACGCCCGTGAAAAGTTTTTACAAACATAACAACCGCATTTTGCATCCAACGGTCGGAAGTCTTCAGTATAAGCGGAATTGCGGATAATAACCTTGCCACAACTTGTAAAAGCTGTGCCATTCCTACCATAACGCGTGGGGATTACGCAATCAAACATATCCACTCCCCGATCCACCGCCTCTACCATATCAAAAGGATAGCCGATACCCATGGCATAACGCGGTTTATCTCCCGGAAGAATGTCCGCTACCAACTCAATAATATTATATATTAAATTACTGGACTCGCCAACAGAAACTCCACCAATAGAGTAACCGTCAAAATCCATATCAACCATGCGCCGGGCGCAATCCTTGCGCAGCTCTTCATAAGTAGCCCCCTGGACAATGCCGAATAAAATTTGCTTTTCTTTCTTATACGCGTCTTTCGATCTTTTTGCCCAGGCAATCGTTCTGTCCATAGCTACCTTTGCCTGATCGCGGGTGCAGGGATAATGCATACATTCATCAAGCGGCATTATAATATCTGAACCTAAATCTTCCTGAATTTGAATTACATCTTCCGGGGTAAGAAAATGTTTCAGTCCGTCTATATGCGACTGAAATTCAACTCCCCGGTCATGCATCTTACGGAAAAGTGCAAGGCTGAAAATCTGATACCCTCCGCTATCCGTAAGTATGGGCTTATTCCAACCCATGAATTTATGCAGGCCGCCAGCCTTTTTAATCGTCTCAATCCCCGGACGCAAAAATACATGATAGGCATTTGAAAGGATTATCTGGGCCCCCGCCTCTTCCACATCTTTAAACATCAGCCCTTTAATCGTAGCGTGAGTGCCAACGGGCATAAACGCCGGCGTATCGATTACTCCGTGCGGGGTAACCAGTTTACCCAACCGCGCTTTGCTATTCTTATCCTGATGTATTAAAGTAAACATATTTATTTATCTTAACAGGTCCTGTCGAGGCTTGCCTCTCGCATCACCGCTTGCTCGCCCCAGCGTGGCTCGCTGCGCTCCGGCAAAAATTTCGCTCTGCCTAAACATGTATTATGGGCAACCGTGCCCGCTCAATTTTTGAGATGCTGCTCGAGTTCAAGCCTCGCCACCCGTTAACAAAATTAGAACCCCCACCTTTATTTATTAGAATATACTGTTCTAAATCAACAATTTATTATTGACTGCGAAACAGATATTTACGCCCTAGCTTATGGTCTATTGTGCCCAAAACGTACCCATTTTATTTCTATGACAGGGAACAATTATAAAAACTTTTATTTAATAATATCGTTTTCCCGAATATACTCGTTTAACTTCCGTAAATGTTTATCTAAAAAAGTGTATTTATCTTTAAATGATCGCATAAAACTGTCATCGAATTTATCTTCTTTTTTTCGACCTTCGTAGTATTCTATATAAAAGGCTTCTCTATCACCATCATAAAATATAGAACCATGCGCTACTTTGTTTCTAATTAAAATAAGGTCATTTAGATCTTTCCTGACTTGCTTAAAAATGTCGGAAGAAATTACAGATAATTTATCTTTAAAAAAATCAGTGATATCGGATAGCAATTTTCTTTTCAGCATAAAATTAAAGAATTCTTTCTCCAGAATTAGTCCTTTAAACCAGCCATGCCTCTTGTAATCTTTCCCAAAAAATAAATGACATACGCATATGTTGAGGGAATTTTCTAAATCAAGAGAGTCTGCAATAATTATGCTTCTACGATTATTTAATTTATTATAGTCCTCTAAAATCTTTTTAATATTCTTCGAACACTTTTCATTGGAGTTATGTATTATTACCCCTCCCACATTGTATTCTGATACCGTTTTTGCAGATACAGCAGATCTATTATTTTTCTTCATCGTATACTCACCTTTCTAATTGGAACTAATGAAGTTACTTTGGTGATACATGTATTTCTTAATTAGAGCACCTTGCCCTACGCCTGTTGAATGTACTATTCAGCGGATGACTTGGCTTGTTCCGGAGCGCACGTGAGAATTTTGCGCGGGCACGGTTGCCCCGCTAAAAACATCAGGCAGAGCGCAAAATTCTGGCCGAGCGAAGATTTTCCTCGCTGGGGAAAATCGAGCGGTGCGCGGAGGAACAAGACAAGGCAGACGCTAAATAATCAGCATTGCGTCGCCATAACTGTAAAATCTATATTTTTTCTCAACTGCTTCCTGATAAGCCTGCTTCATCAGCTTCTCGCCGCCAAAAGCGCAGGCCAGCATAAAAAGCGTAGTCATCGGTAAATGAAAGTTAGTTAACAGGCAATCGGTTAATTTAAACTTATACCCTGGATATATAAATAAATCTGTGTTGCCTTCTTTCCGGCCATCAGCATAAGTCTCCAGCGTCCTTAAAGCAGTCGTACCAACAGCAATAATCCGTCTTTTATCAACTTTAGCCTGTTTAAGTTTAGCAATGGTTTCATCAGGCACTAAAAAATACTCCGGCTCCATCTTATGTTCGGCAATGTTTTCGCATCTTACCGGCCTAAACGTCCCTAATCCAACATGCAAAGTTACATAAACCAGCTTAATGCCTTTGGAGCAAATGTCTTCAAGCAACTTTTCAGTAAAATGCAGCCCGGCAGTCGGCGAGGCAAGCGCGCCTTCATTTTTTGCGTAAACCGTCTGATAATAAACTTTATCTGAATCAACGGACGGGCGTTTTATGTAAGGCGGCAAAGGTACAACGCCATAACTGTAAATTATATCCGCATCAGGTTGTTTAAAGCTGATTTGCCCCCGGGCGCTCAAAACCCCGACGACATTTCCGCCGGCGAAAATAACCTTTTCGCCGATCTTCGTCCGGCTGGGCTGAACCAGACAGGAGAATGTTGCGCCGTTTAAACGCCGGGTCAGCAGAATCTCAACCCTGCCCCCGGTAGTTTTATTACCCATTAAACGACAATGCAGAACCTTGGTATCATTAAGAACTAGTAAGTCATTTTCTTTAAAAAAATTACCGATATCTTTAAATACGCCGTGGGAGATATTACAGGTTTGCCGATTTACAACCAAGAGCCTGGCCTCTTCTCTATTTTCCAAAGGATACTGAGCAACCAACTCTTTAGGAAGCGGATAATCAAATCCGGAGAGTCTAAGCATTACTGATATAAAGGCTGGGTAAAATTAGAATTCAAGATACGCTTTTTAATTCAGATAACCGATTATCTGGTCGGTTAAATCATCAATCGAGAAAAAGACTATGCCGTCAGGAGCAAAATCAGCAATCATGCGGTATTGATTAAAGAACAGGTCCGGGCTATTTTTCATTAAAAATAGGCCTATACCGATATATACCTTTCCTTTACCGCGGTGGCCCAGGCTGGATTTAACTATCTCTTTTGCGAATTGATTATCTTTAGTATAAGACATTAATACAACATAGTCTATTATACCTTCCTCCAGCCAGGCTGACCAATCTTGGAAGGCATTGGCATATGCGCGTTCGGTTAGCGGTATAACCGCGCAGGAGACTACCAAATCCGCGGATTTAACCTTAACTAAATTTGAAATTTTACGCACTAAATCCGTTACCTGCTGACGCTTCCAATTGTCCCAAGCCAAATACTCATCTTCATTATTCAGTGTATCCAAAGGATTAAGCCCAGTCTTATCTTTAAAGCGTTCCACATTCTTCGGCCCATAACCATAAGTTAAACCAAATTTCTTGAATCTTGATCCTGGGACAAACGGCACAGGCGACGGATAACGGATATAATCTAAGTGCACCCCGCTGATCAGCGGATAGCGGTTGATAATTTCATTTATAATCGTTAAGATATACTCCTCTATCCTGGGATCTCCGGGCTCTAAAAATATCTGATCCTCCCTTAGATAATACTTGTCCAATTCCGTGATAGACTCAGTCTTTGATCCCCTTTGATATTGGTCCAAGGTTAAAATAGAACTGCCGTATTTCTTTAGAATACCCGCTTTGTCATTCTTGCCTAAACTCAAAATGTTTACCCATGCAAAGACCTTGATATTATTCTCCTGAGCCTCTCTGAGCAATAAATCTAAGGTATCCATTCCTGCTGCCTTGACCATAGCGTCATACTTAGTTTTATCGCAAATCTTAGAATCATAATAGGCATTTCCTGACTGAAAAAATTGCAGGTAAATCTCATTTATCTTTGCCTTCTTGCACAAGGCAATCAAGTTATTTACTCCATCCTTTGTATAAAGAACTTTTCTGTTTGAGAATACCGAAACCCAGATTCCCCGCGCCGGGCATGCATTAACCAAGGCTTCTTTATTTTGAGCAAAAACCAAACTTAAACTAAACAAATAACCTGCCAACAATAAGACTAATATTTTCTTTTTCATTTTTCTATTTTCATAGTATACCGTTCGAGCTTAGAATAATTACACCCGCAATATTTTTGACAATAGATCCCCTTGTTTCTAGCCTCTTCATGAGCCTGCTTAAACCCAACACGAAAATCTTCGTAATAAAAATCTATCCCTGATTCCTTAGCAACCTGAATGCCTAATTGCTTAAGTAATTCCTGATTCTGATATGGACTGACTAACAAGGTTGAGCTGAATGTGTTAAAGCCATTTTCTTTGGCATAAAGAGCTGTCTTCTGCAGACGCAATCTCCAACAGCTTACGCAGCGCTCTGGCGCTTCATTATTAGCATTGATTGCCTGAGAAAATTCAGATGGCAGATACTCAGGACACCTCACTTCAAATTGCAGGTCCTTACTTAAAACCATAACTGCCTCTTGGCGCCTGCTATATTCACTAATAGGACAAATGTTAGGATTATAATAAAATCCTTTTACCTCAAAACCTTGATCATTTAGCCTTTTTAAAGGATAAATCAGGCATGGACCGCAGCAGATATGCAGTAGGATTTTCATTGCGAAAACAACTAAAAAATCTCTTCCTGATGCTCTTTATTAAACCCAAAGTTCGGGTCCAACTTTAAACCAAAATGTTCAAATGCCTTCCTCGTAACTAATCTGCCCCGGGCAGTGCGTTTTAAATACCCTGCCTTTAAAAGATATGGCTCAACTGTATCGGCGATAGTATCCACTTCTTCATTTAAACTGGCCGCCAGAGACTCAATCCCCACCGGCCCTCCGCCAAACGACTCAAGAATAAGTTTTAAGACTTTACGGTCTAAATCATCGAAACCCGCCTGGTCTATACCTAATTCATTAAGGATTTTTGAGGCTGACAGCTGATCCACTTGCTTAATCTTAAGCACCTGGGCATAGTCGCGTACCCGGCGCAAAAGACGGTTAGCAATACGCGGAGTCCCTCTGGCGCGCCGGGCAATCTCCAAACAAGCATCTTCATCAATTTGCACTGCCAATAACGCGCTTGAGTTCTTTATAATCTTAGCTAACTCTTCTATTTTATAGAAATCAAGGCTGTAAAATATACCAAACCTTCCTCTAAGCGGAGCAGCCAAAAGCCCTGTGCGCGTAGTCGCGCCGATTAAAGTAAAAGGCTTGAGATTAAACTTGATAGTCTTAGCGTATGGGCCCTTATCAATCACAAAATCAATCTGGAAACTTTCCATCGCCGGATACAAAAACTCCTCAACTACCTTGGACATGCGGTGTATTTCATCAATAAAGAGGATATCTCCAACTTCTAGGTTAGTCAGAATTCCAATTAGGTCTCCGGCGCGCTCAATAGCCGGACCACTAGTAGCAGTAATCTTAGCGCCCATTTCATGCGAAATAATATGCGCCAAAGAAGTCTTGCCCAACCCCGGAGGTCCGCTCAAAAGTACATGCTCTAACGGCTCTTTCCTCTGCTTGGTTGCTTGTATCGCTATTTTTAAGTTATCCACGATATCTTTATGGCCGACAAACTCGGTAAATTTCTTTGGCCTAAGGGATATGTTTAAAACTACATCCTCTTCGGATTCCTTAATATCAGCAATAATTGAATTAGCCTTAAGCAGTGTCCGCCTGGTCTCTTCGCTCATAAGGTATGATATTTTCTTTATTCCTTGATATAATTATATCTTCAAATGCCGCATCCTGGTGAGTAATGATTTCTCTCATTTTTGCCAACTCCAATATTGCCAGGAAGATTACGATTATTTCCATTTTATCTTTTGACTTATTAAACAACTCTGAAAGTTTAACCTTTGCCTGGATTAACAACAAGTGCAGGATATCATGCACCTTCTGCTCAACGGTAAACTGATCTTTAATTACCTCATAAAAAACTTCTCTTGGGACATCTTTTAAGGCCTGAGAAAAAGCATTGATTAAATCAAATATGCTGGCTTCAAAATACACTTCCTCTTCCTTGGACTGCGCCTGGACGTCCAAAGGCACCTCTGTCTTTTGCCGCTTAAAAACATCTTGCTGGCTGAGCTCCCTTTCTCTTAAGTTCTCTGCGATCTGTTTAAATTTCTCATACTCCAGGAGCCTTTTTATCAGTTCGGCGCGCGGATCCTCCTGTTCTTCTTCCACCGGTGTCTCGCTTGCCGGAAGCAGCATCTTTGATTTTATCTGCATAAGGGTAGCTGCCATCACTAGAAAATCTCCTACGATGTCCAGATCCAAAAGTTGCATAAAATTAATATATTCCAAATACTGCTGGGTAACTTTGGCAATAGGAATATCGTAAATATTAAGATGGTCTTTTTTTACTAGGTACAACAACAGGTCTAGCGGCCCTTCAAACATCTCTAAGTGTATTTTATAATTCATTTTATAATTTAAGTAAACTCCTTACTTCGGAGATAGTTTTTTTGGCAAAGCTTGATGCCTTTAACCTGCCTGCAGACAGAATATCCTGGATATGTTTTTTATCTTTCAGCAATACCCGCCTTTTTTCCTGGATAGGAGCCAATAAACCAATTATTTTATCTGCAAATTCCTTTTTACAAACGGTGCAACCGATTAATGATTTAACGCAACGATGCTCTGCCTCTTGCTTCAGCTCCGGGAAAAATATAGCATAATAACTAAAGACATTGCATTTATGCGGATGGCCCGGATCGCTT
This sequence comes from Candidatus Omnitrophota bacterium, assembly GCA_018812825.1. GTDB lineage: Bacteria > Omnitrophota > Gorgyraeia > Gygaellales > Profunditerraquicolaceae > UBA6249. Next base: position 32,361 of record JAHJCJ010000069.1, read on the forward strand.
AAACGTATACGCTGCGCATCAGTAATCATATTTTGTACTTTTTTGCGGATTATTTCTGGTTCTTCGGATAACCCAATATAATTATCATAGCTTTTGCTCATCTTGCGGCCATCTAATCCCAAAAGACGGGTAGTTTCGGTAAGCAAGGCCTTTGGTTCGGGGAAACAATCTGTCTTATAAAGATGGTTGAATTTACGCACGATCTGACGGGTTAATTCCAAATGCGGCAACTGGTCCTCTCCTACTGGCACAGCATCAGCCTTATAAAGCAAGATATCCGCAGCCTGTAAAACCGGATAACCCAAAAAAGCATAGGTGCTTAAATCCCGGTTAGTTAACTCACGTAACTGTTCTTTATAGGTAGGACAACGTTCCAGCAACCCAAGCGGAGTAACCAAGGAAAGGATAAAATAAAGCTCGAGGTGTTCCGGTACCTGCGACTGGACAAAAATTGTGGATTTCCCGGGATCTATGCCGCAAGAAAGCCAATCAATAATATTATCCAACATGTTTGCCTTAAGGTTTCCCGAATTTTCATACTCTGACATAAGCGCATGCCAATCCGCGACCATAAAGAAACAATCATATTCATTTTGAAGCTTTGTCCAGTTGGCTAATGCGCCAACCAGATGGCCTAGGTGTAACTTGCCCGTAGGCCGCATCCCGCTTAATATTATTTTTTTCATAGCTTCCTAGCAATCTTTTCTATTTCATAAGCCTCGATAATATCCCCCTCCATCAACTGATCAAACCCGCTGATAGCAATACCGCACTCAACCCCTTCGGAGACATCACGCACATCATCTTTGAAACGCTTTAGGCTTGAAAGTTTTCCTTCAAAAGCAATCTGACCATTACGCACCAGCGTAACCATGCTATTGCGAATAAGCTTACCTTTAGTTACTATACAGCCGGCGATCAATCCGGAACGGGAAAGCTTAAACATTTTCTTAACCTCAGCCTCACCTAAAAACACTCTCTTGAGCTTAGGGTCAAGCATGCCTTCAACTGCGGCTTTTATATCATTAGCCAGCTCATAAATTATATTATATATTTTTACTTCAATACCTTCTTTAGAAATCAGCTCTTTGGCCAATTCATCAGCGCTGACATTAAAACCTACAATCAAGGCATCAGAAGCTACTGCTAAAATTACATCTGAATTGTTAATATTACCTACTCCTATATGAATCACATCAATTTTTATCTCAGAGACATTTAATTTCTCCAGAGTGTCTTTAATTGCCTCCAGCGACCCTTGAACATCAGCCTTAATAATCAATTTTAACTCTTTTATTTTTCCTTCGGCAATTTGAGCATGCAGATCTTCCAGGCTTACCCTTTTTACGCTCTTTATCTGTTGCTGCCTTTCTTTTTCCACGCGCGCCTGGACTAAATCTTTTGCCTGCTTTTCATCTTCAATCACAAAGAATTGTTCGCCCACCTGCGGGATTCCGCTTATCCCCAGTATCTCTACGGGAGAAGCAGGGCCAACAGCAGTCACTGAGTGGGCCCGGTCATTAAGCATCGCCCGGATCTTTCCGTACAAGTTACCCACAATTATATTTTGGTTGAGATGCAACGTGCCGTTTTGCACAAGAAGCGTAGCCACCGGGCCCCTGCCTTTAGCCATCCTTGCCTCTACAACCACTCCGTTTGCAAGGCGATTAGGATTTGCCTTTAATTCCATTACTTCTGCCTGCAGCAAAATCATCTCAAGTAAGCTATCTATTCCTGCACCGGTCTTAGCAGAAACCAAAACAGTAATAGTTTTTCCACCCCAGTCCTCAGCAGTTAGGCCGACTTGCGATAGCTGCTTTTTAACCATATCAATATTTGCCTGCGGTTTATCTATTTTATTTATGGCAACAATAATGGTTACTCCGGCAGCAGCCGCATGGTCAATTGCTTCCTGGGTCTGCGGCATAATTCCATCGTCAGCGGCAACCACTAAAACCACAATATCGGTAATCCGTGCGCCCCGGGCACGCATAGCGGTAAATGCTTCATGGCCAGGCGTATCCAAAAAGGTAATTTCACCCTCAGGAAGACTAACCCGATAAGCACCAATATGCTGAGTAATTCCTCCATGCTCTTCTTCTGTGACCTTGGTCTTACGTATGGCATCAAGAAGAGAAGTCTTACCGTGATCAACATGACCCATAAAAGTAACTATGGGCGAACGTTTCTTAAGCGCATCGAGTTTATCTTTTTCCTTATGTTCCTGCAATGCTGTATCTTCGGCGTTAAGAGCTTTCTTAATCGCAAAGTTATACTTTAAACACAGCTTATTAACGGCCTCCTCGTTGAGAAACTGGTTAATTCCAACCATCACTCCCATGCTCATAAAATGTTTTATGAGAACGCTTGATTTTTCCTGTAATTTTACCGCTAAATCTTTTAGCGTAATCGGAAGTTCTATTTCAATCTCTTTACTCGGAGCAACTTCAGCTTTTGCCTCAGGAATAAGAGCTGATTTTTCCTCATGGATTACTTTAGTTTTAACCTCAAGCTCATGGACAGGTTTTGTTACAGGTTTGATTACAGGTTTTATTTCAGGCATTGCTTCATGCTTTAGCGCAGGCTTAATTACCGGCTTGACTTCTTCTTTTTTACTTTTTGCCACAGCCTTAGACTTCAAGGCATGAACCTTAGAAATGGCCTTCTTCGTTTTCACCTCAACTTTACCCGGCTCGATCGGACGAGCCGGTACGCGCTCCGCGCGCTTATGCGCAGCAACCCGCTTTATCGTAGGAACCGATACGCGCTTATGCGCGGCAACTTTAGGTTTAGCCGCTTTCTTTACAACTGTCTTTTCTTTCTTTACCTTGGGCATAATCTCTCTCCCTGACCGCCTACAGGCAGGCTTTTATATTAAAAACTAAGCTATTTTCTTTGCCTCTACAACTATCTTTTTAGCTTTCTTCTCTCCAATACCTTTAATCTTTACCAACCCCTCTTCCTTAATCTTGATTATATCATCAATACTATTAATCCCTGCTTCTTTTAAGCTCTCAATAATTTTATCTCCTACACCAGTAAGATCTTCTAAAGAAACCCCTTCATTCTTAGTTATTTTCTTGGCTTCTTTCTTGGCTTCTTTTTTAACTTCTTTCTTGGCTTTCTTTGCTTTGGGTTCATCCCGTTGAGCATCTTTTGACTCTATTTGGGCAACCTTGGTTTCCTCTTTTCCTCCCAGCGCCTCGGCAGCAATCATGCTCTTGGTGCGAATATCCAGTTCCCAACCCACGAGCTTAGAAGCCAAACGCACATTCTGGCCATGTTTACCAATGCTCAAAGAAAGCTGATCATCATCCACAATAACCCCGGCCTTCATCTTCTCCCTATCCAGTTTTATCTCGGAAACCTTAGCCGGAGAAAGGGCAGCTTTGATATATTCACGCACATCATCATTAAAACGCACAATATCAATCTTCTCACCTTGTAGCTCATTGACAATATTCCTTACACGGTTTCCGCGCATACCTACACAAGCGCCTACTGAATCGACTTTATCATTCTTTGAGCAAACCGAAATTTTGGTGCGCTCGCCTGCCTGGCGGGATATAGCCTTTATCTCAACGATCCCCTCGTAAATCTCAGGTACCTCTAATTCAAATAACTCCTTAACTAGGTTAGGATGCGCACGCGACAAAATAATCTGCGGCCCCTTAACATCCTTTTTTACCTCAACAACATAAGCGCGGATACGTTGCCCCTGTTTAAACTCTTCTTTAGGAGATTGCTCGCGTTTAAGCAAAATACCCTCGGTTTTACCCAACAGGTCAACAATTACATTGCCTTTTTCAAAACGGTAAACCGTACCACTAACAATCTCCCCTACACGGCTCTGAAACTCACCAAAAACTACATCTTTCTCCGCTTCGCGCATCTTCTGGATAATTACCTGGCGCGCAGTAGATGCGGCAATACGCCCAAAATCAATATTAGTTACCTTTTCGTTATTGCGAAAAGCACAAATCTCCCCCGTAGAACGATCAATCTTAACTTTAAATTCCTCATCCGGTTTTAGATCAATCACTCTTTTGGCAGCGCTAAGCATAGCACTTTCTACTGCTTCAAGCATAACCTCTTTCTTGATCCCTTTTTCACGTTCAATCTGCTCAATAATTGCTAAAAGTTCATGACTCATTTTTAACTCTCCAGTTTTATTTATGGTATAAACACCATGCCACTGCAAAAAACATAGTTAGTTATTGCCAAAGACGCTCTTCTTGAATTACCAGCTTTGCCTTGTTTATTTTAATTAAGGGAATCTCCAAAACCTCCCCTGCATGATCGATAAATACGGCTGCTTCATTAACCCTGCTGATTGCCCCTTTACACTCACATTTCCCGTTTACTAAACCAATGAGAAAAAATACCGCCTGTTTATTCAAACAACGCATAAAATCTTCCCTTGTCTTTAACGGCCTGTCAAGGCCGGGGGAAGAAATCTCTAAACTATACTGGTCGGAAAATATATTCTTTTCATCCAACACTTGACGCACCAAACGGTTTAGTAAACCGCATTCTTCTAAGCTAATCCCTCCCTGCGACTTATCCACAAGCAGGCTCAATAATAATCCGGAACCATCATGCCTAAAAATAATATCCACCAAGACAAAACCTTGCGCAGCAAACAAATCCCTAACTAATAAACTTATTTCTTGCTTTAGAACTTCTCGATTCATAGATATCTACACAAACCTATCTATCGAACATCTACCCTTCAAGTTGATTATTAGTATAACCCGTTCTCGCCTTAATCTTATTATAACAACGCAAAGAAAATCCAGTGGCCTTTAATTCAGTAGGCCCATTATCACCCTGGCCAACAATAAAAATATCATCAAGCCCGTAATCCTCGCCTTTTCTAACCTCGCTGACCTGCATCAGGCGACGCGAGCCATCAGATAATCTGACCATATGAATAACCAGGTCCACTGCGGATATAAACTGCCTCCTGACTACATCGCTTGAGACATTCGGATTACCTAAAAGCGCCAACATCTCAAGGCGGTCCATGGCATCATAAGTTGAATTAGCATGCAATGTAGTCATAGAGCCGTCATGGCCGGTATTCATCGCCTGGACCATATCCCAGACCTCCTCAGCGCGTACCTCTCCTATAATAATTCGATCAGGCCGCATATGCAGGGCATTTCTTAATAAAGTGCGCATAGAAATCTCACCCTTACCTTCAATATTTGGAATTCGTGTTTCAAGCGGCACAAAATGCTTATGGTTAAAATTAAGCTCCCGAGTATCTTCAATGGTAACGATTCTTTCTTTATCTGAAATATACCTGGCCAAGGCATTAAGCATGGTAGTCTTACCAGAGCCTGCCCCTCCGCAGATTAAAATATTTAGTCTGGCAGCAACACAGGCCTTCAAGAAATCTGCCACCATAAGGTTAAGCGTCTTTAAGCGCACTTGATCATCCAGGGTTAATAACTGATAAGACATCTTCCTAATAGTAAGCAATGAGCCAATAGAAGAAATAGGGCTTTTAACAATATTTATCCTTGAACCGTCTTTTAAACACGCATCCACGCACGGCTCTAAGCTGTTAACCCTTCTGCCGGAATAATCCAAAATACGTTCAATAAAATAGGCAAGCTGTGCTTCATCAGTAAAGACAATTTCAGTCAATTCTATTTTTCCGTTACGCTCTACATAAATCTGCTTGGGGCCGTTAATCATAATCTCCGAAATACTCGGATCCCTGAGCAGCATACCAATTGGCCCAAGTTCAATAAAATGGGCAACTACCTCGTTTAAGAGCTCCTCTTCCTGGACGTGAGATAATTGAATTTTGTTATTACTGGCTATTTCTTTAATAACACAGGCGACAGAGGCCACAAAAGCCTGGTCTTTTGCTATTAAGAAATCAAATTTTTTCCCGCTCTGATTATCAGTTAATTTTTCCAGCACCTGTTCAAACAAATCGTTTTGCTTTCTTACGCCTGCGGTTTTTTCCATTAACAATTCTTCCTTTCAATTAATATTAGCTAAACGTTTTATCTCTGCCAGAACCTGGTCCTTAGGACAGATTATTTTTTCTTTACTACTACTGCTTCGCAGTTTTATTTCAACAGTATTATCCTTAAGGTAAGAACGACCTATAATCACCTGCACAGGGATCCCTAAAAGGTCGGCGTCTTTGAATTTAATTCCCGCTCTTTCGTCGCGGTCATCCAAAAGTACTTCTTTGCCCGCATCAATAATCTGACGATAAATATCCTTGGCTAAATTTATAATAGAGGCGTCCGCCACATCTAAAGGAAGAATAATCACGCTAAAAGGCGCTACCTCAAGCGGCCAGATAATCCCTCCGCTATCGTTATTCTGCTCAATAATTGCCGAAACTAGGCGCGAGACACCAATACCATAACAACCCATGATTATCGGTTTAAGCTGCCCCTTAGCGTCAGAGAAATTAGCCTGGATTGCCTGGCTATATTTTGTTCCTAACTTAAAAATGTGGCCGACCTCAATACAATTGAGTTTCTCCATTTTGGTTTTACATTTCGGACAATCCTGGCTATCTACCTCATTAAAAGTTCTGGCCCCTGCGCACTTTGGACATGATAAAACTACATCTTCCCCGTCCTGGCTGGGAACCATGAATTCATGTGAGACCTTGCCTCCCATAACTCCCGAATCCGCCTCAGTAATCATAATTTTTAGACCCAATCGTAAAAATATATTTTTATAGGCGCTAAACATCGCCTCATAATTCTTATTTAAACCTGCCTCATCCTGGTCAAAGCTATAAGCATCTTTCATAATAAACTCACAGGCGCGGATCAAACCGAAACGCGGACGGATCTCATCGCGGAATTTAGTCTGGATCTGGTATAAAACCAAAGGAAGCTGCCTATAACTGGAGACATGGCTTCTTACCAGATCCGTAATCGCCTCTTCATGGGTCGGGCCCAAACAGATACTCCTGCCCCGGCGGTCCTTAAAACTAAACATCACCTGGCCTAAATCTTTATCCCGATTGGTTTTCTGCCAAAGCTCCAAAGGCTGTAAAGCTGGAAGTAATAATTCATTTGCGCCGCAAGCATGCATCTCCTGACGAATAATCTCCTGAATATTCCCCAGGACCTTTAACCCTAAAGGAAGGTAAGAATACACGCCAGACATAAGCATGCGTACCAATCCGGCGCGCAACAGTAACTTATGGCTAGTTGATTCTGCCTCCTGCGGGTCTTCTTTTAATGTCGGGATAAAACTTCCACTCCAAAACATATTAATCCTTATTAAAAGTTTCTTTTGATAAAACTACCCCTCTTTTAGCTAAAAGTGAATAGAATACCGGCTGAACTCCCGTAGCCCTAAAACGGCCGCTCACCTTGCCATGCTCAACAACATCATTTATCTCATAAAAGAAAATATCTTCAAGATTTACCCATCCATTCTTGAGCCCATTTATCTGGGTAACCCGGGTTATCTTACGTGAACCATCGACAAGTTGGTCCTGTTGAATAATTAAATTTAAAGATGCGGCAATCTGGCGGTGAATCGCTTCTAAGGATATAGGAATACCCGACATCAAGATCATTGTCTCTATGCGGTGCAGGACCTCTTGAGGAGAGTTTGCGTGGATTACCGAAAGGGCTCCGTTATGTCCGGAGCACATCGCTTGAAGCATATCCAGGGCCTCGGCGCTTCTGATCTCTCCCAAAATAATCCTCTGAGGCCGCATACGCAAAGAGTTCCTAAAAAGATCCCTAATACCGATCTCGCCTTTTCCTTCAATATTAGGCGGTTTAGTCTCAAGCCTGACTACATGATCCTGCGCCAGATGCAGCTCAGCCGTATCCTCAATAACAATGGTACGCTCATCATTATCAATGTAGCTGGAAAGCACGCCCACGGTAGTGGTCTTACCGCTTCCTGTTGCGCCGGCAAACATCATATTCACTTTACTTTTAATGCAAGCAACTAGAAAATCCGCCATTCTTTTATCTAATGTATCCAGGTTGATAAGATCCTCTACCCTTTGGATTACCTTAAGAAACTTACGGATAGTTATTGTCGGGCCATCCAGAGCTAATGGCGGAATAATGATATTTACTCGCGAACCATCCGGCAAACAAATATCCGTATAGGGCTGGGTCTCATCTACGCGCCTTCTGGTAGGCGCCAAGATCTTTTGGATAACATACATAAGCTGCTGATCGCTGTCAAATTTGATATCAGTCATCAGTTTTTTTCCACATTTCTCTACATATACATTATGCGTGCCATTGATCATAATTTCCGTAACTTCATGATCCATCATCATTTTTTCAATAGGGCCAAAACCGACAAATTCATCAACCAATTCATTAATAATCGTGTCTCTCTCCTGTTCTTTAAGCACGCTACGCGGCTGATTAAGAATTCCTTCAAGTATCTGCCTGATTGTAGCCGCTACTTCTATTTTATTTCCGGCACTTTTAGATAGAATACTGCTGAATCGAGTAATGAAATCTTCGCGTACCCTGCCTTTTAGCGTTTGATGAGTCACGTCTTCTCCTTGGTTTTAAGTTCCTGTAATACAATCCGCACACAATCGCCTGGAGATATTTTTCTCACTACTTTACCGTGTTTAAATAAAACACCTTCGCTTTTACCAAAAGCAACTCCAATATCCGCTTCTTTAGCCTCACCCGGGCCGTTAACCACGCAACCCATTATAGCCAATTTCATCGGCCGAACCAATGGTCTATAGTCAGTAGCCGATAATTTATTTTCCAGGTCTTTTACTATACTAATTAAGTTCACCTTGCAACGACCGCAAGTAGGACAGCTAATAACCTGCGGCCCGAAACCACGCAGGCCTAAAGACTCTAATATACATTTAGCTGCTCTGACCTCTTCTATCGGCTGCTCAGTCAAAGACACTCTTATTGTATCACCAATACCCTCCAGAAGTAAAGCCCCTAAAGCCACGCTAGATTTAATAATCCCGCTGTAAACAGGGCCGGTAGCAGTCAAACCAAGGTGTAAAGGATAGCTGCAAACCTTGGAAATTTTACGATAAGCAGCAAGCGTATCCAAAACATTGTTGGCCTTAAGCGAAATCACTATATTGTTAAATTTAAGCTTTTCAATCATCTTTACATAATTCATGCAGGCAACCACTAATTTATCACCCATCGCATATTTTCTTAACCCGGCATATTTTACTGATCCGGAATTAAGTCCGATACGCAGAGGAATTCTGGCTGTTTTTAAAGCCGATACAACCGCTTCTATCTCATTTTTTTTATCAATATTGCCCGGATTTAATCTTATTTTATCCGCCCCATTTTCAATAGCGGAAATTGCCAGGCGCCAGTTAAAATGGATATCCGCTACAAGCGGCAGCTTCACTTTCGCCTTAATCCTCCTTAAGGCCGCGGCATCATTAAAGTCATTAATTGCCAGGCGCACAATTTGGCATCCCGCATCTCTTAATTGATTAATCTGAATAACGGTATTTTCTACATCAGAAGTCCGGGTCTTAGTCATTGATTGGATCGTCACCGGGTTTGCTCCTCCTATCAAAACATCACCGATCTTTATAACCTTACATTTTCTTCTTACGGTATCCATATTACTTCGTCATAAATTTGCTAATTTTATCACCATAAAGTCTCGATATATCATTGTAAGTAACTAATAAAGCTATTGTGATTATAAGAGTAAAACCAACATTATTAATTACACGCTCTGCCTTAATTCCCAGCGCCTTTTTCCTGAGTTTTTCCAGGCCCAGAAAAAATATATGCCCACCGTCAAGGATAGGTAGAGGCAAAAGATTAAATATTGCCAGGCTCACACTTAATACCGCAATCAAATGCATAACTGCAACTAAACCCAACTTTGCTGTTTTGGAAGTGATAAAGAATATTCCCAGTGGTCCAGTCATAGAATCACGCATAGACATCTTTCCGCTAACCAATCTCCATAACCCCCTATAGGTCATAACGGTTAAATCAACGGTTTTCTTAAAACCCAGATAGGCCGACTCAAAAAAACCGTGCCTGACTTCAATAACTTCATCAAAAGGGGAAACACCGATAATGCCTAAGGAGCGTTTCTCCCCTAATTCATCGCCCAAAATCTTATCCTTAATTAATACCCTGAATTTCAATTCCTGATTATCACGCAAAACCTCCAGCTCTACGCTTTCTTTTACTTTTCTTTTCTGGATCTGGCGCTGCAGATCCTCCCATAAATATACCCTCTTACCATCTACAACGACAACTTTATCCCCTACCGCCAAACCAGCCTCTTTAGCGCCGTAACCATCAATTAACCCGCCAACCTTAGTAGTCAGGCTGGGATAACCCACAAAAAGAATGCACCAAAAAAATAAGAAACCAAGCACATAATTTAAAAACGGTCCAAAGAAAATAATTTGGAAACGCCTGCCAATGCTTTTAGTAAGATACTCATCATCCTTGCCTTTATATTCTAACCGGCTATCTCCTGCCATCTTTACGTAGCCGCCTAAAGGTATAAGGCTTATGCTATATTCAGTATCATTTTTCTTTTTCTTAAAGACCTGCGGCCCAAACCCCAAAGAAAAATTCTCAACGCGTACGCCATTTCTCCGCGCGGCAAAAAAATGCCCAAATTCATGCACAATAATAAGCAGGCTTAAGATAAAGATAAAAATAAGTATACCAATCATGTCTAATTTAAAGTTAGCCGCCTATACAGACAGCCTCTTCCCTGGCCCAAACATCAGCAGCCATTATATCCGATAGATCCGGATTAACTACTCTTGTGTGGCGCCGCATTACTTTTTCTACTATTTTTGGTATGGCTAAAAAATCAATCCGATTGTTTAAAAAATTATTTACACTAACCTCGTTCGCCGCATTCAAAACTGCTGGCATTGTCCCTAACTGCCTGGCTGCCTGATACGCAAGACTAAGGCAAGGAAACTTTCCCAGATCAGGTTTTCCAAAATGTAGTTTTTTTAGACGGTAAAAATCTATTCCCGGAAACTTATTAACCAGTCTCTGCGGATAAGTTAAAGCATATTGTATGGGTATACGCATATCCGCCTCTGAAAGTTGCGCCATGATTACGCCGTCATTGAACTCAACCATAGAATGGATCAAGGCCTCAGGATGAATCAATACCTTAATTTTTTCTACTCCTAAATTAAATAAAAACATCGCCTCAAGCAGCTCTAAACCTTTATTCATCAAAGTTGCCGAATCAACCGTTATCTTTCTACCCATCTTCCAACGGGGATGCCGCAATATTTTCTCCAAACCAACCCTTTTGAATTTACTGCGCGGTAAGCTCCTTAAAGGTCCTCCGGAAGCAGTCAGATATACCCGCCTGACATCGGATTGCCGAAAACCTCCCAGGCTCTGCCAGATCGCTGATTGCTCACTATCAACCGGCAGAACCCTAACCTTGTGTTTCTTTGCCAAACGCATAACCAAAGGACCGGCCATTACCAAAGCTTCCTTATTAGCCAAAGCAATATCTTTATTACTTCTAATCGCGGCAAGTAAAGGCTTAAGCGCAGCCGAACCGGTAATAGCGAACATTGCCAGATCGATTCTCTTATCTTTAACCATTTCGCTCAAGCCATCTTCTGCGCAAAAAACCTTTATTGATGAACTTAGATCGGCGCGTAGTTTACGGGCTGATTGTTCATCTCTTACGCACACCAGTCGCGGCTTAAATTCTTTTATCTGCTGTTTTAATTTAACAATATCTGAATTAACGCTTAAAGCCTCAACCTTAAATTGCTGCGGCAGACTTCTAACCACCAAAAGCGTACTCTGTCCTATTGATCCGCTAGAACCTAACACCGCAATTCTCTTCACCCCGCACCTTCCTCTGTTAATTAATTTAAATCTAAATTTAATGCTTGAATAATAAGAAGACGCGGGATTTACCCCTTTTACACCTTCTCCTTTATTCATTTTTAAGCCAAACCCTATGCCCCTTCTAGCCATTAAACATAAAGAAGGCATAGGGTTCATCTTACGATTACGCTAAGATAAAAATAAAATACCGGGGCAGTAAATAATAAACTATCAATCTGATCTAATACCCCACCCATGCCCGGAAAAATACTTCCTGAATCCTTAATCTGACAGTCCCGCTTAAGCAGTGATTCAGAAAGATCACCCAATTGGCCAAGTACCCCTAAACAAATTGCAGTTAACAACAGCTGCCCATAACCAAAAGGCAAGAACGATTTACTGATTAACGCGCCTAAAACACTAAATAATAATCCGCCAAGCGCTCCTTCAATGGTCTTCTTTGGGCTTATATGCTGCATTAAAGGTCTTTTTCCCCAACGGCTTCCCACTAAATATGCCCCAATATCCCCCAATTTAACAATTAACAATAAAGCCACCAGAAAACCAAATCCTCCTGAAAGATAGCGTATCTTTATGATAAAACTAAAAAACCAGGAAACATAAAGTATGCCAAAAAGCGTAGTCGAGATATCTACAATCACTCCAGAACTGTCCCGGCGTTTAAATTGCATAAGCAGAATAAAAAACAAAGCCAGGACAATAAAGAGCAACTCCCAGCTTTTAGTTGGCTCAAACCTGAACATGATAGATAGAGGAATAACCGCTCCCATGCCAATACCGAAATATTTATAGATATTTATCCCTTTTTTTTCAAGCATCATAAAATATTCATATAATCCAACAATAATGAAAATAGTAGCTATTAATCCACAGAGCCAGTCAAAAAAAATCACTACTGAAATAACACTGATAAGTATGCCAGAACTGATTATTCTTTTAACGAGCATCTAAGCCTCCAAACCTACGCTCTCTTTTTTGGTATTCTTTAATTGCTTCCCTTAATTCTTCCATCCCGAAATCCGGCCAGTATTCTTTAGAAAAATAAAACTCAGAATAAGAAAGCTGCCAGAGCAAGAAATTGCTGATACGCATCTCTTCGCTGGTGCGAATTAAAAGATCGGGATCAGGAATATCCGCGGTATAAAAATAACGGCTAAATTGCTCCGACTCCAGGCTCTCAAGATCAGCCTTGCCAGTTAATACATCTTTTGCAAACTTCTTGGCAGCATCTACAATCTCCTGTCTGCCACCATAATTTAAAGCCAAAACAACCTTTAGGCCGGTATTACCACTGGTCTTTTCCTGTGCTTTTTTAATCTTTACTTGGAGATACTGAGGAATAGGATCATTTCTTCCGATAACCAAAAAGCGCATGTTATTCTTATGTAATTCAATAATCTCTTTATCCAGGAAATTACCCAGATAGCGCATTAAGACATTAACTTCATTTTTTGGCCGGGACCAATTCTCTGTTGAAAAAGCAAAAAAAGTAACCGTCTGTATCCCTAATTGGCTTGCGCCACGGATAATCTCTTTTACGCGCTTTATCCCCTCCCGATGCCCGACAGTACGGCTCATGCCTTTTTCTTTTGCCCAGCGGCCGTTACCATCCATAATAAAAGCTATATGCTTAGGGGTTTTAAGATTGTCCTGCATACTACTGATGCACCTGATAATCTATATTAGGGAAGAGGTTGTCCTTATATTCAATATCTGAAAGCCAGTTCTCGTTAATATTATTAGACTTGACATCTTCATAAATCCGACTAAATCTTAATAGATGGTCCTTGGTGCGACGCACCGCATAGCTGGTATGCGTGCCCGTTCCCAGGATAAAAGCCCAATCAGAACTTTGCGCCAGAAGCAACTCGCGCAAGGCCTGGTTTAACGCCCGACGCAATAAGCCTTGGGCACCAGGATGGCTCCTGGTTAACTCGCTCATCCGGTCTGAAGCCATATGCAAGTGTCGATAGATCCAGTCATTTGCCCCTTGCAACCACATTTCCGAATACCCTTTATAACCCCAACTGGAAAGTGATGGGGTAATTACCTGATTACGTGGATTCTCCTCTAAATATTCCGAAGGGGTAATCATACGTATTTCATTCTGATCGCAGGCAATTTTGCGGAAAAGAAAATCCAGCCACATCGGCCCCTCATACCACCAATGCCCAAAAAGCTCAGCGTCATACGGCGAGACAATAATCGGCGGTTTATTCATAAGGTCGTTAAGATAGCTCGCCTGTTTTTGGCGATTAAACATAAAATTACCAGCATGCTCTGCTACACGCTCCCTTGCCCATTCCGGAACATAGGGCTCCTTATGATTGCCAGTACCGCTAATGCGATAATATTTTATCCCCGTATTAATACGCACTCCGTCGGGATGAATATATGGCTTAATATAATCAAACTCCAAGTCAAAACCAACATCACGGTAAAATTCTCTATAGTTATAATCTCCAGGATAACCTTCAATAGAAGACCAAACCTGTTTTGATGATTCCAGATCCCTGCCAAAACAAGCTACTCCTGTACCTTTACAATAAACCGGAGCAAAAACTCCATATTTAGGACGCGGCGTCCCATGCAGCAGGCCATGAGAATCAGTAAAAAAATAACGTATACCGGCCTCGCGAAATATCTCATCATGTCCGGGGAAAAACCCGCATTCCGGCAGCCAAATACCCCGCGGCCTTCTATCAAAGACGCTTTCATAATGATCTGCTGCCACTCTTACTTGTGCGCGCACCGAATCCCGGCAAACATCCATAAGCGGAAAGAACCCATGCGTAGCACCACAGGTAATTATCTCAACCTTACCTAGATCCTGAAATTTCTTAAAGGCATACACTAGATTACAACTATACTTTTGGAAGGTATCCCGGGCATGCGAAAATCTGTTAAAATACATCTCTGCCAGGCGCCTGAATGCCTCCTGCCACTTAGTCCTTTCCATTTCTTTTTGGGATAACTCAATAAGTTTATTTATATGCTTTAAATAACGCTCCTGCAACAGAGGATCTGCAAGCATAGAGATAAGCGTGGGGCTTAAAGTCATGGTAATCCGAAAGTCTACCCCGTCGGCAACCAGGCCTTCAAAAACAGAAATCAGCGGTACATAAGTCTCAGTGATTGCCTCATAAAGCCAATCTTCTTCCAAGAAATCTTCATGTTCCGGGTGGCGCACAAAAGGCAAGTGGCCATGTAAAACTAAACAAAGATATCCTTTAGGCATGGGTTTATTTGGTTTCTCGCATTACGATTGGAGTAATAACACGCTCTTCTAATTTATCCGCGGAGGTCGCTTTAACCGGGATTATCTGCTTGCCATCCGGCAAATAATAGCGCAAGGTAAAAGTACCATCAGGCCTTAAATTAATCGGCATCCCCTGCACCGTAACTTTAGCGTCGGGCTGAGTCGCTCCATAAACAATTAGTTCACAATCTACTTTCATCCAAAAGCTTCTCTCCTTAACCTCTTTTCTTACCGGGCTGGAGGAGATCCCGGAGCTGAACAAACCCTGTTTAATACGTTCCTGCCAGCCGCGGCCTACCAAAGAACTCCTACCTAAACCAAAACCCATCCCATAAAGCCTGGCAAATACATCATCCGGGATCATCCATTCTTCATCAGTAACCCATGACGGGCCATCCAAAGGAGTCGCAACGACATTAGAACGTAAAATAGTAATGAATCTGCCATCGGTTAACATTAACCCGAGATCCACGCACCAGGAACGCCCAGGCCCTGCCGTATCAATATACCAGCTATTGGCGAAATCATTGTATTGGATATCAAAAAAACTATTGGCATTAAAACCATTAAAGATAATATTAGTAACATCGTAAACCCTTAAAATTTTTTTTGCGCGGTAGAAATCATCTCCTAATTTACTTTTCAGGCTTTCAATGGTCTGATTCCTTAACTCCCAGTACGCATGCAACCAACGCGGATCACGCACCTGCAAAATAATCTTATCCTGATCATAAAAAGAGGGAATATCCTGAGGCATAGCGCTCCTGGCGCGCGTATTTTCCGGATGAGAAAATTTTGTATTAACGGCAATGGTCTCCTGAAAACCAGGAATATCTTTGGTTATAAAAACCCCTGCTGGGTCAGCAATAAACGATTTCTTTTTCTTTGGCTTTAGAGAAACAAGCTTAATAGGAATAATCTTCTTTAGCTTATCTTTTACTTTATTTAATATTCTCATCAACCCACCTCCCTTTAATAAAAACGGGGATTATCTCCCCTTTTCACAGAACAATTGCTGCGTTCATTTGAACTCCCCTTATTTCATTTATAGGATTATTACCCGCTTAGCGATACCCTTTTTAAATCATTTTCCAGGGGCCTCTTTAAGCTTAGTTACATTTTTCAGCTCTTCTTTGAGGCCTTGGTTTACCAACTGCTCTTGGACTAAAATTCCTTTGGTTTCTTCAAGCGCTGTCCTTACCTCTTCAGCCTCTTTTTCCTTTGCCTTGGCCCTTTCCTCTAAAGCTGACCTCTCCTGGGAGAATTTGTTAATCTTTTCTTCTAACTGAAGACGCACAGCCATTTCTTTATCACGGCCGGATTTTTGGCGCATCGCGCTGTTATAAAAACTAAGTGTACCGAAAAAGAATATCGTCGTGCTTATCGCTAAAATAATAACTATGCGGTTCTTTAAAGCATCTTCCATTTTTTAGTCTAAATTCCCCATCGCTTAAACACTACCTTGGCTTATTTAAGATTATCTTCAGATTCTTTGAGCTCAAATGAATCCGTATTAAGATTATCCTCAGGGGCCTTCAATCCAGAGGACCCCTTGAAACCACCTTTAACTTTAGAAATATTAGGCAAGATGACTATCTCTACCCTGCGGTTCTGCTTACGGCCATCTATAGTTTCATTAGAATCTACCGGCCGGTATTCTCCGTAACCAATTGCAGACAAACGTTCAGGCGCGATTCCCTGGTTATTGACTAAATAGTGCAAGACACTTAAGGCCCGAGCAGTAGAAAGCTCCCAATTAGACTTCCAACCGGAAAGCTTAATCGGGACATTATCGGTATGACCTTCAATACCCACGTTAAACTGCCCCATATCGTCTTTTAATATCGCCGCTACCTTATCTAATAAAGGATAGGCCTCAAGCCTGATCTTGGATTTTCCGGAATCA
This sequence comes from Candidatus Omnitrophota bacterium, assembly GCA_018812825.1. Taxonomy (GTDB): domain Bacteria; phylum Omnitrophota; class Gorgyraeia; order Gygaellales; family Profunditerraquicolaceae; genus UBA6249. The sequence continues at coordinate 49,366 of JAHJCJ010000069.1, forward strand.
AACAAAAGGTCTCCAACCACGGTAATGACCAGCCCCTTCTCCATCATCTGGAGCTTTATCTGTTTATCATTTATCTCCTGCCCGAGCTTCTGTTCAAGCATACTCTTGGAGCGCAAAAGTTCATCCAGCTGAGCATTTAATTCCTCAATTTTCTGGGCATCAGAGCGCCTGCCTTTCTGGAAAACAAAACTACACCCTGCCAGGCTTAAAGTTATAAATAAAACTAATGTAAATTTAAGCAAATTATTTCTCATCTTGACTCTCCTTGGTTTTGGTTATCGGTAACCAAACTACGGCCCCTACCTGTTTAATTGAAATTTAAATATAACATAACCTCTTCTTGTAGTCAAGGGTTTTATCCAGTCTACGGCTCAAATGAATAAGGTGTCTTTTCTAGCAGAACCTATCGAGACCATGGTTATTTTAGCCTTAAGCCGAGATTGTAGCTCCATAAGATATGCCTGGGCATTAGGATGCAGCTCTTTAAATAAGCTTGGCTTATCATCCTGATTAGGCCAACCTGGCATCTCTTTATAAATTGGAGTGGCCTTGCTTAACACTTCAAAATCCTGCGGAAATCCTCTAAATATCGTACCTTTATATTTATAGGCAGTGCAAATCTTAACCTTACCCAACCCATCCAAAATATCCATTTTCATAATCGCCAATTCAGAAATACCGTTAAGCATTACAGACTCCCTGGCCATCACAGCATCAAACCAGCCACATCTGCGCGGCCTGCCGGTAGTAGCGCCAAACTCTTTCCCTTTATCGCGCATAAATTTACCAAAACCCGAGGCAAACTCCGTGGGGAATGGCCCTTCGCCAACCCGAGTGGTATAGGCCTTACAAACACCAACCACTTTATCAATTTTAACCGGGGATATACCTGTACCAATACAAGCCCCACCCGAGGTTGCCGAAGAAGAAGTAACAAAGGGGTATGTCCCAAAATCAATATCTAAAAATGTCCCTTGTGCTCCCTCCAAAAGAATATTCAATTTTTCATCAGTTGCTTTATTTAATAACACAGCGGTATTACAAACATAAGGAAAAAATAACTTACCATAATCAAGGTACTGCCGATATATCTTCTCAAAACTAAAACCGGGATGCTGATATACCTTCTTAAAAATCTCATTTTTTTCCTTAAGATTGTCTTTAAGTTTGTCTCTGAAAACACCGGGATTGGATAAATCAACCATGCGGATACCGCAACGATTAATTTTATCGGCATAACAGGGACCTATGCCTCTACCAGTGGTGCCAATCTTGTTCTTTCTTTTACCTTCGCGTAATTGATCCAAATTCTTGTGATATGGCATAATCAGATGCGCTAAAGAAGAAATCTTAAAACGCCGGGAAAAATCAATGCCGCTCCTACGCAAATCATCTAATTCACGCAAAAGAACCCCTGGATCAATTACCACCCCATTACCGATACAGCAGATTTTACCGGCATGCAATATGCCTGAAGGTATAAGATGGAATATATATTCCTTCTCGCCCACCACTGCGGTATGTCCGGCGTTGTTTCCGCCCTGATAACGCACAATATAATCTACTTTCTGAGAAAGGATATCAATTATTTTTCCTTTTCCCTCGTCCCCCCACTGCATCCCCACAATAACTATATTCATTTTTTCCTTTAAATGAGCGCTTGACTTACGAATACGCAGTATGAGTAAGTCAATGCGCGAATTTGAGCACCTTATGCTCTAATTTAGCGAAATCCTGAGCTTATCACGAAAATATAAAGATATTTTCGTGATACCTAAGCGAAGGATCTTTTTCTATGGTGTCATTGTAAAAATCTTATGCGCGATATCCGGATACCTTGCAATAAAATTCAACTCATCATCAACCAACGGCTTCTGATTATGCACATTAGCATACCGGACCAGTTCCAATATGCGCGTAGCCTCGGCATCATCCTTAAAAGCCACCTCTAATTTTTCATAAACATTGCGGAACCCCTTAATCCCGGAATATTCACCGGCAGTAATCTTCCTGCCCGTCTCAATTATCTCCGGCTCTCCGCGGCCAAGCTCCTCGTAATCATAAAGCTCATAATTACGCCTGTCTTTTAATGCCCCGTCGGCATGGATCCCGGATTCATGGGCAAAGGCATTAGCCCCCACCCCAGGCTGGTTAATAGGAATAGGCACGCCAAAAGCATAAGAAGCATATTTACAAATCTTCCAGGCCATCTTTAAATCCACTTTTTCATCTAAATGATAATCCTGCATTCCCTGGCCGAATTTAATCGCTAAAATTACCGAAACCAGATCCGCATTACCCGCACGCTCACCCATACCATTAACACAGGTGTTAATATATGCATCTACCCCGGCATCATTGGCTGCTTTGGCTCCGGCAATAGAATTAGCCACTACCAAACCCAAATCATTATGACAATGCACCTCGATAGGAATCCCCACTGCTTCGGCCAATAATTTTATACGTTCGTATATACTAAAAGGAATATCGCATCCTAATGTATCGCAGTAACGGATCCTGTTGGCTCCTGCCTTTTTTGCCTTAACAGCAAACTCGACGAGATATTCTATGTCGGTACGCGAGGCATCTTCAGAATTTACTCCGATAGTCTCTGCTCCTAATTTTATCGCCTCGCCTACCGCATCCTCCATCTCCTGGATTACCGATTGGTGATCCAGCTTGCCTTTAAATTTATGAATAATCATCTGATCACTGGTTGAGATGGAAAGATTAATGTACTTTAAATGCGGCACTAGCGCAAAAGCAGCCCTTACATCTTCTTTTGTCGCGCGTAACCAACCGCTTAGCCTGATATTAGAAAATCCACCTAATTTAACCAGCTCTAAATTGGCATTCAGGTAATTTGTTTCATGACGCGTAAGTGGAAAACCAAACTCCGACTGAAAAACCCCCATCTTGTCCAGATACCAGTTAATCATAGTCTTTTGCAGTTTAGACAAACAAATACGCGAAGTCTGCACCCCGTCGCGATTAGTTACATCGAACAAATAAATCTTCGGTTTATGCGCCATATTTTTTCTCCTACGTTGCTTACTTTTTTATTATTTTCCTGAGCTCTTCTTTATTCGGCACCCCACGTGAAGAAAATATCTGATAGTTATCCAAAAGATAACTCAGGCCAAAACTAACCTGGAGTTCTTTATTTAAAGCAATATTTTCTCTAAGCAATTCTGCCCCCTCAGGGCCCCTGGCACAGGTTTTAATTTTAAGCGCATCGGCTTCGTTAAAACAATCCTCCCACCATGAACTATTAATATTCTTTGCGCGGCAAATTAAATAATCCCAGAACTTCTGCGGATAATACTTCTGCACGCATACCCCACGCAGACATTCTTCTATTTCAAGCGCGCCGTTCTTAGCATCAAACCCCTTATCATTTTCTATTGCCAGGAAATGCAAGCTTGGGCTAAATTCTCTTAACACCGTAAGAATCCCGGCAGCGTCTTTATCAAATATGCTGAAAAATAAATCCAAATTCCCTTTTTTAACCTGACGGTCAATAAAATAAGATACGCCGCTTACCTGCGGCTTAAGTAAATACAATTCGCCAATTAATTCCAGGTTATTCTTGAACCCGTCGAAGTTCTTTTCTTTTTCTACTTCCCTACCGATAATGTAAGCAGGTAAAACCTTAATAGATAAATTCTTAATCATATTCTGCGCCCGTTTTTTATCAACATATTCAGCGCAAATGCCGGGGAATTGTTTTTTCAGCAACTCCAGGACCGGCCCTGTATTACAAACAACACAGTCCTTTGCATTTATTACAGTCAACTTTAACTTATTCGGTTCAGTGAACAAGCAACTGGCGCTAAGCTTACCTGGATTCTGACAGCTACCAGTCAACTCATCCTTCTTGCAGTTGGTATCGGAATAGCAACGCGGTAGTATTGCAAGTACATCAGGATCATCGGCGATCTTATCTGAGAGCCGGATCTCTTCAGTCTTACAGTTTAAAAGCTTGCCATTCTCAATTTCCAGTGACAATTTTCCAAGCTTGCGACCCTGCCAAGACGGGCGCACAATAAAAGTAGAACCCACTTTAACTTCCAGATCTTCTTTAGTCAAATTATGCCCCATAAAGAGTATATCTATACCCTTGACCTTAGAAATTAAATCTAAATCTTCTTTTTTGCCCAAAGTGCTTAAAACGATCACCACTTCTACACCTTCATTCTTAAGCCGGCTGACCAGCTGATTTATCGCCCTAGGTTGGCTAACCTTTAAACCTTCTGATTTTTGACTGGCAGCTAAATTAGTTAAACCAATAATCCCTATCTTTACCCCGGAAACCTGTTTAACAATATAAGGCTTCACTTTATCCGACTCTAAATTAACACTTAAGAAAACAGGATTATTCTTTCTGGCATTCTTTAAAAAGAAATCTTTGCCAAAATTAAACTCATCGCTGCTTATGCCTACGGCATCATATTGCATCAACTCCATGGCCTTAAGGTTTACTTCACTGCGCTGCATATCTAACTGGGTATTCTGGGTATATTCATCCATCAGCCCGCCGGCTGTAAAGCTACCACAGTCTAAAAGCAAGAGCCCCGGGTGTTTCTTTCTTAATTCTTTTACCAGTGAAACTCGACGGCTAATCCCGCCATCCTGCTCAATAGGACAACTACAGGGATAAAGCATGGCGTGAGTGTTTCCGGAATAAAGGATAATTATTTCTTTAGCGTAAAGATTGCCAGTTGTTAATACAGCTAGCACAAAAAAAAGCAAAATGGTTTTAATGTTTTTCATGTCCTAATAACTTTTACGGTTAAAATGTTTTCTAATTCCCTTATCTTATCCTGAATATCCGGACCGACCTGGCTATCTACGTTTAATACGCTGATTGCCTTTCCTCCCGGTTTATCCCGGCCAAAGGTCATGGCGGCAATATTAATACCGTTCTTACCCATAAAGGTTCCTAAACTTCCGATTAAACCGGGCCTATCCCAGTTACGGATAAAAACCATCTCGCCAATTGGGTACAATTCAAGATAATAGTCGTCAATCTTTACAATGCGCGGCTGCTTATTACTGGAAAGCGTTCCAAGGACTTTTTTGACTTCCTTATCTGTCTTGATCTCTAATTGTATCAGGTTAACAAATTCCCCCTCTTGTGCAGATTTTGATTCACGTAACTTTATTCCTCTTTCCTTAAGTAAGGATACGGCATTGACAAAATTTACCGTTTCCTTTAATATCGGCTCAAGCACCCCTTTGGCCAAAGCCATGGTTACCGGGCTTAAATCATATTTAGTAATCTCACCGCTGTAATTTATAACTAACTCCTGAAACCTTCCTTCTACAAGCTGGGCGGTAAACATCCCCAGTTTTTCCCCTAAATTAATATAAGGGTTAAGAATTTTGCAAACCTCCGCTTCTAAACACGGATAATTAGCGGCATTGCGTATACCCCTGCCTAAAAGGGCATCGCGCACAATCTCCGCTACTTCAATTGCCACATTAACCTGCGCCTCCTCGGTAGAAGCACCCAGATGCGGAGTAATAATTACATTATCAAGTTTTAAAAGCTCGTTCTCTGCGGAAAGCGGCTCGTTTTCAAAAACATCCATTGCTGCGCCAGCAACTTTAAGTTCTTTTAATGCCTTAACTAAAGCTACTTCATCAATTATTCCACCGCGGGCGCAATTTATTACACGCACTCCTTTTTTCATAAGAGCAAACTCTTTATCTGAAATAATATGCCTGGTTTCATCAGTTAACGGAGTATGCACGGTAATATAATCAGCTTCCTGCAGCACTTTCTTTAATTCTGCAATCTCCACACCGATACTCTCCGCAACCTCAGCCGATAGGAATGGGTCATATGCTAAAATCTTCATCCCGAATGGCAAAGCGCGCTTAGCCACTTCAGAGCCGATACGGCCAAAACCTACTATACCAAGGGTTTTCCCATAGAGCTCTACTCCCATAAACTTTGAGCGTTTCCATTCCCCTTTTTTCGTCGATGCATTAGCCTGCGGGATATTCCTGGAAAGGGCAAGAATCATACTAAAGGTATGCTCGGCGGTAGAAATAGTATTTCCTGCCGGAGTATTCATCACGATAATCCCCTTTTGCGTAGCTGCCTCCAAATCCACATTATCCAGGCCAACGCCGGCGCGTCCAATAACCTTTAGCTTTTTAGCTGCCTGGATTATCTCGCTAGTTACCTTAGTTGCGCTGCGCACTACCAGCCCATCATAATCTTTAATTATCTCTTTCAAAACATCAGGTTTTAAATCAATTTTTACATCCACAGTAAGTTCTTTAGCCTCTTTAAATACCTTAAGCCCTTCTTCAGATAAAGCGTCGCTAACTAATATCTTGATCATTTTACTTGCTCCTTGTCCAGTAGGACACACCCGCGTAATTCTTTATAAACGCGGGGTGTTATTTAAAAAAACCTCTTCGGCTGCCCTGACCCCTGTTCCCAACTCAAAAGAATACCCTAATTTCTTTAAAACTCTTTCAAGACAAACAATACCCGCAAGAATATCAAATTCTTCGATAAAACCCATATGAGCGAACCTGAATACCTTGCCTTTTAATTCTGCCTGTCCTCCGGCAATGGTTACTCCGTAAACATCACGCATGGTCTTGACAATTTTCTCCCCGTCAATACCCGCGGGGGCTTTTACCGCAGTCACTACATCTGAAGCAGCAGCAGGGGCAAATAGTTCTAAGCCCAACGCCTTCATGGCAGCCCTAGTGGCAGAAGCCATAACTCTATGGCGATTGAATATGTTTTCCAGGCTATCCTGTTTCATCATTTTTAAAACTTCCACCAACGCGATTATCAGTGAAATGGCTGGCGTAAAAGGTGTATCCACGCTTTGAATTGCTTTTTTAGCTGCCTTTAAATCAAAATAATACCGCGGGCTTTTGGAAACAGCAATTGCCTCCCAGGCCTTCTTACTTACAGATATAAAAGCAAGACCCGGAGGAAGCATAAAACCTTTCTGTGATCCTGAAACACACACATCAACACACCAGGCATCGGTTTTCAAATCAATAGCCCCCAAACCACTGATCGCATCTACAACTAAAACTGCCTTGTATTTATTAACCACCTCACCAATCGCCTCAATATCGCTCACTACGCCAGTAGAAGTTTCGCAAAGTGTGGTAAAAACGGCTTTTATATTAGGGTTGGCCTTAAGCCGTTTTTCAATCTCTCCGGGATCTACTGCTTTGCCCCACTCAACATTAATGACTTCCGTATGAATTCCGTAAGCTGCGCATAACTCCGTCCAACGCTCTCCGAATTTACCGCCTTGAACAGTAATCGCAGTATCCTGCGCTGAAAGCAGGTTAACTACCGCTGCCTCCATTGCTCCAGTACCGGAAGAAGTAAGAATAAATACGTCACCTTGCGTCTGAAATATATACTTTAATCCCTCAGTTGCCTCTTTCAGTATTGCCTGAAACTGCGGGGTGCGATGATGGATAATCGGTTTACCCAACGCCTGACATACCTCAGGCGGCAGCGGAGTCGGGCCGGGTGTTAACAAATAGTTTTTCCTCATTTTCTCACCCCTTATTTTAATTTCTTGTTGTTTAACACCACTTCATCTATTATTCCATAATCCTTTGCTTCTTGAGCAGACATAAAATAGTCTCTGTCAGTATCCTTTTGGATTTTCTCCAGCGTCTGAGACGTATGACGCGCGAGGATCTCATTAATTTTATCGCGCAGGTTTAAAATTTCCTTAGCTTGGATAGATATATCAGCAGCTACCCCCTGTACCCCACCCCACGGCTGATGAATCATTACCCGTGAATTAGGGAGCACGAAACGTTTCCCCTTGGTTCCCGCTGCCAACAAAAGCGCTCCCATACTGGCTGCTTGGCCCACACAATAGGTTGCCACATCGCATTTTATAAACTGCATAGTATCGTATATCGCAAGGCCAGCGGTAACCGAACCCCCGGGTGAGTTAATATAAACATTGATATCTTTGTCCTTCTCTTCCATCTGTAAAAAAAGCATTTGGGCAATCACAAGATTTGCCACATAATCATCGATAGGCGTGCCGATAAAGACAATGCGGTCTTTTAAAAGACGTGAGTAAATATCATAAGCACGTTCATAGCCCCGAGGAGTCTGCTCAATTACCATAGGAACCAATGTCTGCATTCTTATCTCCATCTTATCCTCCATTTCTAATAAACCTCCTGCCAATCTGCTTCTCTTAATAAAAATTCCATTACCTTAGCCAACATATGCTCATCTATAGGAATGCCCTCTTTTCTGGCAATCTGAGCTAAAACTAAATAAACCTTAACCTGCTTTTTAGCCTGTGGCTGGATCCCTTCCAAAATCACCTTTTCCTCTTCCTCAATTTTATCCCGAGGTATGCCCTTCATCGCCAAATCCAATTTTGTCTGCCGCAGCATATCCTGAGCCTGTCGACTAACCAGGCTCTCCGGTAGTTTAAATTCTAAATCCTTTAGGAGATTATCAATCAATTCATTTTCAATACGCTGGCGTTCCTGATTTTCCTTAGTAATAAAAATCTGCCTCTCCACCGCCTTCTCAAATTCCGCCAGATTAGGATACCCCAGAGAACGGCTAAACTTATCATCTAACGTTTCTGTCTTGCGCGACTGCTTAACAGAATCAATCTGCTTTTTTATCTCGTCGGCAGTTACCGTCGTTACTTTATAATTTATCTTCTGCTTCTTATAATCCTTAATCGCAATCTCCGGAGTCACCTCTACAACCGCTTTAAAAGAAAGATTATTGCGGTCCAGCTTCACATCAGCTATCTGCGGCAATTCGATTACATCAAGCTTTTCTGCCGTAATTGCCTGGTTATACACATCAGGGACCAGCTCCTTTAATACCTGTTCATGGACCGAAGCGGCGTAATGCTTCTCTAAAACATCCCGCGGAGCCTTACCCGGACGAAAACCCGGTACTTTAGCCTCTTTGGCAATTTGAGAAAAAACCTCTTCAAATTTATTTTTTACTAGTTCACCGCTCACCGCTACGCTTAATTCACATTTAATACTATCTAACTTCTTTACTTCGGTTTTCATAACAATCCTTTCATATATTAATTATGCGATATCCCCGCTGTACTGATTATCAAATCCTTCGCTTGACTCCTTTACTACTTAAAGCTGAGTGAACAAGATACCCGCTCAGATACTGTGTAAAAAATTTTTAAAAAATTTTTTACACATTCGCGGGTATGAGTTCGGCCAAACGATTTAGCTTCGCTTTCGCTCGCTAAATCGTGGCCTCACTCACATTCTGAACTTCTCGCCTAAATAAATCTGGCGCGCACGCGGATGGTTAATCAGTTCATGCGCCGAACCTGAGATAAGGATAGAACCATCAGCGATCAAATAAGCCCGGTCAGTTATAGCCAAGGTCTCGCGCACATTATGATCAGTTAATAAAATCCCCAGCCCCTTTGCCTTTAGTTCTTTAATGATCTCCTGGGCTTCATTGACTACTATAGGGTCAATGCCGGAAAAAGGCTCATCCAAAAGTATAAAAGAAGGGTTGGTTACCAACGCGCGGGTAATCTCAAGACGCCTTCTTTCCCCTCCGCTTAAAGTATATGCCTTATTTTTCGCTAAATGCGCGATATTCAATTCTTCAAGCAGAGAAACCAGCCTGCGCTTTCTCTGTGAATGGCTCAAAGGTAGAGTTTCCAAGATTGCGTTTATATTTTCCGCAACCGTCAGTTTGCGAAATATCGAGGCTTCCTGGGATAGATATCCTATGCCAAAACGCGCGCGCTCATGAATAGGAAGATTCGTAATTTCATGATTGTCAAAAACAATCGTTCCCTTATTAGGCGCAACTATGCCTACGATCATATAGAAAGTCGTGGTCTTTCCCGCGCCATTAGGCCCCAATAAGCCAACAATCTCTCCCCGCTTAACCGTAATATCTACGCCATTAACAACAATACGGCCATCATATGATTTAGCTAAACCCTTAGTTTCTAAAAGCTGCATTCATATTCTCCGTCTGATAAATCTCTATCTGAGGCCTGCCGGTCAAGACTATCCTCTTATCCACAGCAGTATAGACCGCTTCCTGGCTATAAGAAATATTCTCTCCACGCAATATACGCACATTCCCCAAAGCAACAATCTTATTAATAGAACTAGACATCACCACAGATCCCTGCCCCTTCTTGATCCCTTCCTGTTTCGCTGTAAAATAAACCTGCATCTTATCGCTGTACATAATTAAATCCGGCGTTTCTACTTTAACATTATTATTAAATATGGCAATATTTTTCTCGTAATCTACTTCCAGGGGGCCATCGCAAATAACGATAATCTTCTCTTTTTTACCCTTTTGCTTATCTAAAGGCTCGATATCCAAACGCACATTTTTCTCTAGCGCAACCTGCTTAAGCGCAGTCTGCCCCCTTGCCCCTTCTCCGGTAAGATTCATGTCTGAACGCTGAAGACTAATTTTATCCAATGTGCTGACTATCTGTTGCTTACGGTCCCAATCCAGAGAATCAGTAGTCAATTTTGCGCCGCTAGAGGTGGTAATTACTACATTATTTTCTAAATGCACAACTCCGCTATTCTTATTAAAATCACCGTTGTCGGCGGTAAGATTTACATTATCCTTATCTGCATAATGATTACCTACTACCTCTTTAAGCTTAACTACTTCATTAAATATATCCGCGGATTTTCCGGACAGATCCCAGGATTTTTTCCCCTTCTCACCGTACCCAGAGAGAGAAAAGTCACCGATCTGCTGGTCAGAATCATTTGCCTCTGTTGTTGTCTTGGTAGTTTCAACTGCGAAAGAACTACCAGAGAAAAATATAAACGCGAAAATTAAGAATACAAGCTTCTTAAACTTCATAAATTTTTAAGATTTTTTCCCATTTACCCTGCGATTTAAGGATCATCTCGGCGATTTCCCTGACAGCACCGCGGCCACCCACATGCTTCGTTATATAAGCTGCGGTTTTTCTTATTTCGCTGGAAGCGTTAGCCACCGCTATCGGCAAGCCCACTTTATGCATAAGTGACAAATCCACCAGATCATCACCTACAAAACAAATTTCATCTATGGAAACATTGTATTTCTCGAGGATCTTGCCTAAAACCTTAGTTTTCGGAAAAACACCAGCGAAAATTTTAACCACTCGCATATCCTTAGCGCGCGGCTGAATAGTCTTAGAACTTTTAGCTGTAATCAAAATAGTGGGAATCCCGGCTTCACGTAAAACATAAACCCCTAAACCATCATGTACATCAAAAAACTTAAGCTCACCTCCCCGGGAATCATAAACAATCCTGCCATCAGTCAAAACTCCGTCTACATCCAACAAGAATAACTTGATTTTCCGCAGGCGGCTGTTTAAATCTTTTTTTGTTATTTCATTATACATAATTAAGCCAACCCTGCCTTAAGCAGATCCTGCACATCCAATAAACCCACCGGCCGCATGAACTTATCTATTACAGGAACCTCATCTATTTTCTTAGCCTGTAATATACGCATTGCCTCGGCAGCCAACATATCTTTATTTACTACAGTAGGATTCTTAGTCATTACCTCTTTAATTGGCCGCAGCGTCAAATTCTTGTCACTCTCCAGATGCCGGCGCAAATCTCCATCGGTAAAAATCCCTTTTAGCTTTCCGCTTTTATCCACAACTATCGCTGAACCTGCCCTGGCGCGGGTAATAGCACATAGGACCTGCGAAACTTTTTTATTTTCATCTACCACGGCATTGGCGCCCGCCCGGCGCATAATATCCTCAACCTTTAAAAGCAGCCGCTTACCTAAAGCCCCTCCGGGATGAAAAAAAGCAAAATCTTTTTCTTTAAAACCTTTTAGCTCCAACAAACACACTGCCAAAGCATCTGCCATAGCCAAAGTAGCAGTAGTTGAAGCAGTAGGAGCAAGGCCTAATGGACAGGCCTCTTTTTTAACCGAAACATCCAAAACTGCATCGCTGTATTTAGCGAGAATTGATTTTAAATTTCCGGTAAGCGAAATAATCGGCGAACCTATCTTTTTAAGTAAAGGCAGTAGCTGTTTCATCTCTTCGGTCGAGCCGCTGTTAGAAAGAATGACCACAATATCATCTGCAGTGACTTTACCTAAATCGCCATGGATCGCCTCTGCCGTATGCATAAATAAACTTGGGGTCCCAGTGGAAGCAAGGGTTGCGGAGAGTTTTTGCGCGATAATCCCCGTCTTACCCATTCCACTAACTACAACCCTGCCCTTATTCTTAAGGATTAATTCAATAGCCTTAACAAAACCCTTACCCAACCGGACCTTCAGCAGTTTTATTGCCTGTGCCTCAATATCCAAAACCTCTTTTGCGCGCTTAATCACATTTATTTTCATAGTGCGCGCTCAATCTTTTTGATTTGTTTTAACAGACTTTCTAATTCTTTAAAATTAATCATATTCGCTCCATCGCAAAACGCATTCTTCGGATCAATATGCACCTCTAAAAACAAACCATCGCAGCCAAAAGCTACGGCGGCCCTGGATAACCCTGCGACAAATTCACTCTGGCCTCCTGAACAAGCGCCCTTGCCACCGGGAAGCTGCACGCTATGCGTAGCATCGTAAATTATAGGATAGCCAAACTCGCGCATAATCGCCAGACTCCGATAATCCGTAACCAAATTATTATACCCAAAACTTACTCCTCTTTCCGTAATCAAAATCTTTTTATTCCCTGCAGATTCAACCTTTTTGATTATAGGCAAAATATCCCAAGGAGCAAGAAACTGGCCTTTTTTAATATTGACAACCTTGCCGGTTTTTGCGGCTGCCAGCACGATATCTGTCTGACGGCACAAAAATGCCGGAATCTGAATAATATCCAGCACCTTAGCTGCCGTAGCCATATCTTTTGCGCAATGCACATCACTTAAAATAGGAATTTTAAGCTGCTGTTTTACCTTTTTTAAAATAGCTAATCCTTTATTTAATCCTGGGCCGCGATAAGAATCAACAGAAAGCCGATTAGCCTTATCAAAGCTGGATTTAAAGATAAACGGAACACCGCTTGCCGCTGCGATACCCTTAATCTTCCTGGCAGCTTCAAGACAAGAACCTTCCGATTCAATAACGCAAGGGCCGGCAATGAGTACGAGCGGATTTTTATCCCCAAATCTTATATTTCCTACGTTAAGCTGACGCATTAGGTATTCCTTTTTGCAATAAAGCTCTGAGCTTCTCTAAATCTTCCAGGGTATCCACGCTCATAGTGTCAAATTTAGTTTCGATCACCTTAATTTTAAAACCTTCAGCCAAAACACGCAACTGCTCCAATTTCTCCGTCTTCTCAAGATTAGAAACAGGCAGGTTCTTATAGGTAAAAAGGAAATCCTTGGTATAACCGTAAAGGCCGATATGTTTATAATAAGTTGCCTCTTTAATCTCGGCATTCGGTGCTAAATACGGGATGGGCGCGCGTGAAAAATACAAGGCAAGGTTATTTTTGTCCACCACTACTTTTACCACGTTTGGATCAACAATCTGCTCCGGGTCTTCGATTTTCTTCATAATTGTTGCCATGCTGAGAGACTTATCTTCTAATAATGCCCGCGCGACATTATCAATCATCATCGGATTAATCAACGGTTCGTCTCCTTGAATATTGATCACAACCTTTACATCCAAAGGATTAACCACCTCGCTGATCCTATCAGTACCACAAGTATGCTCTTTGGAAGTCATCACGGTTTTAGCCCCGAACTCAATAGCTGCCTTTTGGATTATTTCATTATCACAAGCAATAATCAGATCATCGAGCATACGGCTTGCCTTAGCCCGTTCCCAGACATGCTGCAGCATAGGCTTACCCATAATATCAGCCAGCACCTTTGCTTGGAATCTAGTCGATAAATACCTCGCGGGTATAACTCCGATTACATCCATTTTATTTGATCCTCTCTAAAAGTTCCCGGGAATTTGTTACCGCCGTTCCCAATTTGCCTACGACAATGCCTGCGGCGAAATTAGCAATATGCGCTGCCTCTAGCTTTGAGGCACCCACGCAAAGAGCCAAAGTAAAACTGCTAATTACCGTATCCCCTGCCCCCGATACATCAAAAACCTCCTGGGCTACAGTTGAGATATGCGTCAGAAGGCCATTTTTCTCAAGTAATTTCATCCCCTGTTCGCCTAAAGTCACTAAAATAGAATCCAAATTTAAATACTCCATAATCTGCCGGGCCGCTGAATCGATATCTTTATCCGTAAACAACCTGTCAGCATTAATCTTAAACCTGTTATTTGTATCTTTTATCTTAAGATTCCTGATGGCATTCTCCAGTTCCTTGCGATTAGGCGTTATTGAAGTCACCCCGCAATAATACTGAAAATTCTCTTCTTTAGGATCCACAGTAATAATTTTCTTATGCATCCTGGCTAAAGAAACAAGCTTGCCAATAAGCTCCGCATTAACTACTCCTTTACCGTAATCTTCAATAATAACCGCGTCAAATAACCTGATATTCTTTTCAATATATTTTAAAATTTTTAAATTCAATTCTTCCGGAAGGTCATGCGTATGTTCCCAATCCACCCTTACTACCTGCTGATGCCCGGCAAGGATGCGCGTCTTTACAGTAGTGTGCCTTTTACCCTCTATAAAAATACCCTGCGTATTAATCTTTCTTTTCTTTAACTCAGCGAATAATATTTTGGAATTAGCATCATTACCCGCAACTCCCAACAAAGAAACCTCTGCGCCTAAAGAACGGATATTATTAGCAACATTGGCCGTGCCTCCAGGTAAAAATGTACGTTTGTTTGCCCAAAGCACAGGTACCGGGGCTTCCGGAGAAATCCTCTCAACGCTACCCCATATATATTCATCCAGGATCAGATCCCCAATAACTAAAATCTTTGCTTTATTAAATTTTCTGATTATTTTTCTTAGATTCCTCATATCTTTTCAATTATGGCCTGCGCCAAAAGCGGAAGCATTATCTCATGATGACCAATAATGTAATACCCCCGGCCTCCTGAATTTGTCGGACGATTTACCACGTTCTGCGCAGGGCGGTACTGATAAATCATATCAAAATTAGCAGTAGTAAAATCCTTAACCTTATTCCCAAGGTTACGCGCTAAATTAAGCGCTTTTAAAAATACTTCGGGTAAAAGCACCGCCGAACCAAAATTTAAGACCACTCCCCCCTGATTTAACGAACAGATATTCTCGGTAAGAGTATGAAAATCACGTAATGAACCTTCGGCGGTTGAGCAGGCATCAAATGAAGGATGCTGGTGAATTATATCCGTACCAATTCCCACAAAAACACACACCGGAACTTTATATTTATAAGCATTATAAAGTAGGCTTAAGTTCTTATATGCTAACTCCCCTTCGGAAATCTTTTTGGCCACCGCGCTTCCTAAACCTAAACCTTCGGCTACCCCCTCCTTAACCGCCTGATTAATAAAATCCGCAGTTTCTTTACCCATGCCAAAACTACCGTTTTTAAGGTTTGCCGCAACATCTTCGGAGGTCTTGCCCTGAAAAGCAATCTCAAAATCATGGATGATCCCGGCGCCATTAAGGCAGATACAGCGGATCACTTTTTTCTTGATTAACTCAATCAACACCGGGTTGAGTCCGCACTTAATTACATGCGCGCCAGCCATAAAAATTACTGCCTTATTTTTCTTACGGGCTAAGGCAATATCCGAAGCAACCGCGCGTAAGTCTTTAGCCTTTAAGATATCCGGCAAGGAGCTTAAGAAACCACGAAAGCTCTTAAGCTTAGCCGGGGCAAGCGCGAAATCCCCTTTATTCACCTTGCTCAGCCGCGTTTTAATAGAATACCTTTTTACCTTATTTAGATTAATCATTACAGAGATCCTTCGCTTCGCTCAGGACATTAAGCCCTTGATCTTTAATGCCAAAGGCTTAATAATTTTATCACAATTAAAGATTAATTCAAGCACCTTATAGTCTTTATCTAGCGCAGTCCCTGTGAGCGTAAGCGAACAGGGACAAACCTAGTCATCAACGTTATAAAATCTATTTAATTTTCAAAATTGATTCAGCGGCTGAGAGCACATCCTCAACACTGATTGCCCTAAGACAGGCAAACTCTTTCTTACAATTATGCGCCAGGCATTGAACGCAACCTACGTCTTTATGCAGGTATTTATCCTGCCTGCCTAACGGCCCCCAGCGCCGCGGGCTAAGCCCAGGTTGATTACGCCCGAAAATAGAAATAACCGGAATGCCTAAGCTTGAAGCAATATGCACTGGCCCGGAATCATTAGAGATAAATAAAACACATCTCTTAAGAATACTAGCCAACTGGTTTACTGAGGTCTTGCCAGATAAATTTATTGCTTTATCGCCTATTTTATGGGCAATCATGTTTGCAAGGGGGATATCTTTAGGTCCGCTTACAACTAGAATCTTAAAATTATGCCGTCTGGCTAATATTTCGCTCGCCTGTGCAAAATTACTTGCCGGCCAGATTTTTGAAGGACAGCTTGCCCCTGGATTAATCGCTAATAACTTATCCGTTTCTTTAATGCTGTGGCTGGCGAATAAGTCCTTAACCCACTGTTCTGATTCCGGTCTTGTAGGCATAAATAGCTCCTGCGCATTGCCGTTTACGCCTAAATCACAAAGTAAATCCAAGTTATATTCCGCCTCATGCTTGAGACCTTCTTGCTTTGTATGTGCCTTTACAAGATTATTCAAGAAACCAAACTTACGGTTATAACCTAAGCGCCTGGGGATACCCGCCAAAAAAATTAGCAGGTGCACACGGTTAGTAGGATGTAAAATTACCGCTAAATCAAATTTCCTCTTTTTTAGCCTGCTGGCAAATTTAAGGCTACGCATCCAACTCTTATGTTTAATATCTTTATCATAAATTATAACCTCATCCAAATATGGGTTGCCTTCCACTATGTCCCGGGCATAAGGAGAAACCATCATAGAGATATAAGCCTGGGGATACTTCTGCCTTAAGGCCTTAATTACCGGAGTAGATAACAATACGTCTCCTATGCGGTCAGTGCGCACGATAAGAATGCGCCGATAGATATTTTGACAGGTATCCTGGACGCTCTCATTTTCTTTGCCTGTAAGTAAATAACTTATTTGGCCAAGCACGTCATCAACCTTCAGGCAAGATAAGCATGTAAGGCTAGAGAAACGGCATAAGGCCTTTTCGCACGGCCGGCAAAATATATCTTTTTTAATAACTATTTTTTCTTGTGACCACGGCCCGTATTTATTTTCATCCGTCGGCCCAAATATAGCACCAACCGGCACATTCAAATAACTGGCTAAATGCATTACCGCACTATCATTAGTAATTAAAAGTCTGGATTTTCTTAACAAAGCAGCCAATTGGCTAATTGAAGTTTTAGCGCAAAGATTAAGTATCTTTTCCGAAGTTGCCTGACAAATATATGTACATATAGGCTCATCGGTTTTATCTCCTACCAAAACTACATCCCAGTTTTCTTTGATAAGCCGGTTGCAAAGCTGGCTAAAATTCTGTTTATCCCAACGCTTAATCTGGCTTCTTGCTCCGGGAGCAATCACTATTATTTTAGCGCTATCAGATAACTTTTTTTGGTTTAAAATACCTTCAATATATATTACATCTTCGGTCATAATAACTAACGATTGCTGTTTTTTGCTCCGTAAAGGATAGTCGGCAAAACAGGCCCAAAACAAATGTTTGTCTTTCATATGCTTGAACTTACCGGGTATAAAACGTAACGCTGAACTTCTTTTTTTAGCAGGCAGGAAAGCCCCAAATAAGCTGTTGCGTAAATCAACGACTATATCAAACTCTTCTTTGCCTAAAGAAAAAAACAATTTTATCTTATCTATTAACTTAGCATGTTTATCAAAAACGATTATCTTTTCTACTGCAGGATTATTAATAAATATCTCTTTAGGCCGTTCAGGCACAAGGCAGCTAATCCTGGCTTGCGGGTATTCATTACACAATGCGTCTAAAACCGGAAGAGTCAAAATACAGTCGCCTATATTGCTTAAGGTTATAAAAAGTATCTTCATAATTTCCTGGTTTTCCTGACTTCTACCAAAACATCATCAGGAACAACTGCTTTCATGCAACGATTATCCTGACAATTTACTTTATAACATGGAATCAGGCAACCAGTATCTTTCTGTAAAATAACCACATTGGTATCCGGATACGGCCCGGTAATTTCTTTGGCTGTCGGGCCAAAGATTGCTATTATCTTTTTAGCTCCCACGGCATTGGCAATATGCATTGGCCCGGTATCCGCGGTAATAAACAGATCCGCCCTCCTGGCTAGCGCGCCTAAATGTTTTATATTAAAAACTCCGCAGGCAACTAAAGGCTTCTCTTTCATTCTTTCTTTTATCTGATTAGCCAACGGTAGATCAGAGATACTGCCGGTAATAATTACCTTTGCGCTCATTGCACTAATCAACTTATCCGCTAACTGAGCCCAATAATCATTGGGCCAACGTTTAAGCGTCCAATTCCCCCCGGGATTAAGCACAACTACGAAATCATCCTTATTCACAATGTTTCTGCTTAAAAAATCGTGCACATATTTCTTTTCTTCAGGAGTAAAAATAAAATCCAGATACCTGTCTTCCACACGCAAACCTGCCTTTTCAATAACATTCAGGTAAAAATCTATGCGATGTAGAGAATCTTTCTTTGGCAGAGTGATTCTTTGGGTAAGAAGAAAAGAGCGTTTTTTAGTATTGTGGCCAATCCTTTTGCCTATCCCTGCCAGCCGGCAAATTAATGCCCGGCTAAATGAACGATGTAATAGAAATACAGTATCAAATTTTTTGTTTCTAAGCAGGCTGACAAAATTGAGTTTGGCCAATATACTCTTATGCCTATCATTCTCATCAAAGATAATCACTTCATCTAAATGCGGATTGCCTTTTAATATTGGGTAGCAACGACTGGGAATTACGCAGGCGATATAGCTGTCTGGATAATTCCTACGTACATTCCTGATGGTTGCGGTAGAAAACAAAACATCCCCTAGCCAATTAACATTAAAAATAAGAATACGTTGCTTAAGGTATTTTATCTGAGCTTGCACTGTCTATAAACTCCTTCTGTATCTTGAATCATCTTTTCTTTAGAAAAATTATCTGCGATAAA
Source organism: Candidatus Omnitrophota bacterium (assembly GCA_018812825.1). Lineage (GTDB taxonomy): Bacteria > Omnitrophota > Gorgyraeia > Gygaellales > Profunditerraquicolaceae > UBA6249. Next base: position 68,530 of record JAHJCJ010000069.1, read on the forward strand.
TTTGCGCGCATTGGCGCCTAAATTATCACGCATCCGCTCATCACTAAACAACTGCATGATTGCCTTTGCTAAAGCCGCTTGATCAGCAGGCTCAACCAGCAGGCCGTTGTATTTATCTTTAATCAGAGTTTTTATCCCTCCTACTGCAGAACCCACAACTGCCAAACCCTGCGCCATTGCCTCCATAAGCGCCAAGCCCAAACCTTCCTGCAATGACGGCATGACAAAAACATCCATTGCTGCAAGCACATTCTTAGCGCCTCGTACTTGTGGCAAGAATAAAACATTATCCTTGATACCTAAATCATCCGCTTGCTTAACCAACACACCCTTCATCTTCCCCTCACCTACAACAAGTAATTTAACCGAAGGAAAACTCTTTATAACGGCCTGCATAGCCTGGAAAAGATAGGTATGTCCTTTGACATCGGATAAACGGGCGACAATTCCGACTAAAAGAACATTACCTATACCTAAATCTTCCCTCAATTTCTTCCTGGCTGAAAAATCACCAAAGTTTTGCAGATCTATGCCGTTATTGATTACGCTTATCTTTTCTCCATCCAATTTAAAATCGCATATAAGATGCTCCTTTACCTGCTGACTTATAGCAATCACCGCTTTACCCCAACAAGGAAACAGCCTGCGTGATAATCTTGGCTTAAAAAAACCATGGCAGGTAAAAATATGCGGCTTGGCCGAATAGCGGCTCAATAAATTCGCTAAAACCTGGGTAGTCCGGCTATTTGAATGCAACAGATCAATATTATATTTCCTGATTTCTTTTTTAAGTTTAAAGTAACTAAGAATAATCTTCGGGCTAATTTCATTTTTCGTTCTTAAAGGGACTGCTATATGTTTTATGCCTACTGCCGCAAATTTATCTAAAAGCTCACCGCCGCTTGAAGCAATATAAACATTATGGCCATTTTGCTTTAATCCGTCTGCTAAGGTATACAGGTAACTGGATATCCCCCCTACATTAAGGTGGTTGGCTATAAATAATATGTTCACTTTAATAATCTTCCTATCGCTGCAAGCACTTCCTCCGGAACAATGCCTGTCATACAACGCTTAGTCCGGCACTTGGTCTTATAGCAAGGACTGCAATCCAAATCTTTATTAATCACAATACAGTTCTTCCCGGGAGGCAGATGCCGGCGCGCGTCAGTCGGGCCAAAAAGGGCAATAAAAGGAGTCCCTACTGCGGATGCAATATGCAAAGGCGAAGAATCCGCTGAAATAAATACATGGCATTTCTTAATCAGGACCGCCAGCTCATTTACGCTAGTTTTCCCACAGGCATTAATAATCTTTGTACTCTTCAGAGAATTTACGAACATGTCGGCATAAGTCAAATCCTGAAGCGTACCTGTAATCACTACGCGGATATCAGCCAACCCCAGTTCTTCGCATAGCCGCACCAGGTATTTGTGCGGCCAAAGCTTGCTGCTCCATCTCTTAGATGCACTGATATTAATCCCTACTATTTTTTGCGCCTCACTTAACCATTGGGCATTTAAAAGTTCCTCCATGTGTTTTATTTCCTCGGGAGATGGCCAAAGTTCAAGTGAATTATCCAAAAGATCAATACCAAGCATTTTTAATATTCTGAACTGATGTGTTACCGGATCAATAGGCGGCTTCACATCTTTAATGCGGTGTTGGAGCAAAAAAGAAAACTTTCCATTGTCATAACCGTAACAATTAACACAACCGCTTAAATAAGAAAGTACGTGGCTGGCTCGACTATTCTGTAAATCTATAACTATATCAAAGTTCTTCTTCCTTAAAACGCTGCCAATACCCCATAACCCCCTTAACCCCTTATCGTTATTTTTTAAATCGCAGACCAAAAGCTCATTAATATAGGGGCTCCTCATGAGGACTTCTTTTGACTCCTCGCCGGTTAAAAAACTTATCTTGTAATTTCCCTGGGAAAACTTCTCCCAGATCGCCCTTAATGCAGCCGTAGAAAGAATTATATCCCCCAGAGAACTCAGTTTAATTATCAGGATCTTGAAATTGCTTAAAGCTTCACGGTAGACATCCAGGGTATTCTTAACCATCAACTCCACCGTATATTTTTCTTTGATCTTTATATAAGCGTTTTCTGCCAAAGTCTGGGCTAATTGTGTATCTTTAAAAATACGCAATATGGCATCTGCCATACTTTTGTGATCTGCCGGAGGCACTAATAGGCCGTTTTTACCATCATCAATAATATCAATTACCCCGCCTACCTTAGTAGCCACTACTGGTACACCGGAAGCCTGAGCCTCAACCACTACCCGGCCAAATGCCTCATGAGTAGTCGTAGCTAAAACTACCAGGTCCAAATGCGCTAATATCCCGGGGATATCCCGCTGCGTACCTAAAAACTCTGTGCAATGCCAAAGGCCGAGCCGGCGCACTAACACCTGCACTTCTTCCTTATACGCCTCTTTTGATGCCGGGGCATCCCCCACTATCCAGATTTTTAAACGGGGAACAGTCCTGTATATACGTGCCATAGCCTTAATAAAATACAGATGCCCTTTTAAAGGAGTGATTCTGCCGATAATCCCTACGTTAAATTCATCTTTTCTCTTTGACTTGGGATCAAGGTATTTAAATCTCTCCAAATCCACGCTGCGCGGCACAAGCCTGACCCGCTCATGCGGCACTACAAAATCCTCGATCATGTGCCGGGCTATCACGTTGCTTAAAACAATTACCCTTTTGGCCCAGCCCATTACCAGGCTAAATAAATGTTTTTTGTAGTAACCATGACAAGTAGTTATAAAAATAACCTTGGTCCTGCGGCAGGCAAAATAAGCAATCCATGCCGGCACGCGCGAACGGGCATGCACTATATCTATCTCCTCCTGTTTGATTATCTCTGTTAAAAAAGGGATTAATTTATATATAGAAAAAAGGGATTTTTTATGTACCGCTAATGTGTAATGTTTAGCGCCACCTGCTTCAAGCTCTCCAACCAGGGACCCGCCTGCAGAAACCACTACTACTTTATGGCCCAGGCGCACTAAGTATTTAGACAAATCCAGAGTACCGGTCTCAACCCCACCCACATTAAGTTCAGGCAATATCTGTAATATCTTCATAGTATTTTATCTAACGCTGCGCTTACTTTTAAGTTATCATCGGGGAAACTCACTTCAGGATGATTTTTCCATATTTCCTTAATGAAGCTGGCCAAGTCTTCAGTTTGTTTTAAATATATATATTTCTTATCTTGATAATTTTTCAAGAAACGTTGATGTTTCTTGCTAAGCCCGGCAGCCGTAAATACTACAACATATTTTTCTGCCATAACCGCTTCAGAGATCATCGAGATGCTCTCCGGTGAACTGATAATTATACTGCTTAATCCCAATATGCCGCCTACGGCATCAGAATGATTGTTTTTATTAGCGATGATTAAAAGTTTACAGCGCGGATAAACTTCAAATTCATTTTTAACCACCTGTTCCACTTCTACCGGCGTACGGCGCGAGGTGGAAAGTAGGATATCCGCATCCAGCTCTTCAGCGGATTGTTTAATTTTGCCGACCAGATCTATTATCGCCTGCCGGCTAATAGAAAACCCCTTGCTATTACCCCCAATTAATACGCCAATGCAGGAGTTAAGCAAAGGCCCTTTTAAAAAACCGGACTGCTGCAATCTTTCCGACTTTTCTCTTAAGTAATCTGCATCAACTAAGTTGAGCGCTCCTTCAGTTACTACTACATTCTTTTTAAAGGCCAAACTACGACCCTTTGTATCATGTTGAGGAATAATTGTTAGATCAAACTTCTTTGGGCTTAAATAGGCAGGACGCATCAGCACAACCGACCTGGCTTGATTGGCTTTAGCCAATATATAATTTACTGCGCTCAACTTATCTCCGGCAGAAATAATGATATCCGGCTTAAGATTGTTTAAACCCTTCCAGCTTTCCAAGTTTAAGGCATGACGCAGATAGCGCAAACAGAAATGGCCTTGATACCTGCTGCTAAAGTCAGCCATCCAGCTGAATATAAACCTGGCCAGACTGCTGCGAAACTTCACTTCATAAATAGAGAGAATAGTTTTTATTCCCCGCTCAGCCAATTTACGGTTAATTATTTTAGCAACGCTCTCCGCCTGATGCAGGTGACCGGCTTTACCGTCAGATAGGATTACGATCTCTTTTTCTTTGCCGTATTTCCATATTTTATAAGTCCAAAGATATTCATGCGGATATTGCTGAATATACCCTTCATAGATATTAGCCAGCCTTTGCAGGTTATCCCGCAAATCTTTCTGGTCATTGCCGCTTTTAGTTACCGTATAAACCTGATCCAGAATAACTTTAGTATAAGGGCCTTTTACACGCGTATAAAAAACAGGAATTATGGAACAATCATACTTCAAGGCCAGCTTCACTGCGCCCGTAGACATAGAGGCAGCTTTGCCAAAGAATTTTACGACCTCTCCGTTCTTACCTCCCTGATCAACAGTCATGCCGATTGATTGATTGCTTTTGAGCACCTCAATTAACTGGCGCAACCCGGTTTGTTTATGAATAAGCCTAGCCCCTTGTTTAAGCCGATAAGAATTCAGCAGGGCATTTAGCCGCGGAAACCCCTGATCGCGCACAAAGAGAATAAAAGGAAACCCCAGGTTTGCGCAGATAATATTGGAAAGCTCCCAATTGCCTTCGTGCATAACCAGAAAAATTACTCCTTTTCCCCTTTTAAAAGCTTCGTCAATATAATGCCTGTTTTCAATATGGATGTATTTTTCAAGATATTTCTTATTTATGCGCGGAATAAAAGAGATCTCTATAAGATTCTGGCCAAAGGCCTGATAAGCCCTGCGGGTTATCTTTGAGGCCAACAGGAAATCATTATTTATTGCCACAGCTTTCCTGATATTTGCGTAAGCGGTCGCGCGATGCCGGGCATCAAAGAAATAAATAAGATCCCCCAACCTCCTGCCTAAAAACAGGCTTACTTTTAAAGGCAGAAAAAAAGTAAAAAAACTACTGGCCTTAAAGAGAATGCAGCTTAAGTAATCGGCGATCAAATTCTTCTTCATTTTTAGTTATACTCAATTTAATATTCAGAGAAAAGATGCGCATGTGATTAAACTTTAGCCTGGCAATCTTTACGGCATCCTTTTCAGTTGTAATAATTATATCCAATTTTCTATCTCTGGCGCATTTAATAATACCATCTAAATCTGCTTGCGTATAATCGTAGTGGTCAACAAATCTTAAAGCCTCTGCAATATTAATCCCTAGCGAACAAACCGTGTTCTCAAAGGCCTGCGGATTGCCTATCCCTGAAAAAACAATCGTAGATTTTCCTTTAAAGCTTTCTGTGCTTAAAATTTCATCCGGCTTATCCAGATTGCTAAAACCCCCGGGCTTATGCCTTGACTCTACAATCAAAGCCCGGGAATTCAGTTGTTTTAATCTAGCTGTCAGGCCTGTCGTATCCTGGCCAGGATCAACATGAGTCAAAACAAATATGTCTGACCGATTTAAAGCACTCAATGGTTCGCGCAAAAAACCTGCTGGAAGCAAGCGATAATTCCCAAAAGGATTACAGCTGTCAATAGTTACAACCTCTAAATCTTTGAATATCCGCCACTGCTGCAAGCCGTCATCCAGTATTAGAATATCCACAGCGTAAGCCTTAATTGCCCTAGCTGATGCTTTCAACCTATCCTTATCTACAATCACAGGTACTTGCGGAAGTTTCTTTTGTAACATCGCCGGTTCATCACCCATCCCTTGTACCCCTGGCTGTTTCGCATCTCTTTTATAACCCCGGCTAAGCACTGCTACTTTATTGCCTTTCCCGCTAAGTTTAGCGGCCAGATATTCCACAAGGGCGGTCTTACCTGTGCCACCCAAAGTAATGTTGCCCACGCTAATTACTTTACAATTAACCCGTGCCGGTCGCAGTTTATAAAAACCTGCCAGGATAACCACAACCAAACCATAAACCAAAGAAAATACAAATAGCAGCCCTCTTAAAAGTGCTGCCAACGGCCCTTTTATTTTATAGGTAACTAAACTATAAAGATATTCTCTTGATAAAAGCATACCAGAAATTTAAATTGTCTTAAAAAACATTAAAAGCCCGATAATAATAAACAGGGATGCACCGATATAGCGAATTAACTCCGGCTTGATAAATTTGGCCAAAATCGCTCCCAGAAAAACTGAAATCACCGTAACAATGACATAAGCCAATATCGAACCTAACCAAACAGAAACAGGCTTACCAGTCTTAGCCGCCATACCAATACCAACCAACTGGGTCTTATCCGCTAACTCTGCAAAGAATACTGCGCCAAAAGTAGCCAAGAAAACCTTCCAATCCATGCCCCTGCTCCTCTCTCTAATAAGCATTCTTTAAAAAAATATGATACCACATAAGGAGTAGTCAAGCAAATGATTTCAAAGATTAAAACATAATAATACCAATAAGATATGTAATTAAAGCGGGATGTGGCTAGAGACCTGATTAAGCTGGCTAATTACTATATCAGCAGCAGTTAAATACTCCTTAGGAAGACTGGTGGAAATGGCAATGCAGGGCATCCCTGCCTGTTTAGCTGAAGTAATACCAAATGGGGCATTCTCAATAACCAAGCAGGTTTTAGGCCCAAGCCCCAATAACCTGGCTGCCCTAAGATACGACTCAGGATGAGGCTTGCCATGTTTAACCTGATTACCAGCTACTATAACAGTAAAAAGCCTGCGCAACTTAACAGGTAAAATCCTTTTTATCTCATCCAACGGGCTACCTGTGACTAACCCCAGCATAAAACCCTGTTTTCTTAAATCAACCAATAATTCGTAAACGCCATGGAAAATAAAACGCTTAAAATAACGCTTAAATATCTTCTGACGCAGGCTAAATATCGCACTTAAAACCTTTTGCGTTGGCTTGATCTTTTCACGTTTTAGCAACCCTTTTAAGGTAGTCTCCCAACGCTCGCCTTCCTGCGCGTAAACCTCAAAACAACTCACACGAACCCCCCATGGCCTCAGGGCCTCGTACCAAGCAATAAAGTGATATGGCATAGAATCAACAATTACTCCATCCATATCAAAAATAATTGCCTGTGGCCTTATTTTTAGTTTTTTCATATTCTAATAATCAGTCAGAAGGCATGAAAGAAAGATTACGTTCAATAAAATCAATCAGTTTTTGCTGAACGTCGGAAGAGATATTGCAGAACTCCACGCCGATTCCCGGATACTCGTGTGGTTGGACTTCTTTATCCGGAATCCATACAACGGACGCCTCAAGCACAAGCTCATCTTTATTTGGCGCCAGCTTCATTTTAAGCATTACTTCATCGCCAAGCCTAAAATTATCGCAACCAAATATAAAAGCGCCCACCGCGCTTAAATTCAACATATCAACTTTAAGGCAGCTTGGCGAGCCGGACGCATTAGACTTTAATTCTATTTTTAAATCAATGGGTAAGCGCTTAAACCTACGGCGCAACTGCATCTTCTTGATATTCTCAATCGCCTTATCTTCCTTAAAACTATTCAGCGCCAGGGGCTCTGTAGCGTAAACCTCAATAACCCTGTCTATGCCGGAAACCGCAAACACGCCCCTAAGGTGCGCCGGGATGTTCAAAAACTTCATTCTACCCTGGCTGTTAACCACCTCTTTATAAGCGATAACCATCACCGAAACACCCATATAATCAATACCTTCAACCTCATCTAAATTACAAAGGATATCAATATATCCATCACGCAAGCACTGTCCAACTGCCTCCACCAGATTAGCAGAATTGACATCTATGCAACCCGATAAATCCATAATAATTATGCTATCTTTCTGCCTTAATTTTATCTCTAACATGTTAACTTAAATTCAATTAGCGGATTTGCCTTTAAAGTATTATGCGCAGGGCAGTTTCTAATAAATTCTAACAAAGCCCTCTGCCTGCGTTCATCGATTGAGCAGGATTTTAAATCTATCTCCACGCTGATCTGCCTAAAAGCCAATGGCGATTCCTTAGAAAGCTCGGCAAAAATATTAATCTTAAAATTTTCCAGGCTTAATTTTGAACCATCAGCGTATTTACGGATATATACACCAATGCAGCTGCCTAAACCGGCCAAAAGAGCATCTAACGGGGTTAATCCTCTGCCTTTTGCGTCCACGGTAAATTCACTTTCGCCTGCTTTAACGCTAAAAGCCAAATCCTGATTATGTACAATTTCTACCTTATACATTTGTTCCTCGCTTTCTGCATACTAACAAGCCCGGGTGTATATTTCAAGATTAATTAGTAAGCTCCGGATCTTGCCTGCTTCTGCCAAAAATCAAAGAGTTTGATATTTTCCTTTACTAATATTGCCGGAGTAATCCTGATTTTATTTTTCGCCAGTTGCCTTAATTTCAGATTAGAAAGTTGCAATTCATTAAAACCATAGTTCTTGGCATCTTTAATTACGCATCCGAAAACAATGCGCGATATCCTCGCCCAATGGCATGCTACAAAACACATCGGGCACGGCTCGCACGTAGAATAGATAACACACCCGGATAAATCAACTCTTTTAAGCCTTTTGCAGGCCTGACGGATTGCTGTTATTTCAGCATGCGCAGTAATGTCAGTATTTTTCCAGACAAGATTATGGCAACAGGCGATAACCTTATCCCCCTTTACAATACAAGCGCCAAAAGGCGTCTGGCCTTTCTTTATCCCCTCCTTGGCCTTTTCTATAGCCAGACGCATAAATTTTTTATCTTGAAGACTCATCATTTTACAAAAACGCTGAATTCCTCTCTTTTTGCTGCCGGGACATCTTTTTCCCATTCCCGAATATATTCCAAGATAATAGTAGCCTGGCCGCTTTTAAGTGTCTTAAAACTCCATTTTTCTACACCCCCGACCCCTGCCAATTTCTCCTTGGCAGAGAAAAACTCTTTTTTTACAAATTCCAGGACATTTTTATCCGATATGCTGACTAACCGCCAGCTAAATCCGGTAGTAGGATTTGCATTCAAAGCTATGCTAATAATCTTCCCCTGGGGAACACGCATAACTTTGAAGTCTCGGGAGAAATCACTTTGCGCAAAGACTAAACGGACTAAACAAACTAATAGAATAATAGCTAACTTAGAGATAAAATTCTTCACAATACTTTTCTTACTTATTTATGAAATCCTGATAAACCGCTAAGATTATGACGAGAGCAGAGCTACTGAAAATGAAAAAATAATTTATAGCATCTTTGTTTGAACGCAAGCGGCAGAGCATTGTGTGCAGAAAATCTCTTTCGCTGGCATCTAAAACCTGGCTGCTTAAGATTTTATTATGGATTTGGTATTTATCTAATTCCTGGCGCAAGAGTTTATCCTGCCTGAATTTATAGAGAAAATACAAAAAGAACCCTGCTACACCCAAATACCAGAAAAACTTTGGCCAGAACAATCCGAAGGATAAAACAAGATTTACTACTCTAATAGATATTGTCGCAACTACTCCGATAAAAAGAAATACCCAAGAAATAGTAGTATCCCTGCACCTATCGGCAGCTTTACAATTCAGACATTCTTTTTTAGGTTTAAACATTGTTTTCGTTAAAGGTCAAATCCTTATTATTGCTTCGGCGCAAGGCCTTGACCATACGTTTATAAGCCTCATGCGCTGACGAACCCTCAGTAAGATGGTCAAAACAAACAGCTGCATACCCTTTACGGTTTTTAATCTTAAAAATCTCCACTTTCAAATGGCCAATCCTCTCTATCATTTAATATTCAAACTAACTCACTTCAGTTCTTGCATGATTATCAAAATGATTGGTATGCATGACGAGGACACAAATACAAATATCCTGCCAATTAAATATCTTCTTAAACGCCATAAATTACTCTCCTATATCCTCATTCCATAAATTAGGCTTAGTTTTAATAAACTGTTGCATTAAACGCTTGCAATCGGCTAGATCTAAATTGATGATTTTTACCCCTCTTTTCCTGGCATAGCTCTCAGGTCCTTTAAAAGTTGTATTCTCCCCAATTACCACCTTAGGTATCTTATAAAGCAGTATTGCGCCCATACACATATCGCAGGGCGAGAGCGTAGAATAAATAATGCACTTTTTGTAATCTGCGCTTCTTAACCTGCCAGCATTCTCCAGGCAATCCATCTCTGCATGCAAAATCGCAGAACTTCTTTGTATGCGCCTGTTATGGCCTCTGGCGACAATTAAACCATCTTTAACCAATACTGCTCCGATAGGAACTCCTTGTTCAGCTAAACTTCTTTTCGCCTCTTTAATTGCCTCCTGCATAAACTTTTCCATAATCACCTAACGCGATATTTTAGTTATTTTATATTTCAAGATACCTGCCGGAACCTTTATCTCCACTACCTCCTCTTCCTTATGCCCCAACAAACCTTCACCCACCGGAGAAGTCACCGAAATCTTATTTTGATTATAATCCGCTTCAAGCTCCGAAACCAATACATACTCTATCTCCTCTTCTGTGTCCATATCTATCAATTTTACTCTTGCCCCAATTAAAACTTGATCCTGAGGCATATCTTTATCCAGTAAGCGCGCCCGCGAAAGCTTTTCTTCCAGCTCCGCAATATGCTTTTCATTATGCCCCTGAGCATCTTTAGCTGCATCATATTCAGCATTCTCGCTGATATCGCCATGCGCCCGAGCCTCACCTACTGCCTTAGCAAGCGCCCGGCGTTTAACTGTCTTTAAATACTCTAACTCACTGATTAATTTTTCATAACCTTCCTGTGTCAAATAAATATCCCCACTCATATTTACTCCCTTAATTTAGTTGAAATTGTTTAATCACTTCAATATTCTTTTTAGTCGCGCCTCTATTTTGAATAATCAATTCATAGGCGCGCTCAACCAATTGCTTAGCCAACAAGTTGCTGCCCAAGATTTCTTTTGTTTTAGCTACCAGTTCATTATAATCAGCCACCATAACACCGGCTTTATTTTCCAAAAACAGTTTTGTGATATCCCGGAAGTTAAACATATGCGTACCGAAGATTACTGGTTTCCTTAAGCTTGCCGGCTCAAGGATATTATGCCCACCGGTCTTAACCAGGCTTCCGCCAACAAAAACAATATCTGCGGCAGAATAATAATTAAACAACTCTCCCATAACATCAAGGATAAATATAGGATTATTGACGCAAGTAGGGCATGAGCCGGATATATTTGAAATAAAAACCGGCATAAAAGAATTACCTGAAACCAGCCTGCCAATATCCTTGCTGCGTTCCGGATGCCGCGGGGCAAGGAGAAGCTTTAGCTTAGGAAAACTAAGTGAAAGCTCCTTATATGCCTTAATAATTATTTCTTCTTCATGCGCATGCGTACTGCCGCAAACCCATAATTTATCATCTGACCCCAACCAAAGCTTCTGCCGGTTCGCTAAAACCCCTGGCTCCTTCTCCGGCTCTAAGTTTAAATTAATTTCAAATTTCATATTCCCGGTAACCTGGATATTTTCTTTAGCTACGCCCAATTTTCTTAACCGTATGGCATCAATATCTGATTGCACGCAAAACTGCCTGATCTTGCTTAAAATTGGCCAGATCAAAAATCTTATCGCGCGGTATCCGGAATAAGACCTGTCCGAGATCCTGCCATTAACCGTAACTATCGGAACCTTCTGTTTATGCAGACAGGTAATTAAATTCGGCCAGATCTCAGTTTCAGCAATGATAAACAGGGAAGGGTTAATTTTCTTTATCACTTTTCTTGCAATAAAGCTAAAATCCAATGGAAGATAGGTTAAGAAGTCGCCATCAGCGATTAAGTCTCGGGCGATTTTATTGCCCGTGGCAGTCACGGTAGAAATGACTAGCTTTTTATCAGGATAAGCCTTTTTTAATTCACCGACCAGCCCTTTTATGGAAATAGCTTCGCCCACGCTTACCGCATGAACCCAAATAGGCCTGTCTAGGTTTAAATCGTCCGGTAAAAATCCCAACCGCCTGAAAAATCCGTGATGGAATTTCCCGCGCAAAAGGTATAGTGGTAAATACGCCATCGTAAAAACCAGAAATATTAAATCGTAAACCATAAACATGCAATACCTGCTATCTACTAGCTGCTATCTGCACCCTATTAAACTACGCATGCGGATGCGCCTTGTCATAAACACTCTTTAGTTTTTCAGTTGTTAAATGCGTGTAAATCTGTGTCGTGGATAAATTCGCATGGCCCAAAAGTTCCTGCACCGTACGCAGGTCTGCCCCGCGGTTTAAAAGATGCGTAGCAAAAGAATGCCGGAAAGTGTGCGCGGAAACCCCCGGCCTTATCTCGGCCAGACGCAGATATTTTACTAGGATGAAACGTACACCGCGCGTAGTAATACGCCGGTAGTTTCTATTTAAGAATACGGCTGGCACCTGCTTCTTCCTTCTGCCTAAATATTCCCTGATAGTTGAAAGCGCAGCTTCTCCAATTGGCACGATTCTCTCCTTTTTACCCTTACCTCGTATTTTTACAATACCGCTGATAAAATCAATGTCGTCTAAATTTAACCCCACTAACTCCGAAATGCGCAAACCACTGGAATAAAATACCTCTAAGACTGCCCGGTCGCGTAAGCCCAAAAGATCTGATTCATTTCTGGCAAAAGCTGACTCAATAAGCTTCTTAACCTCCTCTTCTGTCATAAACGAAGGCAGGTGCTTATCCAGCTTCGGGCTAGAAAGCATAAGAATCGGATTTGTTTTAATGTACCCCTCGCGGGATAAAAATCTAAAGAAACTGCGCAAAGCCGAAAGCCGGCGGCCGACTGTACGGTTACCTAAATTCTTTTCCTTTAATACTGCCAGATATTTCCTAAGAGAGAGATAATCTATCTTTTCTAAATCTGTACCAGCAAGAAACCTGCTAAAATCCTTAAGGTCTAATTTATAATTAAGGACAGTGTGGCCGGAGTAATTTTTCTCTATTTCCAAATAACGCACAAACTTCTCAATATATTTTTCCATATTAATCTAAAATTTATTCTTTTTCTTGTGGCAAGGTGCGTGAGGTAAATGTGCATTTAGGAAAATTAGAACAGCCGAAGAAGAACCCGCGCTTTGAGCGCCGCTCAATCAATTCTCCGCCGCAATTCTCTGCAGGGCATTTAACACCGGAAGTGATAGACTTTGAATTCTTGCACGTCGGAAAATCCGAACAGCTCAAGAATTTTCCTCGCCTGCCCCATTTTACAATTAAAGATTTACCGCATTTATCGCAAAACTGATCGGTAGTGATAACTTCCTTCTTAATATTTGCTTGGGCAAAATCTAAGCTTTCCTTAAAAGGCGCGTAGAATTCTTTTAATACTTCAATGCGCTTAAGCTTGCCTTCTTCAATTTCATCAAGCTTTTCTTCCATAATCGCGGTGAACCTAACATCTATAATTTTGGGAAAATACTCTACCAGCATATCACTTACCTTAAAACCCAGCTCCGTAGGATTAAGATAGCCTTTAATCCTACGTACATAATCGCGCAAAATAAGCGTATAAATAATCGGCGCGTAAGTTGATGGCCGGCCAATCCCCTCTTCTTCCAATGCCTTAATTAAAGAACTATCCGAGAATCTCGGAGGAGGTTTAGTAAAATGCTGCGAAGGAGTAAGTTTATCTAAACCAAGAACTTCCCCTTGCGCCAGAGGAGGAATCACGTTCTTAGTTTTTTCTTTCTCATCTTCTTCGCCCTCTTTTTCTTCCTCCTCAGTCTTGTTATAAGCAGCTAAAAAGCCCTCAAAAAGCAAATGGCTTCCGTTAGCTACAAATAAATATTTATCCGCGGCGATATCTACCGTAGTAGCCAAAAACTCCGCGGGTTTCATCTGGCTGGCTAAGAAACGATTATAAATGAGTTCATATAAACGGAACTGATCATGGTTAAGAAAATCCTTCAGGCTCTCTGGTGAACGTGAAACATAGCTTGGCCGGATTGCCTCATGCGCTTGCTGCGCGGACTTCTTGGCCTTAAAAACATTGGGCTTCTCCGGGACAAAATCTTTGCCAAAAATCCTGCCAATATGCTCACGCACTTCAATAATCGCTTCCGGAGCAGTATTCGGCGAATCCGTACGCATATAAGTAATTAAGCCTATTGGATTATCCCCGCCGATATCAATTCCCTCATAAAGCTGTTGCGCCACCAACATGGTCTTGGAAGCATTAAACCTAAGCTTATTAAATGCCTCCTGCTGCATAGTACTGGTAATAAATGGCGCCGGGGCATAGCGTTTTTTTTCTGTTTGCTTAATCTCCAGAACTTTAAACTCTTTATCCTTTAACTGACTTACAATACTTTCCGCATCATCTTTGGTCTTGATTTCCGCTTTTTTATGATCGATCTTTTCAAGTTTAGCGCAAAATTTGCTCTCTCCGAAAACTTTAGGCTTAAATAATTCCGCAACGACCTCCCAATATTCGCTGGAAGTAAATGCCTGGATTTGCCGCTCCCTTTCCACAATCAACTTTAAGGCTACGGATTGTACGCGTCCTGCGCTTAACCCGCGGGCAAGCTTCTTCCAAAGCAAAGGACTCAAGAAATATCCGACGATACGATCAAGTATCCTACGGCCAACTTGGGCCTCAATCATATTGGCGTCAAACTCGCGAGCAGCTTTAAATGCCTCGCCTACCGCATGCGGGGTAATCTCATGGAAACTTACCCGTAACACATCCTTACCCTTAAAAACCTTTTCTTTTATCTGCCAGCCGATTGCCTCGCCTTCCCGGTCAGGGTCAGTTGCCACATATATTTTTTCTTTTAACTTAGCCTCTTTTCTAAGCTGGGTTAATAATTTCTTCCTTGTCGGAATAACCACATATTTCGGTTTGAATTTATTATCTATATCTACACCCAGTTCTTTCTGCGGCAGGTCAATAATATGCCCCATGGAAGAAACTACACTGAAATCCGGGCCTAAAATCTTACCTATGGTTTTGGCTTTAGTAGGTGACTCAACAATAACCAGATTTTTACTCATTTAGCTCCTTATAAACTGTTTACCCGGTAGTTCTTTGATTAATTTCTTAAATTGTAATTTTAAAATCAAGCTAGAAATTTGACTGCTGCTTAAAGATGTCTTTTCTACTAAATCATCAATTGCCACGGCCTGCCGGCTTATGCAATTATAAAGCATATTCTCTTCTTTTGCACATAATATATCCTCTTTCATTTCCGGCTTGGCTTGATCATCTTTGCTAGAAATATCTATATTTAACTCCTCAAGTATATCTTCGCTACAGGTAACCAGCTTTGCGCCTTGCTTAAGCAGTTCATTAGTCCCCATCGAAGCACAGGCGTCAATTCTACCCGGCAAAGCAAAAACCTCCCTGCCTTGCTCCAAAGCAAAATCCACGGTAATTAACGCCCCGCTATTTCTGGCTGCCTCGGTAACCAAGACCCCTAAGCTTAAACCGCTGATCAAACGGTTACGCCGAGGAAAATTCTGCGCTAATGGTTTTGTATCCATGGGAAACTCAGAAACCACTGCTCCACTCTTAGCTATCTGCTCGGCCAAACCCCGGTTCTCCGGAGGATAGACATGATTAAAACCGCTGCCCATCACCGCAATCGTGCGGCCATGCGCTTTCAAAGCTCCGCGATGGGCATAAGTATCCACCCCTCGGGCCATCCCTGAAACAATAGTCAGGTTATTTAAAGATAGCTGCGCTGCAAATTTCTCTGCGCTGCTTAAGCCGTAAAATGAGGCCCGGCGGGAGCCGACAATACCCAGGCTTAAATTATCACTCTCGGTTATTTTTCCTAAAACATAAAGCACAATCGGCAAACCAGGAATAAACTTTAAGTTTTGAGGATAACCTGCGTCAAAAAGCGTAATAATCTCTAGGCCTGCTTTCTTAGCCCAAGCCAAATCATTATCTAAATTCCCTGTATCAAATGAAACGATACTTTCACTGATCCGGCCACCTACAACCGTCTCCAGGCTCTGGCGACTGGCTTTAAATATCTCTTCCGGCTTATTAAAATATTTAAGTAAGTGGCCTAAACGACAGCTACCTATCTGCGGGATAAGGTTCAGGCTTACCAAAGACTCAAAGCTATTCATTTCTTGCT
>JAHJCJ010000070.1 GCA_018812825.1 Candidatus Omnitrophota bacterium
CCGCCACAAAGATTATTGAAGCAGTCATTGCTAATGTTAGCGATGAGCAGTTGTTACGCAAGAATGAGGACTTGTTTAAACTGCTTGAGTTATTAAAAAGCGTGGATTGTCAGCGCGATGCCCCGGCTAAGGTAATTGAGAAATTCCTTAGCTATTATCAACCATTGTTGAAAATTAAGTATGATGACTTTAACAAGCGCTTAAATGACCTTGACTCGCTATTAAGAATCGCTGAGCGCTATAAAACAACAGAACAGTTTTTAGTAGATATGGCCTTAGAGCCTCCGGAGAGAAGCCTGGTTGAGGCAGGTAAAAGAGACAAGCATGATGCGGCGCTTACTCTCTCAACCATACATTCAGCAAAAGGCCTGGAATGGCATACGGTATTTTTAATCTATGTTGCTGAGGGGCATCTTCCTTCTTATCTGTCTTTAGAAACAGATAATGAGATTGAAGAGGAGCGCCGCCTGTTTTATGTTGCGGCTACGCGGGCCAAAGTAAGTTTATTTTTATTAAAGCCGCACATTGACAGGTCTCCCAGAAGCTTTATGGATGGCGGTGGTTCAGTATTTACCCAGGTTTCCCGTTTTTTAGAGCAGGGTGGCCTGCTGAATAAGTTTGTAGATGTGCAAGGCGCCGGAGATGCGCATGAGTGGGATGATGTAGAGTTAGAAGATATTATTGGCGAGAAAAGACAGAGAAATAAGGCCTTTTTTGAAACTATGGAAGAATATTTCCGCGATGGATAAATCAGGCGTAAAACTCCTTCTTTTTACTTGAGATAGACATAATTTTGTGTTAAAATTCTTATCATGATTATTAGCCAGCAAAAACCATTAGATGAGTTATTAGCTAGCCTCAAAGATTATAATAAAATATTTTTGGTTGGCTGTGGCGAGTGCGCTACTACTTGTAAAAGCGGTGGCCAGCCGGAACTGGACAAGATAAAGGCGAGCCTTGAGGCGGAGGGCAAAATGATTGTGGGAATGTGCATTCCCAAGGCCCCTTGCGTTGCTGCGCAGATTAAGACAGAGCTGGCCAAGAATATGAAGGCCTTGCGTGAGTCTGAGGCTGTTTTGGTTTTATCCTGTGGGTTGGGGGTACAGTCAGTAAAAGATAATAATCGCCTCAGCCAGGCAACTATACCCGCGAATAATACTATCTTTGGCGCGGTTATGGATGCGCAGGGTAATTTTTATGAAAAGTGTTCTATGTGCGCAGATTGTGTTTTGGAGCAAACTGCAGGGATTTGTCCGATTACCCTTTGCCCTAAAGGCCTTTTAAATGGCCCATGCGGAGGAATGAATAAAGGTAAATGTGAGGTGGATAACGAAAAGGATTGTGCCTGGGTCTTGATTTATAAGGAATTAGAAAAAAATGACAATTTGGATAAACTTAGAGTAATTCATAAAGAGCGTGATTATAAAAAATCCTCCAAGCCACATAAATTGATCATGAAATAGATATGGCAGAACAGCTTCCCTACAGTGAAAAAGTTATGGACCATTTTACCAATCCCCGTAATGTCGGAGAGATTACTGACGCCAGTGGCGTCGGTACCGTTGGTAATCCTGTTTGTGGGGATGTAATGAAGATGTATTTAAAAATAAAAAACGAAATAATCGTAGATGTAAAATTTAAGACTTTTGGCTGCGGTGCGGCAGTTGCCACTAGCTCTATGGTTACGGAGATGGTGAAGGGTAAGCCAATCTCTGAAGCGCTCAAGATTACCAATAACGCAGTTGCCGAGGCTTTAGGCGGCCTGCCCGTGAAAAAAATGCACTGTTCAGTTTTGGCGGAAGAGGCCCTGCGTTCTGCCTTAAAAGATTATTATAAGAAAGAAGGTAAGATCGTCCCGTTTGATGATAAAGCTCATACGCATGAGGGGGAGATTTGTTTATAAGGTAGCCATGTTGACAAAAGCCAAAATACGTAGTAAAATTCTTTTAGTATTAAAAACTCAGAAGGAGGAAGACCGAAACCGAAAAAGTAGGGTTATTCAAAATAAACTTTTAAGGAATAAGGTTTTTAAGAAGGCAAAGATAGTGATGTTTTACATCGCCTTTGGTGGGGAAGTAAATACTGATGAGATGATTAGGGAAGCCAAAAAAATAGGTAAGTTTATTTGCGTGCCAGTTTGCAGAAAAGATAAAGAAACTATGCAGCCAGCCATATTAAAAGACCATTCTCGACTAAAAAAAGGCCCTTATGGTGTTTTAGAGCCCGTTTCGGAAGCATTAGTTAAGCCAGAGGATTTGGACCTGATTATTGTTCCTGGCTTGGCTTTTGATAAAAAGGGCAATCGTTTGGGCCGCGGTAAAGGTTGCTATGACCGTTTCTTAAACACGCTTTCTGATAATACGCCTTCCATAGGCCTGGCTTTTGATTTCCAGATCTTACCCCTAATCCCTACCACTAATTACGACGTAAGCGTCAAGCAAGTTATCTTCTCCTAATCTTCTGTAGAAAGTTTAATAGTAAGATCAACAGGGAGGATAGAAATGATTCTTAATATAGTGATAATAATATTTATTGCCTTAGTGGCCACATATTCCGGTTATTTCTTAAGGAAACATGTTGCCGAGAAGAAGTTGAAAAGCGCCGAAGCTGAAGCTGAGCATATCCTTGGCGTAGCGAATAAAGAGGTTCTGGATAAGCGTCGGGAGGCAGAATTGGAGGCTAAGGATCTTTTGCACCGCGTGCGCCAGGATTTTGAGCGGGAGACCAAAGATCGTAAGCAGGAAATTGTAAATCTCGAGAAGAGATTGACACAAAAAGAAGAAAACATTGACCGTAGGCTGGATCTATTAGAGAAAAAAGAAAAAGAGATTGATGCGCGCAACGATAATCTTAAAAAGCAGGAAGAAGCCTTAAGGGCAAAAGATAACCAATTACACGCCTTAGTGGCTGAAGAAAAAGAAAGGTTGCAGAAGATTTCTTCTCTTTCAGCTGAAGAGGCAAAGCAAATTTTACTCGGCCGCCTTAATGAAGAATTAAATAATGAGAAAGCGGTATTTATCAGGCGTCAGGAAGAAGAGGTGCGTAGTATTGCGGACAAAAAAGCCCGCGAGATTTTAAGCCTGGCTATCCAGCGCTGCGCAGCAGAGCACACCGTGGAGTCAACCGTAAGCGTGGTAACGTTGCCTAGCGACGAAATGAAGGGCCGGGTTATCGGACGGGAAGGGAGAAATATCCGCGCTTTAGAGATGGCAACCGGAGTAGATGTAATCATTGATGATACTCCCGAAGCAGTTACTTTGTCTGGATTTGATGCTGTGCGCCGGGAGATTGCTCGCTTGAGCCTGGAAAAACTTATTTCTGACGGAAGGATTCATCCCGGGCGCATTGAAGAGATTGTAGAGAAGACTAAGAAAGAGATGGATGAGAAAATTCGCGAAGAAGGTGAGCGGGCGGCTTTTGAGGCAGGGGTTAATGGTTTACATCCTGAAATAATTAAGCTTTTGGGAAGGCTTAAGTACCGCACTAGTTATGGCCAGAATGCCTTGCAGCATTCTAAAGAAGTTTCCTTTTTGTTGGGGATAATGGCTTCTGAACTGGGGCTTGATTTCAAGCTGGGCCGCAGGATTGGACTTTTGCATGACATTGGCAAAGCAGTAGATCACCAAGTTGAAGGCACGCATGCTAAACTAGGAGCGGATCTAGCAAAAAAATATAATGAAACCGCGGAGGTAGTAGGGGCGATTGAATCGCATCATGAAGAAGCTGTGCCGCAGAGTTTGTATGCGGTTTTAGCTGTAGCTGCTGATGCGGTTAGCGCTGCGCGGCCCGGAGCCAGACGGGAGACCCTAGAGACATATGTCAAACGTTTGGATAAATTGGAGTCAATTGCCAATCTTTTTAAAGGAGTTGAGAAGTCTTTTGCCATTCAGGCTGGTCGGGAGATTCGCGTAATTGTGCAACCAGAAAAAATAAACGATAATGATGCAACTACTATGGCTAGAGATATACGTAAAAAGATTGAAGAAGGCATGGAGTATCCGGGGCAAATAAAAATTACGGTAATTCGCGAAATGCGCGCTATTGAATACGCTAAGTAGCGTTGCCAGTAGGGACTGTCCCCGCAGGGGACTGTCCCACGAAAAGATGAGCGTTGTTTGGGAGATAAGCAAGAATGAAAATACTTTTTATCGGGGATATTGTTGGCAGTCCAGGGAGAGAGGCAATTAAAAAGCTGGTCGTTCCTCTAAAGCAGGAGTATGCCGTAGATTTTGTGATTGCTAACGCTGAAAATGCCTCTGGCGGTTCAGGGATTACCGCTAAGGTTGCCGCAGAGCTTTTTGTTTCCGGAGTGGATGTGCTTACTTCTGGAGACCATATTTGGAAAAAAAGAGAGATCTTTGAATTGATTAACCAGGAGGAAAAGATCCTGCGACCTTTGAATTTTCCCAGCGGAGCCCCAGGCCGAGGGGCAGCGGTATTTAAATCCAAAAAAGGGGTTAAAATTGGGATAATCAACGTTAATGGCCGGGTTTTTATGGAGGCCTTGGATTGCCCTTTTAAGGCTGCATTTAAGGTTGCTGAGGAATTGACAAAAGAGACTAAGATTATTATAGTGGATATACATGCAGAAGCTACCTCTGAGAAGATCGCCTTAGGTTGGTATCTGGATGGCAAAGTTTCTGCTGTTTTGGGCACGCATACACATATCCAGACTGCTGATGAGAGAATCCTGCCTAAAGGAACTGCCTATATAAGTGATGCGGGTATGACCGGCCCCTATGATTCAGTGATTGGCAGGAGAGTAGAGGATGTGCTTACCCGTTTCCTAAGCTCTATCCCGGTAAGATTTGAAGTAGCGGAAGGGAATATCCAATTGCATGGCGTACTTGTAGAAATAGATGAAGCGACTGGCAAGGCGAATTCGATTTCAAGAGTGCAGAGAAAACTTTAGATGAACAAAAGGCAGCCGATTATACTGTATCAAGCTTTATTATTTTTCATTTTTTTGCCATTTTTATGGGTCAATCTTTGTTTTGCTCAAGCGTCCGATGAACTAGAGGTGAATTTGGACTTTAGCTCTTCTTTGGGCCCCCTTCCTAGTATATATAAAACAAATATTGATTTAAGCGGCAGGGGAGCGCATCGTGATATAAGTTGGCCGCAAACACTGGCTGCCAAAGATGTCTTGGATACCTGGCAGAAAGATTTAGGCTTTAGTTATTTCTATCGCATCCAATACAACCTTTGGGAGATTACTCAACTGGCCAAAGATGAGGCTGTTCAGGCTAGGCTTTTGGAAAACTATGAAGAGACTATTAAAAAGATAAGTGATAGCGGAGGAACAGTAATCCTTGATTTATTCGGTACTCCTTTCGGCTTAGGCAGAGTACTGGATAAAAACAGTTCTGTGCATAACTTAATGGCGTATAAAGAGCTCGTTAAAGATGCTATACGCAAATTAAGCTGTGACAAAAAATATAATATCTGGTATGAGGTCTGGAATGCCCCGGACCTGGAAGATTTTTTCTTAGGTGAAAAATCGGAGTATTTTAGGCTTTATCGCGTTGTTGCTGAAGCAGTAAAAGAGTTGCGCCAAGAGGCCAAGATGCACATCCCTTTAGGCGGGCCGTCAACGAGCTGCTGGTTTGCTAACATTGAAACCAATAATATTCTTTTTCCCGAACGCAGCTTGATTTATGAATTGATAAAATATTGTTCTAATTATAAATTACCTCTGGATTTTATATCATGGCACGCGTATTCTTCTGATCCGGCTCTTGAGAAACAAGAAACCATTTATAATAAGCCTTTTATTAAACTTATCCGTGAATGGTTAAGCTACTTTAGCTTTAAAGACAGTTTACCTTTAATCATTGATGAGTGGAATTTTGATGCTATTGCCAATATTTCTTCTAAGAGAGGCGTTGATGCTTATATTGCTGCTAGTTATATCCCGGCGCGCATAAAAAATATGCAGCAAGCCGGGGTAGATTACCAGATATATTTTTGCCTGGAGGATTTTGGAGGCAATAAAGAAAGAGTAACCAGGAATCTCGGAGTTTTTTCTTTTGCCGCCGAACGCCCAGACTATAAAGGATATGCCAAAGCCAGTTATAATACCTTACGCATGCTTAATCTGTTGGGCAATGAATTATTGTCGGTTAAGTTAACGGATGATTTTGTTGGCGTAATTCCTACCAAATCCCAGGATTATTTTGCCGTACTCATCTATAATTATATTGACCCGGTAGCGGCGATAAATTATTTATCACGCAATATCGTTTATTTAAATAGCGCAGAGAAAAAGTCTGTCTTAAATATTGCGAAATCCGATCGCATTGATAAGATTATTTCTGGACAGACTGATTTGTCTATTTTGCGCCTTAGCCCTAAGGTAAAAGATATGTTTAATCGAGCTATAGAGTTGAATAGCTTAGCCAAAAGATTATCAACGACTAATCGTAAAATAAAAATTTCCTTTAAAGGCGCCAAAGACATATATTTACTTAGCCGGTATCTGGTGGATAGTAGCTGTAGCAGTGGTTGCGCCTTTGAGGCGAAAGATGAGAAAGAAGTGGATTTTAATCAGGACTATGTTGAAACAGTGGAGATTAGCCCTTATTCAGTCCAGCTTTTGATATTCAAAAAGAAACCTTTGCCGGTTGTTGAGGTAGAACCGGATACTGCTAAAGAACTGGTGGAAGATGCAGAAAATAAGTAAGCCAGAGGGAAATGGTTTGTTTTCCGTTAGGCAAAGCCACAGGCCAGAAGGCCGTGGTTCGGTATCCGATAACCGAAGCCATAAGCATATTTATACTGTTTCTGAAATAACTCAAGCGATTAAGAGGCTGCTTGAAGATAAAATCGGAGAGATTTGGCTTGAAGGTGAGGTTTCTAATTTTAAAGCCCACACTAGTGGGCATCTTTATTTTTCGCTTAAAGACCAGGGCGCTATTATCTCGGCAGCGATGTTTGCTTACGCCAATAAAGGGTTAAAGTTTAAGCTTGAGGATGGCTTGAAAGTTATTTGTTTTGGCAAAATTAATGTCTATGGTCCGCGCAGCCAATATCAAATCATTGTTGAGAGGATTGAGCCTAAAGGGGTGGGAGCGCAGCAATTGGCTTTTGAGCAACTCAAGAAAAAATTAGAGCAAGAAGGATTTTTTGATCCTGCGCATAAAAGGCTGCTGCCGTTAATGCCTTTTTCCGTGGGTATCGTTACATCCAGTAAGGGCGCGGCAGTACGTGATATTCTACAGATTCTTAAAAAGGGCGCGCCATGCGTGGATGTAGTTATACGTTCTGTGAGGGTGCAAGGTGAGCAGGCAGCTAGAGAAATCTCCGAGGCCATAGAGGAATTAAATGCTTTTGGTAAACCGGATTTAATTATTGTCAGCCGTGGAGGCGGTAGCGCAGAAGATTTGTGGTCATTTAACGAAGAAATTGTAGCCCGTTCAATTTATAATTCAAGTCTTCCAGTTATCTCTGCAGTAGGCCATCAGATTAATACTACGTTGTCGGATCTGGTGGCGGATGTTTTTGTCGAAACTCCTTCAGCCGCGGCAAAAGTTATTGTCGACAAAAAGAACGCTTTATTAGCACAATTAGACGGGATTAAATATGAACTGAATTTTTCCATTACAGATAAGATCGGCGATTTAAAAAATAGGCTTATTGCTCTTACGCATATGCTTAAAAGTCCGGCTGATCGTCTTTTAGAAAAGCAGCAGTTGTTAGATGAGTTATCTGCCGGATTAAATTATAATATGCGTCATTCTCTGGAGTTGGCAAAAGAACGCGGTAGTTCATTAATCCAAAGATTAGGGACATTAAGTCCGCTCTCTATTTTATCGCGTGGTTACAGCTTAAGTATGCTTATTCCCCAAGGCACAATACTTAAGGATGCCGGTCAAATAAAACCAGGTGATCAACTGAGAACAGTTTTGCATAAAGGCGCATTTATGAGTTTAGTGCAGGAGGTATTTACGGATGAAAGAGAAAGCGATGTTTGAAGAGGATTTAAAAAAACTGCAGAAGATTGTTGAGGATCTCTCAAGTGGCAAGCTCACCCTTGGTGAGTCGCTTAAAAAATATGAAGAGGGGGTTAAGATTGCGCAATCCTGCTCATTGACTTTGGCTGATGCGCAGCGTAGAGTAGAGCTATTACTGAAGAAAGAAGGGAAGTTTTCTTTAGAAAAGTTTGATGATGCGGATGTAGCGGAAGATAAATAAATATGGTATTAGAGAAAATAAATTCATCGCAAGATTTGAAGGGCTTGAATTTAGGCGAACTTAATTCTCTGGCTGTGGAGGTTCGCGCAAGATTAGTTGAAGTTGTTTCCCGGACCGGCGGCCATCTTGCCTCAAGTCTTGGGGCGGTGGATTTGATTATTGCCCTGCATTATTGTTTGGATACTCCAAAAGATAAAATTATTTTTGATGTAGGGCATCAGGCATATGCGCATAAAATATTAACTGGCCGTAATTCCAAATTTTCTACGCTTAGACAGTATGCGGGGCTAAGCGGTTTTCCTTCCAAAGATGAATCAATCTATGACCCTTTTACTACGGGGCATAGCTCGAATGCTGTTTCTTTGGGGCTTGGTCTTGCCTGCGCCAGGGATCTTTTGTCCAAGAAAGAGCAGTTTAAGGTTGTTTGTGTAATCGGAGACGGATCACTAAGCGGCGGCCTTTGTTTTGAAGGCTTGAATAATGCTGGTCACTTGAAAAAAGATATTTTAGTAATTTTAAACACCAATGAATTAAGTATTGCGCCTAATGTGGGGGCAATTAGTAACTACTTAAACAAGATTATTTCTTTGCCGGTTTACAACCGTTTTCATGATAACTTAGTAAAATTTCTCACAAACCGTGTCCCTCGCGGAAGCCGCCTTATAAAACTTATGGCTAAATTTGAAGAGGGGTTGAAAGGGTTATTTGTTCCCGGAATGCTTTTTGAGGAGCTAGGTTTTCGTTATTTTGGGCCTATTGACGGACACGATCTAGGCACATTAACGCAAACATTAAAGAATATTATTAACATCAGAGGGCCC
Source organism: Candidatus Omnitrophota bacterium (assembly GCA_018812825.1). Lineage (GTDB taxonomy): Bacteria > Omnitrophota > Gorgyraeia > Gygaellales > Profunditerraquicolaceae > UBA6249. The sequence continues at coordinate 9,015 of JAHJCJ010000070.1, forward strand.
CGGCTCTTGCATGTTGTGACTAAAAAAGGAAAAGGTTATTCTTTTGCTGAAAAAGATCCCGTAAGATTCCATGGTATCAGCTGTTTTGATATGAATACCGGTGAGGTTATACCTAAGAAATCTTCTCCTAAGTTGAAGAGTTATACAGAGATATTTCGCGATAAGATAGTGGAGTTGGCACATAAAGATAAGCGGATTCTGGCGGTAACTGCAGCCATGCCGGAAGGGACAGGTCTTGATAAATTCCGCGATAGTTTTCCGGAGAGATTTTTTGATGTAGGGATTGCTGAGGCTCATGCGGTTTGTTTTGCGGCCGGGCTTGCCAAACAAGGGTTTAAACCAGTGGTAGCTGTGTATTCTACATTTCTGCAGCGCGCATACGATCAGATTATTCAGGAGGTTTCATTGCAGGAGTTGCCTGTAATATTTGCTATTGACCGGGCAGGGATTGTAGGAGAAGATGGGGTTACACATCAAGGCATATTTGATATTGCTTATTTAAAAAGTATTCCGAATTTAGTAGTTATGGCGCCAAAAGACGGACGGGAACTTGAAGCAATGTTTGAATTTGCTTTGGGATTGGATAAGCCGGTAGCCATAAGATATCCCCGCGCCAATACTACTTTAAATAGTAATTTGCCGGAGCCGTTGAAATTAGGTAAGGCAGAATTAATTAAAGAAGGTAAGGATTTTACAATTATTGCTTTGGGAAGTATGGTTTCAGTTGCCAGGGATGCAGTTGGGTTATTAAGTAGCGAGGGGTTATCTGGAAACTTAGTTAATGCCCGGTTTGTTGCGCCTTTGGATATTGAGTTGATGAAAATGGTTTGTGTAAAGGCAAAATTAATTTTTACAGTAGAAGAAGGAATTAAAGATGCCGGATTCGGTAGCTCTGTTGTTCAGGAATTAAATATGCAAGTCGTACGCATTGGTCTTCCGTCTGGATTTATTCCGCATGGCCCAAGAGAATTGCTTTTGGAAAAATATGGGTTAACTGCTTTGGGGATTGCCGCGAATATCCGCCAGGCGCTAAAAAATAATGGCTAAGATTACAATCAATCAAGATAAATGCAAGGGTTGTTTCTTATGTATTAGTTTTTGCCCAAAGGGTCTGATTAAACAAAGCAGAAAATTGAATAAACGGGGTTTAAATTTCGCAGAGTTTAATTTAACGGGCGAATGCATTGGTTGTATGCAATGTGCGGTGATCTGTCCGGATTGTTGTATAGAGATATATAAGTAGATATGTTAAAGAAAAAAGTTTTGATATCCGGTAACGAGGCAATTGCTGAAGGTGCAATCCAGGCAGGGTGTAATTTTTATGCCGGTTATCCCATCACCCCGCAAAATGAACTTATTGCTTATATGGCTAAGCATATGCAGCAAGCCGGGGGAGTTTTTATCCAGGCAGAGTCAGAGTTGGCTGCGATTAATATGGTTTACGGTGCCTCAGCTGCCGGCTCTAGGGCAATGACTTCGTCTTCCAGCCCAGGGGTAAGTTTAAAACAGGAAGGGATATCTTATATCTCTGGTGCTCAGCTTCCAGCAGTAATCGTCAACATTATGCGCGGCGGTCCTGGCCTAGGCAATATTGCTCCTGCGCAGTCGGATTATTTTCAGGCTACGCGCGGCGGAGGCCATGGAGATTATCACTTGATAGTTTTAGCTCCCGCAAGCGTACAGGAAGCATATGATTTGACGCAAACAAGTTTCTATTTAGCGGATAAATACCGCATTGCCGTTATGATTTTAGGGGATGGAATCTTAGGCCAGATGATGGAGCCGATTAATTTGTCTACCAATAAAATCAATGCCCAACCTTCAAAACCCTGGGCACTTACTGGTTGTAAAGGCAGGAAGCCGAATATTATTAAATCATTCTTTTTGCGTGAAGGTGCGCTTGAGGAGTTTAATCTTAAGCTTCAAAAGAATTATGATATTATTAGAAAGAAAGAGACGCGTTACGAAAGTTTATTCTTGGATGATGCTACGATAATTCTGGTGGCTTATGGAACAATGGCACGTATTGCAAAAAGCGCCGTTAGCCAACTAAGGCTTACGGGTAAAAAGATCGGTCTAATCCGCCCTATCAGCCTATGGCCATTTCCGGAGAAAGTATTCCAGCTAAAAAGCAAAAAGGTAAAATATTTGGTAATCGAGATGTCGTATGGCCAAATGCTTGAAGATGTGAAGCTTGCAGTTAATGGGGTTTCGCAGGTAGAGTTTCTCGGCCGTTCAGGGGGTGGAGTGCCCAGCGAAAAAGAGATTGTTAGTAAGGTTAACAAAATTTTATAATGGAAAAAATATTTGTTCATCCAGAAGCGCTATATGATGTTTCTACGCATTATTGTCCGGGTTGCGGTCATGGTATAGCGCATCGCTTGATTGCCGAGATAATTGATGAGCTAGGCATAAGAGAGAAAGTTATTGGGATAGCCCCAGTAGGTTGTGCCGTAGTTGCTTATGATTATTGGGATTTTGATTGTTCAGAGGCAGCGCATGGCCGGGCCCTTGCTGTCGCTACTGCCATAAAAAGAGCGCGACCACAGAACATTGTTTTTACCTACCAGGGAGACGGAGACCTAGCTGCCATAGGTACGAATGAGACTATCCATGCGGCAAATCGAGGAGAAAGCCTAACCGTAATTTTTATTAACAACGCAGTTTATGGGATGACCGGAGGGCAGATGGCTCCGACTACGCTGTTGGGACAGAAGACTTCTACAACCATTAATGGTAGGGAGCAGGAAAAACATGGTTATCCTTTAAAGATTTCTGAAATGTTGGCATTATTGCCAGGTGTGCATTATATTGAAAGAGTATCTTTTCATAATCCACAAGGGGTATTAAGGGCCAAGCAGGCAATAAAACTGGCGTTTAAAAACCAGATAAACGGTTTAGGTTTTTCTTTGGTTGAAATACTTTCGCCTTGTCCAACTTATTGGGGATTGACCCCCAAAGAATCACTGGATTGGATCAGAGATGTGATGCAGAAGGAATTCCCTTTAGGAAAGATTAAATGATTGAGAGTGTAATTATTGCCGGTAGCGGAGGTCAAGGGGTAATGCTGTTGGGAAAGGTTTTGGCTGAGGCGGTAATGCGGCAAAACAGGCAAGTGAGCTGGTTTCCTGCTTATGGGCCGGAGGTCCGCGGTGGGACAAGTCATTGCATGGTAA
>JAHJCJ010000071.1 GCA_018812825.1 Candidatus Omnitrophota bacterium
GGTATCGGAAAGATGCTTGTGTTTTTTGGTATTTTTATGATTTTACTAGGGCTATTCTTTATGCTCACAGGAAGAATTCCTTTCCTAGGGAAACTTCCGGGTGATATCTCAATTCACACAAAGTGGTTTCATTTTTACTTTCCGATAGTAACTTTTTTGATTACTAGTTTTTTGCTTACAATTATTATAAATATAATCTTTAGGAGAAAATAGATTTCTGGGGCATAATACTTAATTAGATTCTCAAACTTGAAAAGACTTTAGGTTTTGGTTTAGAGAGGTATAATATAAAATAAAGGAGCGGAAGATGGAGATTAAAGTACAGAAGTTAAATCAGGAACAGTTAAATCAGATGGGCGTGTTTGATTGGCCTGTATGGACTAAGGGGGTTTCAAAATTCCCCTGGTCATATGATAGTATTGAAGAGTGTTATTTCTTGGAAGGTGATGTTACTATAGAGGTTAAAGAAGCTAAGGCGGTTAGTTTTGGCAAGGGAGATTTTGTGACGTTCCCTAAAGGCCTGGAGTGTACCTGGAATATAAAAGTTCCTGTTAGAAAACACTATAATTTCAAGTAATTAAGGTAGCAGGGCCTTTCTTTTACAAAAGGAGGTTAATGTGAAATATCTAATAATATATGCCCACCCTAATCCTAAAAGCTTTAATCATGCCATAAAAGAAATAGTTGGTGAGAATTTAAGGAAGGCAGGAAATAATTTCGAAACGCGTGACTTATATGGAATCGGATTTAGTCCGGAATTAAGCAACAATGATTTTGTTGCCTGGCAGCGAGGGCAGGCCCTGGTTGATATCAATAGGGAGCAGGATTATATAAGAAACTCCGACATCCTGATTTTTATCCATCCTATTTGGTGGTTTAATATGCCGGCGATATTAAAAGGATATATTGATCGTGTATTTTCTTACGGGTTTGCCTATAATGTTAACGAAAATGGGCCTTATGGGCTTTTGACGGATAAAAAAGCAATCTTGATAAATACTACAGGCAGTGCTGAAGAAAATTATATCAAATATGGATATAAAGAAGCTTTGAGAAAAACCATTGAAGACGGTACGTTCGGTTTCTGCGGGTTGAAGATAATTATGCATAAGTATTTTTATGCGGTTCCTTATGTTACTGATCAGGCAAGGCAAAAGATGTTAGAAGAGCTGCAGGGTATTTCTCTTTAGGGAAGAATGTTTCAGTAAATTTTTACGGGTAACTACCAGAGTGGAATTGAATCTTTGGCCGCGCGGCGCCTGAAAGGTATCTCAAGCGTTTCTTGTTTAACAATTTGCTTATAATTATATAATAAGCCAAGAAGGGAGTGCGTATGGGAAAATTGGATTCGAAGGCATTTGGTTTAGCTTGCGGAGTTCTCTGGGGCGGCAGCATGCTTATTATGGGGCTAATCGATACGGTTTCTACCTGGGGTGATGCCTGGGGCGAGGTAATGGCGAGCGTTTATTTAGGGTATACGCCGACAATATCCGGGAGCATTATCGGAGGTATTTGGGGTTTTGTGGATGCCGGCATAGGAGGTTTACTATTGGCGTGGTTATATAATAAATTCTTGAAAGTAAAGTAAAGCAGGGTATTTTTAGGGCGCTTGAGGCAAAGTATGCCGCAGGCGCCTTTTTTAATTTTAAACTCAATTCCGTTGACAAGAAGAAAAATACTGTTAAGATTACTTAATATGGCAAGCTTCCTGTATTAAAACATTAGTTAAATGAAAGGAGGTGAATAGAAATGAAGAGAATACTTTTTGTGTTTATTGCGTTTTGCTTTGTAAGTTCTTTAGCTTTTGCTCAAGATGCGGCCGAGCATACTGTTACAGCTGGGGCTATGGATGCGGCTACAACTATGGACGATGAGATGGTAATAAATGGCTATATTATTGATAATCGGTGCGCAGAAGCAAATAACAATGATACCTTGAGTGAATTTGTCAAGATTCATACCAAGCAGTGTGCCCTTATGCCGGCATGCATTGAGAGCGGTTATTCCATCTATTCAGATGGCATACTTTATGTGTTTGACACGGATTCAAATACCCAGATAGTAGAGTTTCTTAATAATGCCGACAGCAAGCTAAAGGTAACAGTTGTTGCCGAGCAGGTTGGCGATGAGTTAAGTTTGATCTCAGTCGAAAATCAGGAATAATCAATTTTTAATACCCACTAAAAGGCCCCTCTCGGATTTGAGAGAGGCCTTTTTGTCTATTAGGCATTTTATAATTGACAACTAGAAAGAATAATTGTAGAATTTTTTGATAAGATCAGAAATCTAAATTTTGAATTAAAGGAGGGCTATATGCGCTTGAAGGATACTTTAGGAAGAATTTTTTTTGTTTTTATAGTAATGTCATTGACATCAGCCGTTAATGCTGCTGAAATTGATAATCGTCAGACTCCTGTTGTCAAGGTGGTTAAAGATACGGCGGAGTCAGTGGTTAATATCAGTACCGAGCATATTATCTTTTTACGCCAAAATCCCTATTGGGGGGTTTATGGCAATGATTTTGATATTCTGTTTAATCAATTCTCCACGTTTCATGGCATGGCTCCTGCTTTAAAATTAAAAAGCGTTGGTTCCGGTGTTATTGTGGATAAAGCCGGTTTAATTGTAACCAATGCGCATGTAGTTAATATGGCAAGCAGCATCTTTATTGTTTTAAATGACGGAAAGCAGGCTAAAGGAGAAGTGGTGTACGAAAACAAAAATGACGACCTGGCGTTTATTAAAATCGTTCCGCCAAAACCGCTTATCGAAGCTGAGCTAGGTCAGACAAAAGATTTGATGCTGGGAGAAACGGTAGTAGCCATCGGGAATCCTCTTGGGCTTGAGAATACAGTTACCTCTGGTATTGTCAGCGGGAAGAACAGGAAATTTCATTCTTCGCAAGGAGAATTTGTTATGGGCGATATGCTTCAGATAGATGCGCCGATTAATCCGGGCAATAGCGGTGGCGCCTTGTTTAACTTAAACGGCAAACTCATTGGTATAAATGTGGCAGTAGTGCAATATTCCCAGAGCATAGGTTTTGCGATTCCTGTAGAAAGATTGCAGAAGGCAATAGAGGAATACAAACGTAATCAAGGCTTGTCAGCGAATCTGAATAAGGCAGGAACAAGGAAGGAATATATCTTAAAATTTGATATTGCAGGGTTAGATAAAGATAAGGTCAAGGTAGAAATCAATAGCAACTTAATTACATTAAGCGGAGATTATTCAGATTCTCAGGGCTCTCAGATTTTTGGTTCTTTTGTAAGGACGGTCTCTTTACCGATAGATGCTGATCCTAAGGTTGTTAAGACTGAAATTAAAGATGATACGCTAATTATCCACATTGCTAAGAAGAAATAGCAAGTGTTGTAAATAGAAGTTTTAATAAAGGGAAAGAGAATATGGGGGAAAGACTTATCCTGCAATTTGTGACTTTGACCATCTTTTCATTTTTGATGGGAATTACATTTTGTGACTTCTATAAGCTGCATATTGTGCGTAAGCTTACCTGGTTTGGTATATTCCTTGCGATCAGCGTCTATGTGCTGCGTACATATGGTGAATTTGACCTAACTCTTATTTTGCCGGTGCCGATGCTGATGGCAATTGGGTTGGGGTGGTTGCAGAAAAAGAAATTTACCAGGAGCGAAGGATGACGAAGAGGGTATTTTTGAGTTTTGCGGAAGAAGATGCCCAGAAAGTAGAGAAAATAATACCCTTGTTTCGCAGCCCGAATTACGAATTGGATTTTTATGAAGGTGACCTAAGCTTGGATTTTGGCGCAGAAGGGGCACAAGCGCTCAGGATGGCCATGGGGGAGAAAATTGCAAAATGCAATATCGTGGTATGTCTTATAGGAGAAAATACGCATAAGAGCAGGTGGGTTGATTGTCAGTTACGCAAGAACAGGGATAAAGGAAATAAAATTATCGCCATGGCCTTAAAGGGGGTTGAGTGTGTAGTGTTGCCTATCGTAGTTAAGGAGGAATCCCTGAATTTTTATCCTTGGGATCCGCAGAAGCTAAAAACACTTATAACTGCTGATACGCGCAAGCTTTTTAATAATTCTACCTGATTAATTAAGATAGAATAGAATAAAGGATAGCTGCATTTTTGATCCCAGGAAAATTATGCTTGGGATTTTTGTTTTATAAGGTAAATTAGATTTGCTAATAAGATAATGCGCGTATACGTATAAAGGTAAAGAAGCTTATCCAGTTTTATGTCATTAACGGGATTGATAGACAGGTATTCCAAGCTTTTAAAAATACTTGGGATTATTAGGGGAAAAAGGTATAATATTAACAGCTTGGGAGGTGGGTCATAGATGGATGGAGGAGAAAATAAGAGAAGGGCTAAAAGAAAAGATCTTCCTTGTGCGCTCAAAGTCCGTTTTGCCGGGCAAGACAATTACACTAATTTAGCGGTTAAAAATGTCAGTGCATTGGGCCTGAGGGTTATCGTAGTGAGATTGATTAAAGCAGGGGATTATTTAGAGATTAAGCTGCGTATTAATGGCCGGGATATTCAATGTAAATGTAAGGTTGTCTGGGCCCTACTGTTAAGTTTTTGTTTAGGCAACCTCAGTTCTTTTGATGTGGGATTAGAATTCCATGAAATTAGTACAGAGGATAGGGAATTCTTAGCGAAATTAACCGAGTAATAAGGCGTATTTTTAACTCCGGTTAGTTTATGCCTTTATATTAAGCGCAAGGTACTTAAATCATATTTACAGGAGGAAACGATGAAAAAATCTATTGGAGCCAAGCCCATTGTTTTCCCAACTCCGGTTTTTATTATCGGGACATATGATAAAGCTGATAAACCCAATGCTATGGCAGTTGCCTGGGGAGGGATCTGTTGTTCTGATCCGGTATGCATCAGTATTTCTTTAAGAGAAGCTACATATACGTATGCTAATATTTTGCAAAGAAATGCTTTTACTATAAGCATCCCTTCGGAAGCATACATCAAAGAGGCGGATTACTTCGGTATTGCTTCAGGCAAGATCGAGGATAAATTCTCCTCAACCTGTCTTACTCCGGTAAAGAGTGAACTTGTAGATGCACCTTATGTTAAAGAGTTTCCTTTTATTTTGGAATGTGCTCTTCTGCAGTCAGTTAAAATAGGATTGCATACGCTCTTTATGGGCCAGGTTAAAGATGTAAAAGTAGAGGAAGATGTATTGACAAAAGAAGGATATCCTGATATTGAAAAAATAAAGCCTATAATCTTTAATCCTGCGAACCGTACTTATTATGGCGTAGGTAAATGTCTGGGCAATGCATTTTCTATCGGGAAGAAATGATAGGCAGATAAAACGGCAATAGAAAAATGGCAAAAATCAAACAGGGTAAACGAATATTAACCGCTGCGCAGGCCAAGGCACTGGACAAGAAGGCCGAGAAGAAATTTGGAATATCAACTCTTCTACTTATGGAGAATGCTGGCCGCAGCGTAAGCGAGGAAGCATTAAAAATATTGCAGGATGAACAAGTAAGAGTTGCTATATTTTGCGGCACGGGTAATAATGGCGGGGATGGGTTTTGTGCTGCCAGGCATTTATTGGTAGCCGGGGTTAAGCCGGATATTTATTTGGCGGGAAGAATAGATGATGTTAAAAATGAAGCCAAGGTTA
>JAHJCJ010000072.1 GCA_018812825.1 Candidatus Omnitrophota bacterium
CGATCTAAGCCAAGCCAGAAATTAAAACAGCAGAATCAATTAAACCCGAAGGCCAAGTATCGGCTTCAACTACAATAACTGCAAAAGGCACTGCATTAAAAACCCCTGTTGAGCAGAAGCCGGCAGCCAAAGAAAAAAGCGCCACAGAAAGATCTTTAGCCGGCAAAGGGATAAAGGATTCTTTTGCAAAATTATATATGCCGGTTTTCAATGCCAGAGTGAATTATGGGAATAGGTATAGAGAAAGAAAAGAGGCTATTGAATCACGCAACAAATTAAAAATAGTTACCTCAGGGATAAAATTGGATCGGGCAAGAAGGAAGCTTGAAAAAGCCACAAATAGATTAATGGTCGGCGATTTAGAAGATTATATCAAAAAATCAGGATTAGAGGGTATGAATCCGGCTAGCCTGGCTATATTGTTCTATCCTGAACTGACTAAAGAAGGTTTGCAGGCCATTGAGAAGACCCATGATCTACTCAAAGCGCTTGGCATGACCGAAAACATATCTTTAATTAAGGCCATGAAGCTTAGCGCTAAATCAGGCAAGGAATTCGTTGAAGAACTAAAGAAATCAATAAGCCGCCCGCCGGTAGAAATATACAGGATACTTAGAGACATAGCTCAGATATTTAGCAACGAGGCTGACAGTACACTGGAAAAGATTGGCTGGAAGCCCGGGGATAAAGTTACTTTAGCGCTTCTTGATAAGATAGTCGATAAGAATGTCAAGATAGAAAATTATAATAACGAGAAAGAACGTGAAGCCGAAGTAGATAAGTTAAAACCTATTGTCTACATGCTTTATTTAGGTCCGACCACTTCTACTGAGGTTTTAGAAACGGTAAAGGCTAACCACGGACTATTGCCTTCTGAGATAGCTAATCAATTTGATGTAAGAAGCCTGGCAAATCCTAACTTCGTACCTGAGGGTTTAAGAAAAGAAGAGTTAGGAGGCATTATTGATATAATCAAGCCATTTGTCGATAAAGAGGCTGGAGGCTCCAAGCCAATATTAGTTAGTTTAGCAGGCAGGTTGTATCAAGCTAAGCAGGGATTAAAGGCTATTGCTGATAAGAAAAATGTAGCTATTACAGGGCTTACTGTTAAAGAAGTTCAGCAGATGGACAAGGATAAAGGGCTGGCCGGGCTATTGTTTGTTATGCTCACACAAGAGATTAAAGGCGCTAAACCTGAATCCGGCCGTTCATTAATAGCAGTGAATTCACCCGGAGCGTTAGGAGTAACTATTGAAAAAGCAGCCAGCGCATTTAGTATTGTAGAAGAAGGAAAATATAGCTATGGCGATGTTATTAAGCTCGCAGCCGAGAATATAGGAGAAAAAGCAAACGATATTGAGATACTCGCGAAAGAAGCTGGGACCATAATAGGGGTTTTAAATCCAGCAGATATTTTGGATGAAAATATCTATCGAGCAATAGCAGGCTTTTATTTAAATAAAGCCAATACCGAGAAACTACATAGCGAAGTTTTCACAGGCCTTGCTATTAAGGCGCATGAAAAGATTTCTGAACTAGTAATAGAAAAATGGATAAAAGGCCAGATAAAAAAGATGCATGCTAAAGGAGCAGTAATAGATGTAAGGTTTAGGTCAAATAAAGAGGGCGCACTTGTTGATAATATGCATGCAAGCACAGATGACGAGACTACTAGGAAAGGATTTATAGGAGTTGATACAGGATTTGTAATGCTTATAGCGCAGATTGCAGATATTGCTCCGGATATTGCTAAAAAAATCGTAGAAGGAGCTGCTGCTCATGAAATAGGGCATTTAGCTGTTGACATGTTTGCATGGGATCTTTTTTATAAAGAAAAGGATACAGAAGTCCTTGTCCTTAGAAATGAAAAATTAAAAGATATATCCGCATGGTTAACAAATCTTTATCGCATAGCTTATAAAGATAGCACTGGAAGCGTGACAATAGAGCCAGAATCAGAAAAATCAGGAGAATATGTTATTACAATGCCTGATGGTAGAGTATACAACGATATCAAGACCATAAGCATATTGGAACTTTTAGCTAATAGGAAACTATTAATTAAGGATATTAAGGATGAAGATAAAAGAAAACTGGCAGCTAAAAATGAAGATATCTTTATAAATAACGTTGCTTATAAATTCTGGTATGATTTGAGATACAGAGTGTCTGTGGCTGGAGAGAATTTAGAAGAGGCAGCTTTCCAGACCGTAAAAGACCATAAAGAATTATCATTATTAGGGTATTTCTTGCCTGCTAGAGCATATAAGAGCAGGGGAATTGATTTCACTGGGGATTATGAAGCTAGTTTTGCAGAGCTGATCGCTAAAAAAGTTATTGAGATAGACGCAAGATTTGAAGATAAAAAAGCTAAAAAGGCCAGCAGTAAAGCTGCAGCTGTCTCGGTTGCTGAGCAGCCAGCTGCGCCGGCTTTAATTGAATCTAAGCAGTTAGTGCCGGAAGTATCTAAGGAAGAGCTATATGCCGAGCCTATGGAGCATGTTATTATAGCTGGAGATGAATTTGTAGCAGAGGAGAAGGTTACGGTTACCGGTGAAAAGGGAAGATTTAGAGTTCTAAGGATGCATGATGAAGAAAAAGGGACATGGATCGCAGAAAAATACGAAAATGGAATTTGGATAGCGTATGCAAGGGCATTCAGCGAATCCGAAATTCATGAAGGGATGTTAATAAATAACCTGCTTACAGGCGCTGAGCCATGGATTAAAGAAAAAATGGAGCCTGTTAGTAGTATTAGTAGGGCGCCTGTTAGTGTTAGTAGTATGAGTAGTAATGATGGAGTCAAACAGCCTCCTGAGCAGCCTACTTCCGGGCCGAGCCTGGCCAGCAATCAAGCGCTTGAAGAGTTTGTTACCAAGGCTGTTAGTGAGTTTACAGCAGGCGATTTTAAACAGGGTATATTAGATTCTGTAACAGCTCTCTCAGGCGCGCAGTTATTGGGAGATACGCCATATCGTGATATACAGGAGACCCTTATAAAAGGATTGATAGACGCAGGCCTTATTGATGTAAGAGATGAGACTAATACCAAGGTCACTGATGTGAGTGGCATACGCGGCGGGCCCATAGCTATTACTATCAATAAAGAAAAACTCCTCTCAAGCAAAAACCTGCCTGATATTGTCTCCATCATGATGTACCTTATTAAAGAAAAAACAGAGAAACCGGGCCTCCAGGCTGATAAAAAGGAAGATATTATTAATAGCGCGCTCCAGGAAGCCATTGTCAGAGATACAGTTGACAAGGCGTTTTTGGAATTTGCAAAGGAAAAGATCACGCGCCTTGATTCAAAGCTCGATCAATTTAAGCTGATACTCCGCATAGGCGGCATACCTTTATATATCAGGTTCTTATTGGCAGGGTTATTCGGCGATGATGGATCGCAGAATAATGTCATGCTCCATGCCCTGGACGGCCGTACTATTAATTCCATACACTGCGCAGTCATATTCAGCGCGTCAATGCTTAATGATACGCGCATCAGAGAATATTTATCAGCGCAAGGCGTCGAGGTTAAAAAGGAAGTTACTACAGAGGTAATGGCAAGGGACTTTTCGCAGAAGGTCATCAGTATCATAGAAGATGTTAAAAATAAAAACCTGCGAGAGGTAAGGGAATTATTATCCAATCTAAGTATAGGCCTTGTACCTTATTATATAGTGCGCGATGTCCTTAGAGATGAATATGGCGTCACTACTTATGGATATGATATCCCTGTCAATCAATTATCAGAGGCTTCTATAAAGCTGCCGTTTGGTTTCCAGGTGGAAGGGATAGCCAGGGACGGCTCAATCATACATCACTTCATGCTGGGCGAACTAATGGCTATTGACGGCAGAGTCAATGTAAGGGTTGAAGACATAAACGGTAATCTCGCTGTGCCGTATGGCTCATTCCAGGACAAATTCGGATCAGGTTTTATGCCGGCTTTTAGCGTACAGCTGCCTGGAGAAATCAATGCTAACATGCTCTCCAATCTTAACCTTGCTGGCGGGAATGGGATTGTTGAATGGCAAGGCGCCATACCTATTTCTCAATTGTCTAAGGAAAATATTTCTAAGGATCTTAAATCTGTGGGCGCCCAGGCCTTAACGGCAGGAGAAAAAGCATCGGCCTTGCCCCCGATACTTACTCCGGGCGCCCCTGTATCTGAAAAGGCATCCATTGAATCCAAAAAGAGTTTCTTTAGATTCATACCTGTAGTAGTCGCGTTCTTCTCCACCGTCCTTTATTCCGGCATCTCTCATGCGGCAAAGCTGGTGTTTGACTCGTCAGGCAGGCTTGTAGAGATTATTGTTGAAAAAGGCGATACATTGGGAGGCATCCTTGAAAAGATAAGGACCACCGCAGACATAATTATCCCTGAGGCTTTAAAAGGCGCTTACTGGGGCGCGCAGGGAGCAGTTATGAAGTTCCACGCAATGCTGCAGGGCCTCGGCTCAAAGGTCATAACAGTAAAGCCAGACCTTATTTATACAGGTTCTGTAGAGACATCTACCTTGGAAGGTATCAGTAAAGTCAGCCATGCCGCAGACAGCGCCGTAGAAACGCTTAAGCCTGCGATAGAAGACGTCACTAGAGAAGCAGAGCAAGCACTTCAGGCGCCTCAAGTTACAGAGACTGTAAAACAAGCTATTGACGCTCTTCCTGAGCAGGCCTTTGACCTGGTCCAGCAACTGGTTAATTATACGCCTGAACTCTTGGCAATAGCAGGACTATTAGGGCTATGGTTAATATACAGATTGCACAGAGGAGAAAAAACAGAGAAAGGTTCTACAGATAAGGAGCACAAAACAAGAAAATTAAGGGATACTTTGGAAAAGATATTTAACAGGCAAAAAGTCCTTAAGCCGGCGTTATTAACAATCTCCATAGCCGCGCTTTTATGGGGTGTGCCTGTTGAAACCGTAATAGCTGGTACGCCTTCCTTAAGCGGGATGGTTTCTTATATATATAGCCTGCCGTTAATGGCATGGGATGCTGCTGTATTGACAGGGATCTTGGGCATTATTAAGGCAGCGAAGAGATTGAAAGAGCCCAGGCTACCAAAAGAAAAGGATTTAGAGATACCTTATGATGAGGCGAAAAGAGCTGAGATAGAAGAAAAAGCAAAAAGAGTAGTTGATGAGGGGAAAGAAGCGTTAGAAAACATACAATGGGATGAATATTATTTAGATAATCTAGATACGCGAGAAGAGATATTAGAGATAGAATCATCGTTTCAAGGTTTTGAGGTAGGAGATATAGATAGGTTTACAATGCTATTAACAGGCAGGCATCTACACAAGCTCAGTAAGAGCCAGCTGGAGTTCATAAAGAGCGTTATTAAAAGAGAGAAACTCAGGCAGGTGATAGATAAATCACAAGAAAAACCTGGTATCAGGAAGCTTGTATCAAGCTTATTTTTAGTCCCGGGGTTATGGCATTTATTCAAGAGTTTCTTCTTAAAGGGTTCCATAGATCGAGCCAAGCTGAAGTCTAATTCGGATAATATTAAAGTTTCACCAAGCGTATTTGCAGGCGCGCTGATGGAAGCGACAGACAGCTCCAGGACCAGGTGGCAGAGGCTAAGGCAGAAGCAGTATACAGGAACATTAGGTAAGATAGAGGATTTTGTAACATATAATCCTATCCTTGGCGGCCTCAAATGGTTTGTCGAAAAGCGTTTATTGTTATGGTCGCTTTCTTCGATATTCACTGTTTTTATAATAGCTTTTCTGCCGGTTGGAATGGCAGGGATGAGCGTGCTTCCGTATCTGGTGGGCGGCTATACAATAACAAAACTTATAAACGAGATAAAATTTATCGCCGGCGCAAAGGCTGCGTTTGGAGGTAAAGATGTAATCATAGCAAAGGCAGTAGGCATTATAAAGATAATTGTGCTATTGACGTTTGTAGGAAGCGTCTTTATTCCAGGCATAGCAGAGGCAGTATTATCTCCTTTAAATTTCGAGTTCGTCAATACAGGCACAGAGTTGGGCATGAAAGGCCTTCCTGTAATACACGGCGGAAAATTTGTTATTAATACGACATTGCAGGGTGTCTTAAATAGTTACCTGATGGCATTGTCATTGAGCTTGGGCTCAAAATACACGCGTAAATCCATAAAAGAAGCTGAAAAAGGTTCAGTATTGCCGTATTACGCCACTAGGAGAAAATTAGGCGATTGGATTAAGATAGCTCGGAAAGTCGTTTCTTCAAGGGAATTAATGTGGGATCTTATAACTAATTTCCAGGGAACCATGGGCATGCTGGTGGTACAGGGAGAAATAGACGCTATAGTGGGCATCGCTGACCACGGAGATAAGGGAGTTTCCGAGCTGTTTGGTAAGAACGTAACTGTTATGGGCGATATTATGCGCGTATTGGAAGGCGACAGGGAAGGGCTGGAAAAACTCCACGCAGAATATCCCAATGGCGGAGAAGGCTATGAGTATTGGGCGCAGAGATTCTATAAGGGCGGCATGTTCGGCATAGCTGATTCATTGGCAGAGCTTTTAGGTGTAAGCCACTTACAGCAAGAGCTGCATGAAAGGATCGTTGCGCACAAAGAGGTTAAGTCTGTAGAAGAGGCCATAAAAGACCTTGAAAATCAGGATCCTGCTCTAGCAGGACTCTTTAACAGCAATGTTAAGAATTTTATCTGGGACGATGGGCTTAAAACCTCAGCTATAAAATTATCAGAATTTGTTTCTGAAAGGATCAATGAAATAAAAGGCCGGGACTTTTTAGAGAAAGAAAAAGAAACACCAGAACCCAATGTTTACAGAGCGAAAGTATCAAATCCTGTAGAGAATATTACAGAGCGCAAGAATTTTATTATCGCTTCTTATAATGAAGATGAAGGGCTTATCACAAGGCCACAAGCGCTCACTGAACAAGCTGGAGAAAATCCACGATTATGGGATGATATAATAAAACTTCTTAATGAGATAAGGGAATACGCAGAAAAAGTACTTTTCTACGAAGCTGAATTTGCCAAGAAAC